>JAFQJK010000121.1 GCA_017415005.1 Rikenellaceae bacterium
CCGGGTCGATCGTGAAGGTCGTCACGCCGCGGCAGTCGCGCCGCTCGGCGTAGTCTTGCCCGGTGATCCGGGCGGGAATGGCGTCGGCGGCCTTCTCGACCTCGGGCTCGAAGCGGTAAGGGAGGTCGAACTCGGCCAGGATGGCGTGCATCTCGGCGTTGTTGTCGCCCGCCTGCCCGAAGACATCGACGATCTCGCCCAGCGGGCTCTTCATGTTGTCGGGCCACTCGAGGATGCGGACCAGCACCTTCTGGCCGTTCCCGAGCTTCGGGCCGCCGTCGCGCAGCGGGACGAAGATGTCCATCGGGACCTTGCGCGAGTCGACCTTGACGAAGGCGTAGTTCTGAGACAGCTCGACCACGCCGACGAACTTCTTTGGGCTGCGTTCGAGCACCTCGGTGATCTCGCCCTCGAGCGCGCCGCCCTTGCCCTTGCGCAGGATCGAGACGCGTACCCGGTCGCCGTGCAGGGCATGGGCCGTATCGCGCTGGTTGATGTAAATGTCCTTTTCGAGGCCGTCGACCTTGACGTAGATCGCGCCGGAGGCCATCATGTCGACCTCGCCCTCGTAGGTACGGGCCGCGCCGCCCCCCTTGAGGCGGTACTTGCCGTCGGCCACCTCCTCGATGGTCCCGGCCTGGAGCAGGCCGGCGAGGATGTCGCGGACGATGTTGCGTTCTTCCTTATTGTTGGTACCGGTCGAGGAGGCGAGCCCCTTGACCGTGTATTTCTTTTCGGGAAAAGCCTGGAAAAGCTCGGTGATGACGGCCGCACGTTGGGCCGGGGTGTACCCCGCCGTCGGTGCGGGGTTTTGGTTTTTCTTTACCATATGATCTGTTTTACGCTGCAAAGGTATGCAAATCTTGTTCAATAAATGCGCCGGGGTACTGGAAATAGGAAGGTTGGACGCGGAAAGTGGCGGTTGGGTAACCATGAGGGGAGGTGGCTGGGGGGAGGCCGGGTTGGGAGAGGCTGTGTCGCGCGCGGTCGGAAATGGGGCCGGTCGGAGTCGGTACTGGCTTACTGACGGGGGCGTCGCCGTTTGCGGTATGAATGTAGAGCTATTGAGGAGGGGGTTGCCGGAGACTTGCAGTCCCCTCGTTGTTTGGAGTGGCAGGGCATTGCAGGAAGGTGGAAGGGGGTATCTGGACGGGAGGGGACCGGATGGGTATGGAGGTCGGAGAGGACGGGATGGCTGGGGAGGTGTGGACGTGTCGTGAGAGGGTTGGGAAAAAAGGGGCCGCCTGTTTGGTTGGGCGCGGCGGGGCGAGAGCTTGAGGTTGGCGGGGGTGGACGGGCCGGGAGAGAGAAGGGGATGCCGGTGCGCGGTATCCCCTCGTGAAATGGCGGGTGGCGTGGTCGCGTCGATGCGGGACGGCGGCCTGTCCTGGAGCCCCGGCCGGTGTGGCAGGGGGGATCAGGGGAAGGCGAGGCCCCGGCGGCGGAACTCGTCGATGTCGGACGGAATGAGGTTCAGTTCGTCGAGCGTCAGCGGGTCGTTGTAGGGGCCCAGCCAGGTGCGCGGGCGCGGGTCGAAGCGCGGATCGGTGAGCGAGAGCGCGGGATCGAACAGCGGGGTCTCGACGCCGCCGGCGCCGAGCAGCGTGTGGAAGACGATGTTGGTCGAGACGGGGCGCGGCGCATTGGCCCGGGCCGTGGCGACGGCGTCGGGGAAGGCTGCCTCGTAGGCATCGGAGTACCACAGCAGCATCGGGACGTGCATCTGGTAGTAGCTCGGGATAGGCGACGAGTGGAGGAAATGGCCCCGGGCGTCGTCGAGCATATCCTCGCCGTGGTCGGACGAGTAGATCAGCACGGCCGGGGCGCCGAGCGAGTCGAGGCGCCCGATGATGCCGGCGAGCACGGCGTCGGTATAGCGGACCGTATTGTCGAAGGCGTTGACCAGCTGCTCACGCTCGGAGGCGCGGATCGTCTCGATACGGTCGGGCGTGAAGTAGCGCGACGAGTCGGGGTAGCGCTCGGTGTAGTTGAAGTGCGAGCCGTGGGTGTGCAGCACGATCAGCTCCTTCTGGGCGCCCCGCGCGAGCTCGTCGTCGAAGAGGCGCAGCAGGTCCATGTCGAGCGGGTTGGGATCGTTCGGGTCGAGGCGGTCGCGCAGGTTCTCGTAACGGTCGGCCTCGGCGGCGAAGTAGTCGATGAACGAGCGGTTGGGGCGCTGGTTGGACAGGAAGACCGTGCGGAAGCCCGCCTCGCGGAAGGCCGTGAGGATGCTCTTCTCGCGGTAGATGCGGTCGAAGTCCTCGGCCGAGGCGGCGGAAAGCATCATAGGCACGCTCTTGTGCGTCGTGTTGGACTGGGTGAGCGCGTCGCGCAGCGGGACGAGGTTCGTGACGCGGCTGAGCTGCGGATTGGTCGGGCGGTCGTAACCGAAGAGCTCCCAGTTGGCCGCGCGGGAGGTCTCGCCGATCACCAGCACGTAGACTTCGCGCAGCGTACTGTCGTGGGTCGGCCGGGCATCGAACGTGAAGTCTGCGGAGGTGGCGGGATAGTTGTTCGTGCGGTGCCAGCTCTGCGCGGCAAAGCCCATGTTGTAGATCACGTTGGCCGGGTAGATGTCGTGGCAGACCCGGAAACCGGGGTCGTCGCGGCGCGCCATCAGCGCGGCCCCGACGCTCAGTACGCCCAGAAGCGCGGCCACGAGCACCGCGCGCAGGCGAAAGCGGCGCGTGAGACCGTATTCGCCCCGCATCGAGAAGAGGCCCAGCGTGAGGGCCGGAAGGTAGAGCACGCAGACGCCGACGATGGCGGGCGTGAGCTTGCCGAGCAACTCGCCCGCCTCGGTCGAGTTGGTCGTCACCAGGTTGAGGAACATGTCGGGAGCGATGACCGAACGGTCGAAGAGGTAGAGCAGCACGAGCTGGAAAGCCCCGAGGATCAGGAACAGGAAGAGCACCCAGAACGAGATGCCCGGCTTGCGCCAGATCGTGAGCGCGGCCATATAGACCGAGAGCGGGAGCAGCAGGTAGACCACCCGGCTCCACGCCGAGAGCGGCTCGGTGCAGAACAGGAAAAAGTTGGGGACCATCAGTACCACCGCGAAGTAGATATAAAGGACGCGGGGATTGAGGCAGAATTGGCGGAAAGCGGTGACGAATCTCATAATCTCAAAACCTATTAATTTGTTGTCCGCACGGATGGAGCCTGCGGAGGCAGCGTATCGTAGCGGTCCGGCCCGGGATGGGCGGGCCGCGGTTGGTGTGTCGGGCCGGCGGGGCTGCGCGTGCGTGGCAGCCGGGTTTGTGTGGCCAGCCGATTGCCGGGGGCCGAAGTCTCGGGGCGGCCGGCGGGTGTTCTGTCGGGCAGATGCATTGCCGTGGGGCGGAGCGCATGGCCCAGGGTCATCGGGTCGCTCGGGCATCCTGTGCCGGAGACGCCGCGTGGCGGGTTATGTCGCGTGCCGGGCCCGGGGCTCTCGAACGATTTGTCCGGAAGCGTGTGCTGCCGGGTCGCCTGCCTGGATTGTCCGGGGCTACATGGGCAGGGTGGACCTCCGGTTGCGGCGGCCGGGAGTCTCCGGTGGCCATGACCGTCCGTTCGCAGCGCGGCCGATATGCAGTGGCCGTTCGCGTAGCGGACAATCGCCTGCACGCACCGGAGGCCACCGGAAAGTCCGGGCCTGGGTCGTCCGCGCCGTGGCGGCCATCGTAAGGTCGGAGGTCAGTAGTGCCGCTGCGGGCCCGGAAGCCCGGAAAGCGGCCGGGAAACCGGGCCCGGGCCGCGCGGTCTCCGCGATGGTTCCGGCCCTGGCGGGCCGTCGTATGGCGACAAGGCGGCCGGGGTCAGAACGCCTCGTTGATGTTGAACATAAAGGCCGAGTGCCCCTTCTTGCCGAAGCCGTAGTCGAGGCGGACGTTGACCCGGCGTTTGAACTCCCAGCGCGCGCCGATGCCGTAGTTGGGCAGCGTGTGCGACCAGTTGAACCTGCGGAACGACGGGAAGACGTTGCCCGCGCCGACCCATGCCGCGACGCCGATGCGCCGCCAGACGCGCTGCCGCAGCTCGGCCTGAAGCGTGATGCTCTTCTCGTCGCGGAACTGGCCGTCGTAGTAGCCCCGCATGCGGCTGCTGCCCCCGAGCGTCGACATCAGTGTCCAGGGCACGTCGCCGCCGTAGTTGAGCATCGAGTAGAGGTCCACGGCCAGGATACAGTCCTTCCAGACCCGCTTGTAGACGTCGGCCTGCAGCTCGGTGCGCATGAACGAATAGCGGCTCGAGGCGAAGCCCGGGTAGAACTTCTGCTCGAGCTTGACGTAGGCCCCGCGGTAGGCGTTGGTCAGCACGTCGCGCGAGTCGTAGACGAACGAGGCGCCGAAACCGCCGTTGATCGTCCGTTCGGCGGCCCCCCGGAGCACCTCGGGGCGGTGGAAGTTCTTGCCGATGATCAGGTCGAAGCTGGCCGTGGGACCGATATAGGTGTTGCGCGCCAGGCGGATCAGGAAGTCGACCTTGAACTGGTTCTGCTTGCGCGTGAAACGCGTGGCGTTGCTCTCGACGTTGCCCGCATCGTAGCCCACGCCCCAGATGTAGCCCGGGAACGAGTAGAAGTAGAGCGTGTAGTTGAGCCGGAAGCGGTCGCCCGGGAAGAGGTTGTTGCCCCGGATGCCGAGCAGGTAGAAGCCGCTCGTGGTGACGTCGCCGAAAAGCGAGACGTTGGAGGGCGGGATCAGCGTGTCGCCCTTGATGTTGTAGAGACCTGCGGCCACGATGCCCAGGCCGAGCTTCGTGTCGTCGGAGTAATGCGGGCCGCCGATGATGCTGAAGTCGAACTTCTTGCGCTGCTTGTTCTTGTTGGCGTCGGCGAAGTAGGCGATAAAGCGTCGGAAAAAGTTCGGGCGTGCGGCGACCGGGTCGGAGGATGAGGCGAGCGATAGCGAGTCGGGGGCCGGCGCCGGCGATGCTGAGTCGGCATGCGGCGCGGGCTGCGCGGCGCCGCATGCGGCGGGTTGCAGGGTGTCGGCGGGAAGGGCGCCGGGATCGCCCGGGGACAGCGCGACGGGTTGCCTGCGCGCTGAGGAAGCGGATGCCGGTCCGTCGGTCCGGACCTCCGCAGCCGCGGGGACACGGGGCTCGGCGACCTGCGTACCGGGGTGCGGATGCCCGGAGGCCGGGACGGAGCTGCCGCCGAGCAGGATCAGCAGAAATGCCGTATGGATCGTCAGGCGAGGAAGCGTCATGGGTTGTCAGTCGAGCAGAGGCTGCGGTTAAAAGTTCGGGTATCGCAAGTAAGTTCGGTGGTGGTGCCGGTCGGCGGAGGAGGGGGACGGTCGCGGAGCGTTAGTAGACCAGGCGTACGTTGTCGACCCAAAGACTGTTGCCCACCGAACCGATGTAGGCGCCCTTGCTGCCCGAGGAGAGCATCAGGATGATGTGGGTCACCTCGTCGTCGGGCTTACCCCAGCCGACCTCCTGGATCGGGACGATCTTGCCCTTGCTGTTGCGGCAGCAATACTGGTAGTCGCCGTTCAGCAGGCCCATGTAGGGCTTGTAGTCCGGCTGGCCGGTGATGTCGCCGTACCGGATATTGATCTTGTGGTCGTTGACCCAGCCGTCGGTCGACTCGGAGACGCGCTCCTTGATCGTACCCACGCGGCGGGCGTAGACATTGCCCTTGGCATCCTCCCAGCGGTGCTGGAGGTAGAGCACGAACTCGCCCTCGTCGCGGCCCGACTGCCTGGAGGAGCCGAGGCCGGTGGCCTTGGTCACGAAGTCGTCGGTCGATATCCTGGCCTTGTAGTCGAGCATCAGCGCCTTGGGGTGCCCCGTGAACGGGATGCCCATCAGGATCTTCGAGAGCGGGTCGCTCGCGCTCTTGATCGGCTCGTCGGCCTCGCCCAGGAACAGGCTGCCCGAGGCGAGCACCGTGATGTTGACCAGCCCGAGCACCTTGCAGGTCTCGAGACGGGTGTCGAGGCGGGCGCAGTAGCCCTCGCCGCGTTTCTCGGGGAAGACCGTGTTGCTCGTCTTGTAGATACCCATCACGTGGGCCATCACGTTGGAGGAGCCCCACGGAGAGGCCGACTTGTTCTTGTAGGGAGTGTTGGCCCGGATCGTGTCGGTCGGGGCCACGGCGTAGACCGGGCGCTTCTTGCCTCCGATCACGCCCGACTCGTCGATGTAGCGTACCACCCACTGCTCGAAGTCGCCGAACGGGATCGGCTCGATGCGTTGGGCGCGGGCCGCAACGCATGCGGCGAGCAGGGCGCCCGTAAGGGCCACGTACTTCAAAATGCGTGTTTTCATACCAACCTTGTACATAACCTTAACCTGTTGTCGATCCGCAAGGCCTGCGCCGCCGCAGGCGTATCTTCCGGAAAGAGACCGTATTCCGCAAAGATACGGTTTTCACGCGGGATCGGACCTGCCGGGGAGGGAATTCTGCCAAAAGAGCAGGATTGTACCCTAAAAGACCATTGCCGGAACGGGCCGGGCGGGCGGAGGAAGCCTGAATGCCGGCCCGGCCGCCGCGAAGATAGCGGATTTAGCCGGGAAAGAAAACAATTTCGGGGCCTAACAAGGCGATAGATACCGTATTTTTTGTACTTTTATCTGTTCCAGTCGTCCGAAAGGGTCGGAAAATGGCCTGCGGACCGGGTGGACCGGAAAAGAAACGGACTCAAAATATGCAGCAGACTTTCGACATTTTTCTGGCCGGAATGGCCGTGCTGGCGCTCGTCGTGTTCGTGGCGCTCTACCGCGTGAAGGCGGGATACGGGATGTTCTTCGACCCGAAGTGGGGGCCGGCGGTGCCCAACCGCCTGGGATGGGTGCTGATGGAGTCGCCGGTGTTCGTGGCCATGTGCGTGCTCTGGTGGTGCTCGGGGCGGCGCACGGAGGCGGTACCGCTGGTCTTCTTCGCCTGTTTCCAGCTCCACTACCTGCAGCGGTCGTTCGTATTCCCGCTGCTGATCCGCGGGCGAGGGCGGATGCCGCTCGGCATCGTCGCGATGGCCGTGGTGTTCAACCTGCTCAACGCACTGATGCAGGGCGGGTGGATCTTCTACGTGTCGCCGGAGGGGCGCTATCCGGTCGAATGGCTGTGGTCGCCGCAGTTCATGGCCGGGGCGGCGATGTTCTTCGGGGGCATGGGGATCAATATCCGCTCGGACGCGATCATCCGCCGGTTGCGCAAGCCGGGCGACACGGGGCACTATATCCCGCGGGGCGGCATGTTCCGCTATGTCTCGTCGGCCAACTACTTCGGGGAGCTGCTCGAGTGGACCGGATTTGCCGTGATGACCTGGTCGTGGGCCGGAGCCGTGTTCGCATGGTGGACCTTCGCCAACCTCGCGCCGCGGGCCGATGCGATCTACAAGCGTTATGAGGCGACGTTCGGTGAGGAGTTCACGCGGCTGAAAAGGAAACGGATCATTCCGTTCATATACTGACGGGGCGGTTGCCGCTTCTTCGGTTGCCTTCCGGTCGGCTGCTTTCGCCTGGGCTGCAAAAGAGGATCGCTGAGACGATGCGAGAAAAGATCGTTCTTCTTCTGCCTTGACGAGGAGGCGGTTCTTCTCCTTTTGTCTTGACACAAAAGGAGCAAAAAGTCAAGGTCTGCGCGGCTTGGCGTGACCCGCTGAACGGCTCGGTCGCCTGAGCCGCACAACTCGCTCCGCTCGGACAGTGTACGTCTCCGGGCGGCGCCCCCACGCCGGGCGGGTGCCCCACGCCGGCCGGAGGGCCGATCACCTGCCGGACGAGTGGCTTTAGCCGCGTTTTATGAGCGACAGATCCTTTGGCTGCTTTTTGCAGCGATGGTAAAAGGGACAGTCCGGCGGCCACCGGGAGCCTGTCGGCGGCGGCGAGGGGGCGTAAGGTGGTTTCGATGTGTTGATAGTTGATATAAATGGTTTGTAACATGGAAGAACAGGAAGTGAAAACGGGCGGGTCGGTGCTGTTCACGCCTGCCCGGATCGGGCCGCTCACGCTCCGTAACCGGACGATACGCGCGGCGGCGTTCGAGAGCATGTGCGCGGGGAATGCGCCGACGCAGCAGCTCTACGATTACCACCGCAGCGTGGCGGCCGGCGGGATCGGGATGACCACGGTGGCCTATGCCGCCGTGGCGCGCAGCGGGTTGTCGTTCACGCGGCAACTGTGGCTGAGGCCCGAGATCGTGCCGGGACTGCGGCGCATAACGGATGCCATACATGCCGAAGGGGCGGCCGCGTCGATCCAGATCGGCCACTGCGGCAATATGTCGCACCGTGCGGTGTGCGGGCAGATGCCGATCTCGGCGTCGAGCGGGCTCAACATCTATTCGCCCACGCTGGTGCGCGGAATGAGGCCGGCCGAGATCGCAGGGATGGCCCGGGCGTTCGGCGATGCGGTGCGGCTGGCGCGCGAGGCGGGGTTCGATGCCGTAGAGGTGCATGCCGGGCACGGGTACCTGATCAGCCAGTTCCTCTCGCCCTACACGAACCGGCGGCGCGACGAGTACGGCGGATCGCTGGAGAACCGGATGCGCTTTATGCGGATGGCGATGGGCGAGGTGATGGAGGCTGCCGGCGGCGATATGGCCGTGCTGGCCAAGACCAATATGCGCGACGGGTTCCGCGGCGGCATTGAGGTGCCCGAGGGGATCGAGATCGCGCGCGAGCTGGAGCGGTGCGGGGCGCAGGCACTCGTACTGAGCGGCGGGTTCGTGAGCCGGGCGCCGATGTATGTGATGCGCGGGGCGATGCCGATCCGTACGCTCACGCACTACATGGATAACTTCTGGCTCAAGATGGGCGTGAAGATGGCCGGACGGATGATGATACCCACGGTGCCGTACGAGGAGGCCTATTTTCTGGAGGACGCGCTGAAGTTCCGCGAGGCGTTGCGGGGACCGCTGGTCTACGTGGGCGGCCTCACGTCGCGGCGGACGATCGACCGGGTGCTCGGCCACGGCTTCGAGTTCGTGGCGATGGGGCGCGCGCTGGTCAACGAGCCCGATTTCGTGGCCCGGATGCAGCGCGAGGGGGCCGACGCCGTGTGCGACTGCGCCCATTCGAACTACTGCATCGCGCGGATGTACACGATCGACATGGCCTGCCACAAGCGGGTCGACGGGTTGCCGTGCAGCCTGCAGCGCGAGATCGAGCGGGCAGAGGCACGGAATGCCGGTGGCGGGAAATAGCTGCGCCCGGGTTGGCGGGGCGCTCTGCCGCCAGGGTATGGAGGGGTGTGGTTGCGCACCGGCCTGGATGGCCGAAGGCGGTAAGGGGACGGTCGTTTATTCTTCTTTTGCCTTGATGCGAAGGCAGCCCATCTTCTTTTGTCTTGCCACAAAAGAAGCAAAAAGTCAAGGCCTGTGCGGTTTTTGCGACCCGCGAAGACGGTGTATGGGCCTCGGGGGGCCGATCCCGAGGCCTGTCTATCCGTCTTAGCCCGTCGCTTTCGGCCGCTTGTCCGTCTCAGCGGCAGAAACTCGCTCCGCGGAGGGAGCCTGCCGCTGCGAGCGCCGGACTTCGCGGTGCGGGTCGTCCCGCAAAAACCGCAAGGGCCGATATTCCTTCCGGGAGCGACTTTTATAGGCTGTAAACCCAGCCGGATAGAACCGTCGTTCGGAAACCCGGGAGGATGGACGGCGAGAGTGGCGGCTGCTGTTTGCCGGACGTCGGATCGAAGGGAAGGCAAGCGCCCGAGGGCCTAAAGGGAGAAGCCCGCCGTCGCCCGGACGGCTGGCCCGGGTTCAGCCGGTTTTATGAGCGGTAGTCCTTGGGGTTACCATTGCGGCAATGGAAAGAGGCAGTTGCCCGACAGGGCATGGAAAATGGTGTTTTATTTGTAAAACGATGAAGCAGAAGATAAATAAAAGGGCATATGTGCCGGGGACGGGCGAGCCGTTGCGGGCGCTCGTCACGGGGGCGAGCTCGGGGATCGGGCTGGAGTATGCCCGGCAACTGGCCGCAGCGGGCCACCCGCTCGTGCTGGTGAGCAACCAGCGGCAGGAGCTGGAGCGTGCCGCGGAGCAGCTCGCCGCGCGGTATGGCGTCGAGGCGGAGGCCGTATATATGGATCTGGCGCAGGAGGGAGCGGCCCGGGAGCTGTTCGGGCTTTGCTCCGGACGCAGATGGGAGATCGGGATACTGGTCAACAACGCGGGCATATTCTCGTTCAGCGACGTGGCGCGGACGCCGGAGGGGCGTGTGGAGACGATGGTGCGGCTGCATGTGGAGACGGCGACGATGCTCTGCCGGCTGTTCGGCGAGGCGATGGCCCGGCGGGGGTATGGGTTTATCCTCAATATGTCATCGCTCGCAGCCTGGATGCCGGTGCCCGGAATTGCGCTCTATGCGGCGACGAAGGCTTACCTGCAGGTTTTGTCGCGGGCGATGGCGATGGAGATGCGGCCGGCAGGCGTGGGGGTAACGGTGGTCTGCCCAGGCGGCGTGGCGACCGACTTGTACGGGTTGGCGCCGCGGCTGCAGCGGCTCGGGGTACGGCTCGGGGTGCTGATGACGCCCGAGCGGCTCGTGCGCGTGGCGTTGCGGCGGATGTTCAGGGGGCGGAAGCAGGTGGTGTCGGGTTTCGTCAACCGGGCGACGGTGCCGCTGATGGCTGTGGTGCCGGACGGAATGTTGGTGTGGATCAAACGAAAACTGTCGAAATATGAGCGATAGACGCTGGACGGTGGTGACCGGGGCCACCGGGGGGATTGGCGCGGCGGTCGTGCGGGCGCTCGCGCGGCGCGGAATGCCGGTGGTGATGGCATGCCGGTCGGCCGGGAAGGCTGCCCGGGTGCGGGAGGAGGTGCTCGCCGAGGTGCCGGGGGCCCGGGTGAAGGCGATGGCGCTCGACCTGGCGTCGTTCGCGTCGATACGCGCGTTCGTTGCAGAGCTGGAGCGGAGCGGGCTTCGGGTGGGGGCGCTGGTCAACAATGCCGGGGCGATGTGCAAGCGCTTCGAGCGGACAGACGACGGGCTGGAGCGCACGCTCGGGGTGAACGTCGTGGGGAATTACCTGCTCGCGCGGCTGATGGCGCCGCTGCTGGCGGCCGGGGCGACCGGGAGCGGGACGGCAGGGCTCGTGGCGGCCCGGCCGGCGGGGTGCGGGCCGGAGGAGATGGGCCGGGAGGCGGTGCCGGGAGTGGCGGTTGCGGATCGGGCGTCTGTGCCGGGCGGCATGCGGGGACCGGGAACGGATGGCGCCGGGCAGGTCCGGGGTGCGGTGCTGGAGGCGGAGTGCGGCGGGGATGGTGCGGGAGTGCCGGGCGGTGAGGCGGAAAGAGGGAGGCGCGGTCCGGGCCTTCGCGCAGGGTGCGCGGCCACGTGTGGCCGGGGAGAGGTTCCGGGGATGGTCGGAGAGGCGGCGCGTCCGGTTGCCCGGGCGAGGATCGTCAATGTCGTGTCGTGCACGGCGCGGGTGGGGCGCGTGGACATTGCGATGTTGAGGGACGACGGACGGCATTACCGGCGGATGGCCGCTTACAGCCGCTCGAAGCGGGCGCTCATGATCCTGTCCGCGGAGCTGGCCGAACGGCTCGCGCCTGCGGGCGTGAGCGTCGTGGCGGCCGATCCGGGGGTGGTGGACACGGGGATGATCAGCATGCAGCGCTGGTACGATCCGCTGGCCGACCTGCTGTTCAGGCCGCTGATCAAAAGTCCGGCGCGCGGTGCCGAACCGGTAGTGGCGGCCCTGCTGGCTCCGGAGGGGATGACGGGCGAGCTGTTCCGGGGCCGGAGGCATGCGCCGATCGGGAGTGTCTATGCCGGCGATCCGGTGCGGGAGGAGCTGGCGGCGGAGATCGAGCGGCTCACGGGACTGGATGCTTAGGGGCGATCGCTCTCTCCAGATTTCTTACTGACGGGATATGTGAAGACGAAGGGGAGTGCCGGTGCGGCTGTTGCGGGCGGGAGGCGGATGTGCCGGGGCCGGTGCGGGAGGTTGTCATGTGGCATTGTGCCCGGTGTGTCCGTTTCGGGCTGTCGTTGGCCGGGATGTGCGGGGAGATCGGCTTGTGGCCGGACGATTCACCGGGTGCCGGGCTTTGCGGCGTGGAAGGTGCATGTACCAGTTTACGGCGTATGTGCGTTGCTTGCCGGTGTGCGGAGCTTGGTCGGGATTGTGGCGGGAGTGGGCGGCTCGGGGTCCGGGTGGTACGGGCCGGATGATGCGGCCGGGGGGCGGGTGACCTTTGCAGTAGGGTCTGGATGGCCGGGTCTGGAGGGCGCGTGGCGGTATCGGGTGTGGCGGTATGGGTGTCCGGGGAGTGAAGAGGGCGAGGGAGCGGGGCAGTGGTGTCGGGGGAGAGAGTTGAAGGCCGGGTTGCGATCGGCTGCGGGGAAGGTGGGTGTATCCGTTGCCGGAGAGCGTGGAAGCGGAGCGTATGCGGCCGGACGATCGCGAGGCCGGGACTTCCCTTTGGGGCCGGGCGTACGGGCAATGGGGCGGCTGGAGGCGCTTGCGAGATTAAGCGGTTGACAGACAGGAATAAACGTTCGATAAAAATACACATTTTAGGGATATAAAACAGGGATGACCTGAAAATATCGTAATATTTTTGCACTCAGGGGCCAGGCAGGTTTTCGGGCAGGCCGGTTGGGGGTTATTGGAGGGTATTTTGCACAGGCTGTTTTAAAGGAACGTTTATTCCTGAATCATCTATGATAAAACGAGTGTATACAAGGCAGAGCGGAGTTGGGAGCATTTGCTGGAAAGGTATCCATCTGCTGCTTGCGGTTCCGCTGTTTCTGGCCGTTGTGGCCGGGGTCACGGTTGCCCTGCCGGTGGCTTGTGCGGGGTGGATCGTGAAGGTGTGCCTGTCGGGGCGGTCGGCACCGGACGTGAGGCGGTAGGCGGACGCCGGCGAGGCTGTGGCACGGGCGGCGGTGGTTGGCACTCCCTGCCGTGAGGGCGCGGCATGACAGGGTTGTGTGCGTGTCGTGCCGGGGCCTGTCCGGATCGGACGACCGGGTGCGCCGGGGGCCCGGGCTGTGGGTGCGGATCGCGGCCTGCAGGCGTGCCGGCCGGGTGACCCCGGGGCGTGGGAGGAATGTGGAAACGGAAGCGAACCGGCGTGGAGCGTATGGAAAAGAGCAGGCGGGGAGCCTGCTCTGCTTATTTGGGGAGGACGGTGATCGGGAGGACGGTGTGCTGTGCCGGTCGGAAGGTTAATCGACCGGATCGAAACCGAGGGCGAACTCGTCGACCCAGAGCTCGCTGCCCACGCCGCCTGCGAAAAGGTCGCCCCACTTGCTGGAGGTGGCTACGATCGTGATCCTGGCCGGAGTGGCTGCCGGGTCGTTGTAGGCGATGTCGATCGTGAACGGCTCGAAGTCGTCCATCACGCGGTCGTCGGTCATCTCGCCGTAGGCGATCTGGTTGTCGGCGGCGTCCCAAAGCCTGATGTAGATATGGCCCACGTCCATCGTCGTGCCGGCCGGGATCTTCTCCTTGTTGGTATCGATCGCCTTGGAGCGGTACTTATAGTAGCCTGTGAGGCGCGTCGGCTTGCTTGCGTACGGGCGGCCGAAGGTGACGTTGGCCGTCGGGTTGGAGATGTCGACCCGCTCGGCGAACGAGCCGATGTAGAGGTTGCCCGCCGCGAACTTGACGAAGGGCACCGCAATGCTGACCAGGTGGGCGGCCTTGCCCCGGATGGCGTTGCCCGCCCCCTCGACCGGCGAGGTGTTGCTCTCCTTGTTGACCGGGCTCATCGTGACGCCGCGGTTGCCGGTGGCCCAGTAGGAGTTGTCGGCATCGGCGTTGGGGAACCAGGTCTTGCCGCTCTGGGTCCAGGTGTCGAAGCTCAGGTTGGCAGGGACCTCGGCCGGGCCGGTCGTGAACGAGGCTTCGGAGCCGTTCTCGCCGCCCAGCGTGGCGCGGTACGTATACGTCGTCTTCGGCGTGAGACCGGTGAGGCGCGTCGTGAAGCTCGTGGCGGCGGAGGTGATGCCCGAGGTGACGGTCGTCCACTCGGCGTCGCCCTGCTTCTTGTACTGGAAGCCCGGCGTGGCGGCCGAGCCCTCCTGTTTGCCGCCGCGAAGCGTGGCGAACGTCGCCCAGGCCTCGGCGCTCCCCGTGGTGACGTTCACGGGCGAGGTCAGCACGCTCACGGACCACTTGACGGTACGGTCGAAGGTCGTCACGAGGAAGAACTGCGGGCGCGTGAAGTTGTGGACCGAGCGGAAGTCGGGCTCGGTGGTCGAGATAGAGCTTTCGAGCTGGAGATCGGTGATCGTGATGTCCGAAAGGTCCTGTCCCTCGGCTACGTAGACCAGGACGGTGCGGTTGGCCGCGTCGATGATCGCGTCGCCCACCTGTCCGCTGACCGTGATCTTGCGGTCGAACACCTGGCTGACCGTGACCTTCCACGGGTAGGTCTGGTAGGTGTCGAGCCGGACGCGGAAGGGACGCGAGGCGTCGATGCGCGTATCGGCCGCCCGGGGCAGGCTGTCGAGCGAGGCGAAGCCCGCGCTGCCGTTCGGGAATTTATACGGGTTGACAAGCAGCGAGCTGTCGATCGAAAAGCGCGTGTCGGGAGTCAGCCGGAGCGTGGTGATGCGGAGCTTGTGCAGGTCGACCGTGTCGCTCACCTGGAGCGTGACGGTACGCGCGTCGGACTTGATCGAGAGCGAGCCCTCGATCGCCCCCTGGACGTTGAAGTCGGTGATCTCGCCTACGAGGTAAGGGTATGGAACGTCGTTGGAGATACAGCCCGCCAGCGCAAGGCAGGCTGCGGCCGGAACGGCAAGCTGGAGAAAGTATCGTCTGAGGTTCATGGAAGTTACATGTAAAATGAGATGCCGAGCGAGATCGAGAAGATATCGATCTTGAAGTTGCCCTTGCTTTCGCGGCGGTGGCTGTGCTCGACCTGGTTGGTGGTCTGGTCGATCCACTTGAAGTCGAAGCCCATCACGCCGATCGAGACATCGACAGCCGTGAAGTTGTTGATAAAGACGGTCATGCCCGGCGAGATGCCGAGCTGGAACTCGGTGACCCTCTGGAACGTGCCGGTCTGTGTCTCGCCGCTGCCGCTCGTGTTCTTGCCCTGGCCCAGGCCCAGCGAGGCGCGCGCCTCGTTGTAGAGGCCGAAGCGTTTGTTCTGCCCCAGGTTGATGTAGGTGCGGACGAAGAACGTCCCGTAGAACATATGCTGGATGTTCTTGTAGCCGTTGATGCCGAACGAGAGGTCGTCGCCCAGGTTCAGGTCGAGGTTGCCGATGTCGGTATAGCTGCGCGAGTACGAGAGGCGCGCGCCCAGGGCCACATTGTCGCGGATGAAGTAGGCGAAGTAGGGGCTCAGTTTGAAGGTATAGCCCTTGGCCGTGATCTTGTCGAGCACGAGCCACTTGAAATCGTTGTTCGTGTTCTCGGAGTAGGAGAGGCTGCCGCCCAGCAGCCACTGCCCCTTGGGAACGAAGGCCGACTGGTCGATGCCGCGGTTGAACGTTTGCGCCCGCCCCGTGGTGCCCAGCGCGAGCAACAGGAGAAGGGCAAGAAATTTTCTTGTCATGGTAGGTTTGTTATACTGCTAAGCTCCGGCCGCTATTCGAAGCCGAGGGCGAACTCGTCGACCCAGAGCTCGCTGCCCACGCCGCCAGCGAACTGGTCGCCCCACTTACTGGTCGTGGCGACGACCGTTACCGTGGCGGCCGGGGTGGTGAGGTCGCGGTACGTGAGCTCGATGTCGAACGGCTCGAAGCCGTCCATCGTGCGGTCGTCGGTCATCTCGCCGTAGGCAAGCTCGTTGCCCGCGGCGTCCCACAACCGGATGTAGATGTGGCAGACGTCGTTCGCGGTACCCGAGGGTACCTTGTCCGCGTTGGTGTCGATCGCCTTGGTGCGGTACTTATAGTAGCCCGTCAGGTGGGTCGGGCGCCCGGTGTACGGGCGGCCGAACTTGACGTTGCCGATCGGGTCCATGATGTCCACGCTGCCGTCGGCCTTGCCGAACGAGCCGATGAACAGGTTACCCGCCGCATACTTGACGAAGGCGACCGAGTAGCTTATCATGTAGGCACCGTAGCCAGAAACGGCATTGCCCTCGCCCTCGACGGGGCGCGTGTTGCTCTCCTTGTTGATCGGGCTCATGTTGACGCCCGGGTTGCCGGTGGCCCAGTAGGAATTGGCATTGTCGGCATTGGGGTACCAGGTCTTGCCGCTCTGCGACCATGATTCGAAATCGAGGTTCGGGATCGCGGGGGTGTCTTCGGTAGTGAACTCGGTCTCGGCGGTAGGCTCGATGTCCGCATCGTCGGTGTTGAGCCGGCAGACGTACGTCAGGTTGGGCTCGAGGCCCGGAAGCTTGGCGGTGAAGCTGTTGCCCGTGAAGCTCAGCACGCTCTCGGGGGCCTTGATCCAGCTCGAAGCGGCTTTCTCCTTGTACTCGAGGCGCAGTCCGGCGGGCTTGGAGTCGGTATTGTACTGGCCCGAGACATAGGCGAACCTGGCCCACGGATTCACGTCGTCCAGGACCAGCTCCGAGTTGGAACGGACGCGGAGCGTCAGCGCGCTCACCGACTCGAGGTTCTTCGAATTGAGCGCGCTCACGCTGACCCGGTGCGTCGTGACGGGCGAGGTCTGCAGAAAACGGTTGAAGTCGACGTGGATCTCCTTCGTGCCGGAGGCAAGGCCCGTGATGGCAAGGCCCGCGTCGGAGAGACGCTGGAGCGTTGCGGCGTCGGCCTGCATCAGGTCGATGCTGTCCGAGAGGCCCAGCGTCTGCTGCACGTAGTCGGAGCGGAGGCAGAGGTAGAGCGACTGCATCGTGAGCTTCTTGCTCTCGTCGATGTCGCTCGTATCGGACTTCATCGAGAGGACCAGCTCGCGCGGGCGCGTCTCGTAGGCGTCGAGCTGTGAGCCCGACTTCACGGCAGTCCCCGCGTCGAGCCAGACGATGCCCGGCTGCGAGCGGTAGACGGGAACCCTGAACGTGCACTCGTGCTGGTTGGTCGAGGGATCGACGCTGATCGTGAACGAACCGCTGCCCTCGTCGTCGCCCGTACCCTCGTCGGATGCGTCGAAAGTCATGTTGTAATACTCCTGTGCTTGGGTGTCGGTGATCTCGGCCGGAAGCGTGAAGGACGAGCCGTTGGTATTGGTGAGGCTCAGCGAGATGGTAAGGCGTCCCGGAAGGAAATAGGCGGCGCGGGTCTCGGTCTCGCCGAAGGTGACGCTGTTGCCGCCCCCGTCGGTCACGGTGGCCCGGTAGGCGGTGAAATTGTCGAGGATCTTCTGCGAGTACGAGACCGTCATCTTGACGCTGGCCAGCGTGCAGACGACCGTCACGGGACGGATCGTCCCCTGGGTGACGGTGACCTCCTGCGAGCCGGCGTAGTAGGGATTGTCGAAGCCGGTGGTCGGGGCGCCGGGGGCGTGAGAGGCGGCGTGGACCGTGTAGGTCCCCACCGGCAGGATCAGCCGCGCAGGCATCGTCGTATGGTCGTCGTAGCTATGGACCGTCTCGCCGCTGCTGTTCGTGATCTCGATCCGGTAGGGAGCGTCCGCATCCGAGACGGCCTTGGTGATCGTGTAGTCGTCCCGCGTCACGCTGATCTGCAGGTAACCGTTGGCCGAGGTCGCATCGTTTTTATGGCAGGCCGTCAGCAGGACGGTGGCAAGGAGCAGGATATGGAAAATGTATCGTTTCATCTTGCGCGTCGTTGTGGGGTTAGTTGGTCATCGTAACGGTCAGGGTGGCCTCGGTCGTGCCGCCGTCGGCTTCGACGACCGTAAGGTGGAACATATGCGTATTGACGTTGAGCAGCGACATGAAGGCGCTCACGTCGAACACGACGGAGGTCTCGCCCTTGATGCCTGTGGTCGGCAGGCCGATCGCATCGAAGTTGGCGGCCAGATCGGCGTCGAGGTTGGCCATGTCGAACTCGAGCGGGATGCCGAACATGCCGAGCACATCGGGGGTCAGATAGGGAGAGTCGATACGGACCTTGAGGTTGGCGATGCCGCTCGCGGCACCGATGTTGACGCGGACCTGGACCGTCGAGGCTTCGGCCTGCGTGAAGGTCACCGCTTCGGCGATGTCGAAGCCGTCGCCCTCGATGGTCGGGCCGTCGCCCGTGGGCGGGGTCGGCGTGGGCTCCTCGTTGGGCGTCGGGACGGTGATCGTCACCTCTTCCTGGATGAGCTCGGTGTCGACCGTGATCATCCCCTCCTTGCCCACCGTGACATCGGCCACGTCGATGTTGAGGTTGACCAGGAAGAAGTCCTTGGGCTTGATCGTGCCGTCGGGGCCGGCGAGCGTCGTGCGGTAGCG
>JAFQJK010000122.1 GCA_017415005.1 Rikenellaceae bacterium
CCCCCGCACCACCCCGTACCTGGAGCGCGACTCATTGTCCTGCACGAAGACCGTGCGGCACACGCGCTCTGCGAATTCCCGATGAGAGTAACTCTCGAAAAAGTAACCCCGTGAATCCCCGTAAAGACGGGGCGCGAGGATGTAAATCCCGGGTATGGCTGTTTGTACGATGTTCATGGGTCGGTCGGTTGGTTGGAGTTTGTTTGGGGCTGTTTGTTTTTTTTGCTGTGTCGCCTCCGCATTGGGAACAGCCGCCCTTCACGGCAGGATGCCGAATCGGTCAGGCCGTGCGCGGTGTCATGCCCGTGTGGGCCCCGGTCTTCCCGGTGGTACGGTAAACGCGGCAGGACATACGATACAGTCGCCCGGTGTTCCTTCGGGCGTATTTGCAGGGATTGTACATAAGATCGCACCCGGATCTTGGTGACCGGGCGGGCAATGCTTTACAGAAGGGTATCGTGCAGTTGCGTGAGGGTGTCTGGGGTGTATCTATCGCTTTCGGTTATCCGGTCAGAGATGCTGCCGTGTGTCCGGTAGCCGAAAGCCCGTTTGATCGTGCCGTTATAGGTGCCGGCCGATGATGTCTTAGGAATCATGTGCAATCCCCGGGCAGGTTCCGGGCCGCTTTGTCCGAATATACCGGGCCAGCGGTCCTTTTTATCGGCTCCGGGCTCTCGGCCGAAAACCCGGGGCCGGAGTTACGGCCGGTCAGGTCCCGGCGGTTTCGGGCGTGCCTGTCAGGCACTTGCGGCGGGTCCTGTGCCTGTGGCCTGCCGGCTCTTTCTGTCCCGCATGGTGGCAGGCGCTCGTTTGGCTGCCCGGTGGCATGGATGGTCTGCATTGTGCGCGGCCAGAGGAGGTTTCCCGTATCTCAGGATCGTGCAGGCGGGGTATGGGCCGTCTCAGGCCGCCGGTAGGTGCCCCGTGCTGTCTTTTATTTAAATATTTAGGTGTTGCATGATGCGTCGTATCCGGTTGTCGTATGTCCCCGGTTGGTGCCGAACCATTGTCCTGTATGCCAAGGCTGTCCGGGTTGTACACACGATGGATCGCGATGGGCCGGAGCTGCTCCCGCTCGTTTTGCACAGCCGCTTCGATGCTTTGCAGGTGGGATGCCCGGTTCGATACGCCTTCGGGATGATCCGTCCTTTCGGTATATCCGGACGTTGGTTTCTCAGAGTTTTTCCAACAGGTGTCCGGGGATGTAGGCGGTTGCCACGGCAATGACGCCTTCGATCGATACGATCAGGCGCCGGTTGCCCTTGATACGCTTGATGTAGCCTTCGGCTCCCTCGAAGATACCGCCGGTCACGCGCACCCGGTCGCCCGACCGGAAGAGCGGTTCGTCGGTGTCCAGATATTCCAGCGCGGTGTCGCCGGCCGATGTGACGAGCATGAACGTGTTCATTTCCTGCTCGGGAATGATACCTGGCTTTTTTGTTTCCCGGTTAAAATATGCCATCAGCGGGTAGCGGGCTTTCATCTGTGTCTGTAGGTCGAGCACGAACCGCTCGGTTTCGCGCAGGAACAGCAGCGACGAGACGGCCGGTTCCGTCCTGATCTTTCGTTTGCCGTCGACGATGGTTTCTTCGTAGCGCATCGGGATATAGGTCTGGACCTCCTGTTGCCGGAGCCAATCCTCGACGTTCGCCACTCGGTTGTAGAAAACCTTCAGGGCATACCAATGTTTTGTGCTGCTGCGGGACATCGTTTCCGGGGAGGGCATACTTTACAATCCCCCGTAGATCGTAAGGTGCATTCTACGAGGCGATTAAGGGTTGTCCGCTGAGTAGATTGAGCGTCTACCGCCGGGTTTCCGGTACTTCTTGTTCCTGACCCAGGAGCTGTACCGTAACCCTTGTAAATGGTGTGATTTCTTGGTTAGAGACGACACTTTTACAATGCAAATATTGACATTATTAATCGAACAACCAAATATTTTCTCTGCATACGCATTTATGCGCATAATTAAAAGATTGATTTCCATCAGCATAAAGCCCTCGTTTGGTGTGCAGGCAGGAAGGGGTGTTCCGGGCAGAACAGGCATCAGGCGCATTCGTTCCTCATATCAGATTAGTTACGTATATGTATAACGGTGCCCCGGGATGAGGCGCCATAACTTGTCTGATGGCGTTTATATTTTGGATTCACGCGCTTAGATGTGCGGTCCGGCTTTTTTTATAAAAGCCGTATGGGTTGATGGCATCGCAGGGAAGCTGGTTTGCCGGGCCTATCGCCGGATTCGTCGGTCCCGAGCGATATGTGCCGTGCCTTCCGGATTCTGTTGTTTTCCCGTATGGGGCGGCTGGTAGCGGAACAGTAGTCTGTGTGCCTCAGTGTCCCGGCAGCAGCGTGATGCGCAGGACGAAAGCGTATGCGGACAAAGTTCAGGCTGCCCGGGTGGGCAGCCTGATCGTAGCGTTGTCCGTGCTGTATCGGTCGGTATTACTTTACATAATGCATTGACTCGTGCGCCGTTTTGTGGAATGCGTCGAACGGGCCGTAGGCCACGGGCAGCGAGTACCGTACGCGGATCGGTTGCCCTCGTAGCGAACCCGGTTCCCATGCCGGCGCGCCCGACATGAATTCCAGCAACATCTGGTCGAGCCGGTCGTCTCCCGACGGTTCGACGATCGTGAAGTTGCTGAGCGAGCCGTCGTGCTCGACGATAAACGAGACCACGACCTTTTGTTTGGATTCCGTTTCTTCCAGCCATCCTTTGGGGAATACCAGGTTCTTGCTGATCCACGACCGGAAGGCGTGCATACCGCTTTTGCGGAAGCGCGGCATCATCAGCGGTGTCGTCGCTTTCACCTGGTCTTGCCCGAATATGACGGTCAGCGTATCGGTGTACGCGACGGGCCCGACGGCCGCCGGGGCAGGCTGTCCCTCGACGGGGTAGGCATAGGCCGGGCGCTCCCATTGCGGCGAGCGTTTGAGTAGCGACACGATAGGTTTCGTATAGCTGACATTGCCCGAAAGGGCGGTAACCTCCTGTATCTCGCAGTCGGCGCCGAGGGTGAAGACGACCCGGGCTGTGTCCGTTCCGGATTTTGTGGTCTGGCCGGCCAGCTTGCGCCCCGCCCAGTCGGCGAAGTTGGCCCAGCCGATGTCGAAAGTGGGAGGCGTGATACCGGTGGTATAGATGTCGGCGTCCAGGATTTCCTGGGCCTGGGCTGTGCATGGCGCGAGCGAGGTGCCGGCGAGCAGGGCCATGCCGATGGCAAGGGGAGCGAGGCGCATGTCGTAACAGGTTATTTGGGTGAGTACCCTCCAATGTAGTAAAAATTCCTGACAATGCATGGAAAAGCGGGTAAAATATGCTGAAAAGGCCTGTTTTTCCCGGCTCACCCCGTTAGCGGGAGCAGATTGGCCGCGACAATGCCTGCCGCGAGCAGGAGGAAAAGGAGCTCGGGAATCCAGCCTTCGTGCCGGACGAGGAAGGTCGGGATAATGACGGCCAGCGGGATAGCTGCCAGCCCGTAGGCAAGGATCGTGCGTCCCGGTACGAGGAAGGTCGCGGCCGCGAGGAGCAGCATCCAGCAGAAGAGCAGGTATGCGCGTACCGGGCGTGTCCGCATGCCGGCCCGGGCGGCGAAGAAGCTGCCGAGCGAGAGGCAGGTGGTCAGGATGACCAGGGCTGCAAAGACGATGCGCGGAATGCCGATCGCCGGGATGAATACCGGTACGGCGGACGGTGTGGACAGTTCTTGCCAGAGCAGTTTTATGACCTCCCCGGCCGGTTGTCCGGTGCCCCAGACGACGTAGCTGCAGAGCAGCGTCGGGAGCGCCAGTCCGGCCACAGCGGCAATGGCCTCGCGGGCATTGCGCCGGAAGACCGAGATGGCGACCGGCACGAGCAGCGTGTAGAGGGCCGCCGGGGCGTAGAGCAGCGGCGCGATGCCGATGCAGAACGAGCCGGTGAACAGCGCATTGAACGACTCCTGGCGTCTGAATCCGGCGATCAGCAGCTCGCAGCCCCGGATCAGCAGGTAGCCGGCGATGTAGATGTCGAGGCTGTCGAGCGGGAAGTAGAAGCCGCAGGCGATCATCAGGTAGATAAGGGCGGGCAGGTAGGTCCGCTGCCCGAGGATCATGTTACGTGTGACGGTACGCGTCAGCGTGAAGGCATTGAGGAAGATCAGGCAAAAGGCCGCGGCCAGCCGCAGCAGGTCGGGCCATGCGGTGGTCATGCGGTCGACCTGTGCCCCGAGCGGCATGGCCGTCGGCGGCACGGTCTCGATCGGTGCCGGGGCCAGCAGGTGGCGGGCCACGAAGAGCGTGAACAGCGCGACGAACGACACCAGCGTAACGCTGAGGCTCTGGCGGGTGGCATCGAGGTTCATCGGCAGTCGGATTAACGGTTCGTATTATGTCCCGGCATCCCCTGATGCCGGCAGGTCGCCCGGTACGTAGGAGGACGTTGTTCCGGAGAGCGGGGCATTTCGGGCTATCGGGTCTTGCGCCATGTCCCGGGGCCCAGTCCGCGAGGCCGGACCTGTATTGCCCGTCCCCGTCGCATTCCGGAATTCTGTGCGCTGTGGAGCGGCTTGTGCTTTCTGGCCCATGTATCTGGAGCTTCGTGCCCGGGCTCCGGTCGGCGGCCTCCGGTCCACCTTTCCGTCCGGATCCCCTGTCCGCCCGGCCGGATCCGTTTGTCCGTCCTTTCCGTATTCCTGCCCCTGTCCGCAGTAGGCGGCTTGCACTTTTCGCCGCCGTTCATCGGGCTCCCCTTCCGGGCCCTGCTCTCGCCCGGGCATGCGCCGCTTTCCGTTCGATGGGCGTTCCCCGTCCGTTCCCCGGTCGCGGGATAAGGCGCTTTCGTGCCCGTTCGGTGCGTGGCCCGGACGGTTCGCTTGCGGAGGCCGGAGTGTGTCGGGCGCTGTGTTTCCGGGTCGGCCGGATACCCTCCCCCCGTCCCTTTGCTGCGCTTTCCCCGGAGGACCCGGATCCGTCCGGATACCCGCCCCGACCGGCAACCGTCCCGTTCTCCTGTACCGGTTGCGGTCCGTGGGCCCGGGCATTCTTGGGTGCGGCGGCTGTGCTGCGGCCGGGGCCGCCGCGATGCGGACCCCGGCAATGGTTTACGCTTTCACCAGCCGTTCGAGGTCCTGTCCGATATCGCGACGGCAGTATTTGCCTTCGTAGTCGATCCGGTCGATCGTGGCATAGCTGCGCGCCAGCGCATCGGCGATCGTGTCGCCCAGCGATGTGACGGCCAGCACGCGACCCCCGGCCGTCGTGACCTTACCGCCCTTGAGCGCCGTTCCGGCGTGGAAGACGGTGCTTTCCGAGGGCTGGTCGAGGCCGCTGATGGCCATTCCTTTGGCATAGTCGCCGGGATAACCGCCCGATACGCAGACGACCGTCGTGGCCGTCCGGGGCGATATCTTCAGGGTGTGCTTGTCGAGCGTGCCGAAGGCCATCCCTTCGAACAGGCCCATGATGTCCGATTCGATGCGAGGCAGTACGACCTCGGTCTCGGGATCGCCCATGCGGACGTTGTACTCGATCACGTAAGGCTTGCCGCCGTCGTTCATCAGCCCGATGAAGATGAATCCCTTGTAGTCGATCTTCTCGGCCCGGAGGCCGGCGACGGTCGGGACGATGATCTCGTCGCGTACCCGCTGCATAAAGGCTTCGTCGGCGAACGGGACGGGCGATACGGCGCCCATTCCGCCTGTGTTGAGCCCGGTGTCGCCTTCGCCGATGCGCTTATAGTCCTTGGCTTCGGGCAGCACGGCGAAGTGCTCGCCGTCGGTGGCCACGAAGACCGAGCACTCGATCCCTTTGAGGCACTCCTCGATCACCACGGTGTTGCCGGCTGCGCCGAACTTGCCCCCGAGCATCTCCCTGAGCTCTCGTTTGGCCTCGTCGAGGTCGTCGACGATCAGCACGCCCTTGCCGGCGGCCAGTCCGTCGGCCTTGAGCACGTAGGGTGCCTTGAGGCTTTCGAGGAAGGCGTAACCCTTGTCGAGCGTCTCTTTGGTGAACGAGCGGTATGCGGCCGTGGGGATGCCGTGGCGGGCCATGAAGGCCTTGGCGAAGTCCTTGCTGCCCTCGAGCTTGGCACCGAGCGCCGACGGGCCGATGACCGGCACGTGGTGGATGTCGCTGTCCTCATGGAAGAAGTCGTAGATGCCCTTGACCAGCGACTCTTCGGGGCCGACGACCACCAGGTTGATGCTGTTGTTGATGACGAACTGCTTGATCGATCCGAAATTGGACGGTGAAAGGTCGACATTGGTCCCCAGTGCCGCAGTGCCGGCATTACCGGGTGCGATGAACAGGCGTGCCACGCGCGGGCTCTGGCTGATTTTCCAGGCAAAGGCGTGTTCGCGGCCTCCTGAGCCGAGGAGCAACACATTCACGGAGTCGGTTAATTTCATGGTATACTGAGTGGTTTTGTTGTTGTGGGTTAGCGGGGCCGGCTGTCGGGCCGGGGTCCCCCGTCGAGGAAAGGTTTGAGTATCTTGTTAAGCTTTTCGTGCTCGACCAGGAATCCGTCGTGCCCGAACTGCGAGCTGAGGATATGGAGCTCGGCGTCGGGAATGTGGCGGTAGAGGAAGATCTGCTCGCCGATCGGGAAGATGATGTCGGACGAGATGCCCACCACCATCGTGGGGCACGCGATCGTGCCGAGCGCGCTCTCGATGCCACCGCGGTAGCGTCCCACGTTGTGCGAGTCGAAAGCCTGCGTCAGGCGGTAGTAGGAGTAGGCGTTGAAGCGGCGGCAGAGCTTGTCGCCCTGGTATTGCTGGTAGGTCGTGGCTCGGAAGCCGACGAGCTTGTAGATGCTGTCGTTCTCCTGCTGCGTGGCGTTGTAGGCCGGCTCGCCGCGGTAGCTGAGCAGGCCGATCGAGCGCGAGACGCGCATCCCTTTTTTGCCGGCGTCCTCGTCTTCCGACCCGAACGAGGGGTCGGCTTCGATGGCCATGCGCTGCGACTCGTTGAAGGCGATGGCCCAGGGCTGGCTGCGCGCCGCCGTGGCGATCAGCACGAGGCGGTCGGCGAAGCCGGGCTTCATGATGGCCATCTCCATGGCTTGGAAGCCGCCGATCGAGCTGCCGACCACAGCCCGTACATGGTCGATGCCGAGGTGTTCGGCCAGCAGCAGGTGGGCGGCCACCATGTCGCGCACGGTGATGAACGGGAACGCTGCGTAGTAGGGCTTGCCGGTGGCCGGGTTGGTGCTCAGCGGCCCTGTCGAGCCGTAGTGCGACCCGATGATGTTGGCGCAGACGGTGAAGTGGCGGGCCGGGTCGAGGAAGCATCCCTCCTCGACGGTGTGGGGCCACCAGTCGGCCACGTCCGAGTTGGCCGTGAGCGCGTGGCAGACCCACACGGCGTTGTCGCCCCTGAACTTACCGAACGTGTGGTAGGCGATCGTAAGGTCTTCGAGCGTTTCGCCGTTCTCGAGCCGGAAAGGCTTGTCGTATTTGAAATAGCGGACGGGCATATGCGTTACGGAGGATCGTTGGGTTATGGTATGGCGCTGAACGCGTTGTCGAAGTCGGCTTTCAGGTCGTCGATGTGCTCGATGCCGACCGAGATGCGGAGCATCGTCGGCTCGATGCCGATCGCCTCCAGCGCCTCGTCCGGGAGCTGTGCGTGCGTCGTTGCCGAGGGCTGGATGATGAGCGTCTTTGTGTCGCCCACGTTGGCCAGGTGCGAGACGAGGCGGAGCTGCCCGATGAAGGTCGCTGCGTCGAGCTTCGTCCCCCGGAGCACGACCGAGAGCACGCATCCGAAACCGTTGTGCAAATATCGCAGCGCGTTGGCGTGCGACGGGTCGTCCTCGAGGCCCGGGTAGCAGACGCGCTCCACCTTGGGGTGGCTGCGGAAGTAGCGGGCCAGCTCCAGCGCGTTCTGCGCCTCGCGCTCGACGCGGAGCGAGAGCGTTTCGACACCCTGCAGCAGCATGAACGAGCTGATCGGCGCGATCGCCGGCCCCAGGTCGCGCAGCGCCTCGCCGCGGGCCTTCATGATAAAGGCGAGCGGCCCGAACGCTTCGCAGAAGTTGAGCCCGTGGTAGCTCTCCGACGGTTCGCTGACCATCGGGAACCGGCCGCTGTTCCAGTCGAACCGGCCGCTGTCGACGATCACCCCGCCCATTGTCGTGCCGTGGCCGCCGATCCACTTGGTCGCCGACTCGACGACGATGTCGGCTCCGTGGTCGAGCGGGCGGCAGAGGTAGCCCGCCGCGCCGAACGTGTTGTCGACGATCAGCGGAATGCCGTGGCGGTGCGCGACGGCGGCGATCGCCTCGAAGTCGGGCACCGCGAAGTTGGGATTGCTGATGCTCTCGATGTAGACCGCCTTGGTCTGCCCGTCGATCAGCGGCTCGATGGCTGCCGGGTCGAGCGACGCGGCGAAGCGGCACCCGATGCCGAAGTTCGCGAGCGAGTGCCTGAACTGGTTGTAGGTACCCCCGTAGAGGAAGGGGCTCGATACGAAATTATCGCCCTGGCGCATGAACGTGCTGATGGCCACCAGTTGGGCCGAGTGTCCCGAGGCGACGGCCAGCGCCGCCGCGCCGCCTTCGAGCCGGGCGATGCGCTCCTCGAGCACGGCGGTCGTCGGGTTCGTGATCCGGGTGTAGATGTTGCCGGCCTCCTGCAGCGCGAACAGTTTGGCGCCCTGCTCGGCACTCTCGAACACGTACGAGGTCGTCTGGTAGATGGGGACGGCTCGTGCGCGCGTGTCGCTGTCGGGCGTCTGGCCTGCGTGGACCTGCAGGGTCTCGAACCGGTAGTTATCTTGTGTCATATGCGTCGCTCGGTATAAGGGCATAAACAATGCAAAGATAGTAAAGTTTGCCGAATAGCGTGGGCCTTGCGTCGCGGTGCCCGCGTTTTTTTTGACCGGGGCCGCCCGGCGGTCCGTGTCCGGCTTGCATTTGCGCGGACCGATGCCCGGGCCGGCGCCTGCCACGCGGCGGGACCGTTCCTCGCCGCGTTCCGATGTATACCCCGGGGGCGGCCGCTGGTGCATACCTGTCGGTCTGCCCCGGGCCGTACGCCGCGTGTCGCTTTACGGGCCTGTTCCGGCCCGGGAGCTTGATTGCGATGTGCTCTGTCGGTCGTGCGGTGTCGGGATTCCTGCGGCTTGGCGTGCTTGCCGTGCCGGGCATCTTCACGCATCCCGACAGCCCGGAGTCGGGCCTATGGCTCCCCGGGTTCGCTCTTTCCGCCCTGTCCCGTTCCTGGGTGCTTCGCAGCCTATTTCTGCTCGTCCGCTGCCGCGAAATACGCGCCTTCCGCCTGGCCCGGCATTGCCCCTTTGGCAAAGTTTTTTATCTTTGTCCGACGGGAGGTTCCGGCACGGCGCGAATGCCGCGGAGCCTGCCCGCTAAAGCCGACCGAGATGAAAAAACTGTTCCTGATAGATGCCTACGCGCTGATTTTCCGCTCCTACTATGCTTTCATCTCGCGCCCGATGCGCAATGCCGACGGGCTCAACACGTCGGCTGTGTTCGGGTTCACCAAGTTCCTCAGTGAGATCATCCGCCGCGAGAACCCGCACTACCTCGGGGTGGCGTTCGACCCGGCGGGCGGCAATTTCCGCAGCCGGCTCTACCCGGCCTACAAGGCCAATCGGTCGGCCACGCCCGAGGACATTATCGCCGCCGTTCCCTATATCAAGCGAATCCTGGAGGCGATGCGGATCCCGGTGCTCGAGGTGCCGGGCTACGAGGCCGACGACGTGATCGGTACGCTCTCGGCCAAGGCCTCGGGCATGGGCTTCGAGGTCTATATGGTGACGCCCGACAAGGACTTCGGGCAGCTGGTCACTTCCTCGGTGTCGATCTACAAGCAGCGCAAGGGCGGCGAGGGGGTCGAGATCATCGGGCCCGACGAGGTGAAGGCCCATTACGGGATCGACGATCCGCGGCAGGTGATCGACATCCTGGCGCTCTGGGGCGACGCGTCCGACAATATTCCCGGCGTGCCGGGCGTCGGCGAGAAGGGGGCGATGAAGCTGGTCGGTCAGTACGGCTCGGTCGAGAACCTGCTGGCCAATGTCGACAAGCTGAGCGGCAAGCTGCGCGAGAACGTCGAGGCCAGCCGCGACCAGATCCTGCTCTCGAAGCAGTTGGCCACGATCCATATGGAGGTCCCGGTCGAGTGCTGCCCCGAGCGGCTGATCATGGAGGAGGCCGACTACGAAGCGTTGCGGGAGGTCTACCGCGAGCTTGGTTTCCATATGTTCCTGCGCGAGCTCGACCAGCTCGCCGGGCGCCGGGCCGATGCCCCGGCGATCGGCGGGAACGCTTCCGTCCCTGTGCAACCTGCCCCGCCGGCCGGGGCCGCTCCGGCGCCCGACCAGCCGGCGAGGGGCCGCAGGCCGGTGACCCC
Organism: Rikenellaceae bacterium; assembly: GCA_017415005.1. Taxonomy (GTDB): domain Bacteria; phylum Bacteroidota; class Bacteroidia; order Bacteroidales; family Rikenellaceae; genus RGIG1874. The sequence goes on from JAFQJK010000122.1 coordinate 10,359, forward strand.
GGGGGCTGCCGGCTCGACCCAGGGCTCGCTGTTCGGGGCTGTGGCCGGGGATGGCGAGGTGAGTCCGGCGGCCGTCCCTGCCGGGGACGGCCAGGGCGACCTGTTCGCCGCGAGCCAGTATGCTACGGCAGCCACCACGACACACCGGTACGAGATCGTCGATACCCTCGGGGGGCTCGATGAACTGGTGGCTCTGCTCGGGCGCGAGCGGGTGTTCTGTTTCGACACCGAGACGACGGGTTTCGACGTGTTCAACGATAAGTTGGTGGGCCTTTCGTTCTGCGTCCGGGCGCACGAGGCTTACTATGTGCCGTGCAACGACGCCAACCGGGCGGCGGTGGCCGGGCGGCTGCGCCCGCTGTTCGAGGACGGGTCGATCGCCAAGATCGGGCAGAACATCAAGTTCGATATCATGGTGTTGCGTAATCTGGGGATCGAGGTGCGCGGCTTCAAGTATGACACGATGATCGTCCACTACCTGCTCGATCCCGAGAGCCGCCACGGGATGGACTACCTGGCGCGGACCTATCTCGATTACTCGCCGATCGCCATCGAGGAGCTGATCGGGCGCGGCGCGCGGCAGATCACGATGGATATGGTTCCTGTGGGGCGTGTGGCCGAGTATGCGGCCGAGGATGCCGACGTGACGTTCCGGCTGTGGGAGAGGCTCTGGCCGATGCTGGAGGAGGCGGGCCTCGTCGAGCTGTACACGAAGATCGAGGAGCCGCTGATCGAGGTGCTGGCCGACATCGAGCTCACGGGCGTGAAGATCGACACCGCGGCGCTCGGCGCCTACGGCCGCGAGCTGACCCTCGAGCTCGACCGGATCGAGGACCAGGTGCGCGTGGCGTGCGGCGACCCGACGCTCAACGTCAACTCGGCCCGCCAGCTGGGCGAGGCGCTTTTCGACCGGCTCAGGATCGATCCCAAGCCCAAGAAGACCAAGACCAGGCAGTATAAGACCGACGAGGAGTACCTGCGCTCGCTCGAGGACCGCCACCCGGTGGTGGGGATGATCCTCGAGTACCGGGGGCTTAAGAAGCTCCTTTCGACCTATATCGAAGCATTGCCGCAGTTGGTGAATCCGAAAACGGGGCGTATCCATACTTCGTTCAACCAGGCGGTGACGGCCACCGGGCGGCTCAGCTCGACCAATCCCAACCTGCAGAACATCCCGGTGCGCGAGGAGCGCGGCCGCGAGATCCGCAAGGCGTTCATCCCCTCGGACGGCGATCACCTGATCCTCTCGGCCGATTACAGCCAAGTCGAGCTGCGGCTGATGGCCCACCTGAGCGGCGATGCGGGGCTTATCGAGGCGTTCGAGCAGGGCGAGGACATCCACACGGCCACGGCCTCGAAACTGTTCGGCGTGCCGCTGCCCGAGGTGACGCGCGACCAGCGCCGCAAGGCCAAGACGGCCAACTTCGGGATCATCTACGGCATCTCGGCCTTCGGGCTCGCGCAGCGGCTCGGCATCCCGCGCACCGAGGCCAGGGAGATCATCGACGGTTACTTCGCCACCTACCCGGGCGTGAAAGCCTACATGGAGCGGGTGGTGCGCGAGGCACAGCAGCACGGCTACGTGACCACGCTCTTCGGGCGCAAACGTTTCCTGGCTGACATCAATTCGGGTAACTCCGTCACTCGCGGGCTGGCCGAGCGCAATGCGATCAACGCGCCGATCCAGGGCAGCGCGGCCGACATCATGAAGATGGCGATGATCTGCGTACACCGCGAGTTCAAGGCCCGCGGACTGCGCTCGCGGGTGATCCTGCAGGTGCACGACGAGCTGGTCGTCGACCTCTACAAGCCTGAGCAGGAGGTGGTGGCCGACGTGGTGGTGCGCTGCATGGAGGGCGCAGCGGCGCTCCGCGTGGCGCTGACGGTCGATTACGGCGTGGGCGAGAACTGGATCGAGGCGCACTGATCGCGTGGCTCGCCGGCAGGGCGTAGCGAGGGCGTTGCCTTGCGGAACGGAAAAGATCGTGAGGGCGGTTCGCAGTCGCTGGCGGGCTGCCGGAGCGATGGATAAACAGACGAACGATGAGACTATTGATACAACGGGTGAGCGAAGCGTCGGTCGCGATCGGCGGCGTGCGGCACTCGGCCATCGGGCCGGGGCTGCTGGTGCTCGTCGGGATCGAGGAGGCCGACACCGACGACGATATCGCGTGGCTCGCCGAGAAAGCGGTAAAACTTCGTATATTTGCCGACGAGGCCGGCGTGATGAACCGCAGTGTGCGGGATGTGGGCGGCGAGATGCTGGTCGTGAGCCAGTTCACGCTGCACGCCTCGACCCGCAGGGGGGCACGCCCCTCGTACGTCCGGGCGGCGGGTGCGGCGTTCTCGGAGCCGGTGTACGGGCGTTTCGTGGCGCGGCTCGCGGCATTGCTGGGCCGCCCGGTGGCCACGGGGGTGTTCGGGGCCGATATGCAGGTGGCGCTTGTCAACGACGGGCCGGTCACGATCTGGATCGATTCGAAAAACAGGGAATAACTATGACGATAGAGGAAATACAAGAGCTGGTCGATGCGTGGAACACCAGGCACGGGGTGAAGCACCAGAGCGAGCTGACCAACATGGCCGTGCTGACCGAGGAGGTCGGCGAGCTGGCGCGGGTCATCGCGCGCAAGCACAGCGACCCGGCGATGACCGATGCCGACCTGCGCGCGGCCATGGGCCTGGAGATCGCCGACGTGATGTGGGTGCTGGCCTCGCTGGCCAACCAGGCGGGCATCAACCTGACGGATGCGCTGATCGCCAACCTCGAGCGGCGCAGCGCCGATGCGGACCGGCCCGCTCGGAAGTAGGCGTAATGCAGCGCCGGCCTGCCCGGCCCGGAGCCGGCTGACCTGCCTGTGGCGCGGGTGTGTCCGGGTGGGGATCGGTGGGCCGGGGCGCAGCCAACGCGGACGCCGGGGAAACCCGTCCGCTCCTTTCGGTGGGATACCTGCCCGGGCCGGTCGCGGACTATTGCGGCCACAGGCAGATCAGCGCCACCCCGATTCAATGTATGGAGATGGTTTTATTAACAGTTCTTCGTATTTTTGCACGATCGCTGTTAATAAACCGTCAATAAACTGTCAGTAACCGACACCCTGCTGTCAATATCCGGATCATAACCCATGAAAACCGTAGTCGTCGGACTTTCGGGCGGCGTCGATTCGAGCGTCGCCGCTTACCTGCTCAAGCAGCAGGGCTATGAGGTGATCGGCCTGTTCATGCGCAACTGGCACGACACGACGGGTACGCTCGAGGGCGACTGCCCGTGGTACGACGACCAGATGTTCGCCGAGCTGGTCGCCCGGCGGCTCGACATTCCGTTCCGGTCGATCGACCTGAGCGAGCAGTACCGCCACCGTGTGGTCGACTATATGTTCGACGAGTACGGCAAGGGACGCACGCCCAATCCCGACGTGCTCTGTAACCGTGAGATCAAGTTCGACGCCTTCCTGCGGGCTGCGCTCGACATGGGGGCCGACTATGTGGCCACCGGCCACTACTGCCGCCGTGAGGACATAGCGGCGGGAAGCTGTACCGTGCACCGGCTGCTGGCCGGCGCCGACCCGGGCAAGGACCAGAGTTATTTCCTGTGCCAGCTCTCGCAGGAGCAGCTCTCGCGGGCGCTCTTCCCGATCGGACACCTGCTCAAAGGTGAGGTGCGCCGTATCGCGGCCGAGCAGAAGCTCGCCACGGCCGAGCGCAAGGACTCGCAGGGCATCTGCTTCGTCGGCAAGGTCGATCTGCCGGTCTTCCTGCAGCAGCAGCTCAAGGCGCGCCGGGGCGACATCATCGAGGTCGCGCCCGAATGGGCCGGCTACGGCCGATGCGCGGCACAAGCGGTCGGCGAAGGTCCGCTGTCGGATGCGGAGCTCGACGCGCTGGCCGAGCCTTACCACTACCTGCCCGAATCGGGCGTGAAGGTCGGCGAGCACAACGGCGCCCATTTCTACACGATCGGTCAGCGCAGGGGGCTCAACGTGGGCGGTAAGCCCGAGCCGCTGTTCGTGATCGCCACCGACGTCGGGCGCAACATCGTTTATGTCGGCCAGGGGCAGCACCATCCGGGCCTCTACCGGCCCGCCCTGCGCATCCGTCCCGACGAAATGCACTGGGTGCGTCCCGACCTGGCCCTTCCCGCCGGCGCAAGGCGCCGTTTCAGCCTCCGTATCCGCTACCGCCAGCCCTTGCAGGGCGGCGTCCTTCACATCACGGATAACGGTGGCTATCTTACTTTCGACGAGCCGCAGCGCGGCATCTCGGCCGGGCAGTTCGCCGCCTGGTACGACGGCGACGAGCTCGTCGGCTCGGGCGTGATCGACCGCTGACGGTATCGCAAGCCGCCGCTCCGTCGCGGGATCCGGCGGCGCGGCAACTTTTACCGCGGCGATCACGACGGCGGACGCACAGCCGACTGGACGTGGCAGGGTCCTGCCACAACCCCGACGAGTACGGCACGCTCCTGTTCGAATGGGCAGGTGCGCACGGAAAGCTCCGCACGTGCCTGATCCCGTCCCGGCGCCACGGTTGGCGAAACGCTCCATGGCCGGTTCGGCCGCAGGGCCGAGCCGGCCATTGTTCAACCTCCTTTGCTGTAATAATAACCTATGGAGATCAGAAGGATAACTCAATACGACCCTGCGCTGCTCGACGCCGTACGCAGTCTTCTTGGCCAGCTCTCACCGACGGCCGGCCGCCTCACCGAGGCCCGGTTCCGCGAGTTACTCGCCGCCCCGAGCGCCCATTTGCTCATGCTCTTCGACGACGAAGGGCGGCCGGCAGGAATGCTCACCGTCGGGCTATACCCCACGCCGGGCGGCGTGAAGGCATGGATCGAGGACGTCGCCGTCGACCGGGCGTGCCGCGGGCGCGGGTACGGCCGCGCGATCGTCAGCCACGCCATCGGCTATGCCCGCATGCTGGGTGCCGACATGCTGGGGCTGACCTCGAACCCGGCCCGTGTCGCCGCGAACGGCCTGTACCGGTCGCTGGGCTTCGAGCCGTACACGACCAACGTCTACCGGATGAAACTGTAACGGGAACGGGCGGCGGTTCGCGCGCCGCTTACGGCCGCAGCGCACATGGAGCCGGGCCGTGACGTCACGGCCCGCATGCCCGGACCGGCGGGTACGGACATAGGCAACCCGCAAGGCGGAGGCTCGGGCTATGACGCCCGACGAACGGCAGGAGCGAGGGCAGGCGGAGCGCAGATGGCGAAGAAACGAAAAGTCAGGATAAAAGACGGCGCGAAAGGCGTGTTAGCTTCATGTACCGGGCGGATACGCGGGTACCTGCGGGTACATGGGGGTGACACCGCGATACGGATTCCGGGTTGATGCCGGGATACAAGACTGACAGGACCGAAGGAGAGCTCCACGGCTGGGAAGGAAAACAGGCATCAGGAAAGGGGTAAAGGCAACGTGGTACAGGCGGCGGGTACGGACAGAGGCAACCCGCAAGGCGGAGGCTCGGGCTATGACGCCCGACGAACGGCAGGAGCGAGGGCAGGCGGAGCGCAAAATAGCGGACGGAGCGCGACCGTTCACGATCGACTGCAAAGAGAAAGGCGCGGCATACAACGCATATCGCAACGCGACCGTTACGGCAGCCGGGCGGCTACTCGCCGCGCAGGCTCCGGATCTGGTCGCGCACCGTGGCGGCCTCCTCGTACTTTTCGACCGCCACCAGCTCGTCGAGCAGGCGCTCGAGGCGCGAGATGCGGTACATGCCGTCGAACCCCGCGTCGTCGCCAGTGAGCCCGACAACGCGGCTGACAACGTCGGCTTCGACAAAAAAGCGGCCTCCGACACGCAGCACGAGGGCCAGCGCATCGCTGGTCCGGCAATCGAGGCGGATCGGCTCGCCGTCGCGGCGAAAAACGAGCATCGTGCGGTAGACGCCCCGGTCGAACTGGTAGATCACCGCCTCGGCCAGCTCGTAACCGCTGCGGCGGACGAAACCGGCGAACAGGTCGTGGGTCTGCACGCGCGCGGGACGCTCGCCGCGGACGACCTGGAGGATCGCACGGGCCTCGGTCACGCCGACGATCATCGGCAGCGTGAACCCGCCGTCGCGGCTCTCGAAGACCACGCGGTAGTGACGGTCAGACCGCTCGTGAGGCTCTATTTTCGAAAATTCGATCTCCTTACGCTCCATACGCTCTGCGAGGGTTTGCCCAAATATGTCCATTATTCCCGAAAACTGCAAATTTTACCGATCACGGGTGCTATTTTACCGAAATACGACTATTTTTATCGTACTTACGGCCCGGCCGGAGGCGATCGCGCGGCCGCGGAAGCGGCGCACGGTACAAGCGCGACAGGCGTATTGCCCCGGTCCGGACCTTCTCCGCGCAATGTATTATGATCCGAAAACCACTTCTCGTCGCGCTGTTGCCCGCACCGTTGCTCCCGGCTGTACAGACGCCGGCGCGCAGGGCGCGCCGTAACGCCGAGAGCCTGTCGGGCAGAGGCCGTAACCCGATGGCCGGCAGCGGGAGCGGCAGACCGGTGCGGAGCCAGGCCGGACCCTCCGGTTCCGCGTATATGCTCCGAAAGGCTCTGCCACTGCTGCTTGCGGTGCTGTCTGCAACGGTGCAGGTCCCGGCACAGGCTTCGGTGAACGGGCCGGAGGAAAGGCCGGGAACGGAATTGGAGGGAGGGACCGGGCAGAGGCCGGCGGAGATGCCGGAGGAACGGACCGGGAAGAGACCCGGAGAGTCCGGGCAGGGGGCGGGACGAGAGCCCCGGGAGCGAGAGAGGGGACGCCGGGCGGAACAGGACAGAGAAGGGCGCGCGGAGGAGCCGGACGGGAAACCGGTGCGCGTGGCGTTCTACAACACGGAGAACCTGTTCGACACGGTTCCGAGCCCGCTGACCGACGACGCGGCCTTCACCCCGCACGGGGCCAACCGATGGACCGGCGGGCGCTACCGCGCCAAGCTGCGCAACATCGCCACGGTGATCGACAGCCTCGGCGCTGCGGTGGTCGGGCTGGCCGAGGTCGAGAACGAGGCGGTCGTCCGTGACCTGGTCATGGCGCTCGGCGCCGACTACAACTACATCCACCGCACCACGTCGGACCCGCGGGGCATCGACCTGGCGCTGCTCTATCAGGGCGACCGGTTCATTCCGCGCGAGGTGCGGCAGGTCCCGTCGCACAGCAGCCGCGAGCTGCTCTGCGTGCGGGGCGACCTGCTGGGGACAGAGGTTCACATCGTCGTCTGCCACCTCCCCGCCCCGTACAACAGCGGGGCCGGGCGCGAGCGGGCCGCAGCGGCGCTCTACGGCCTCACCCGCGAGCTGACGGCCCGCGACCCCGGGGCCCGCATCATCGTGATGGGCGACCTGAACGCCAACCCCGACCAGCGTACCGTACGGCGCACGCTGCACGCCACGGACCGGTTGCCGGTGCCTGCCGGGGCCCTGTACGCGCCGCTCGGCGCCCTCTACCGGCAGGGCTTCGGGTCGTACGCCTACCGCGACCGGCGCAACCTGTTCGACAACATCCTCATGAGCCCCGGGCTGCTGGCCGGAGACGGAATCCGTTACCGGGAACGGTGCGGTATCTTCGTCCGCCCGTGGATGCTCGTGCCGGACGGGAGCCGATCGGCCGGTTATCCGCTCAGGACCTATTCCGGCGGCCGCTACACGGGCGGATTCAGCGACCACCTGCCCGTCTGGGCCGAATTCGGGCACGTGCACGAATAAGCCGGCGCACACCGCGCGCGCCCTGTTTTGTAGATTGGAAATTTATATGTAGTTTTGTTCTAAATTCAACAGAAACGAATTAATTGATAACTTTTTAAAAAATAGATCAGACAATGCCAAATGTAAAAAGGGTCTACACCTTCGGCAACAAAGCCGCCGAGGGTAATGGTAAGATGCGTGAACTGCTGGGCGGCAAGGGCGCCAACCTCGCGGAGATGAACCTGGTAGGTATCCCGGTGCCCCCGGGCTTTACGATCACCACCGAGGTGTGTGCCGAGTACTACTCGCACGGACAGGACGAGGTGATCCGCCTGATCAAGCCCGACGTGGAGAAAGCCATGAAAGGCATCGAGAAGATGATGGGCATGGAGTTCGGCAGCGACACCAACCCGCTGCTGATGTCGGTCCGCTCGGGCGCGCGCGCCTCGATGCCGGGCATGATGGACACCATCCTCAACCTCGGACTCAACGATAAGGCCGTCGAGGGCATCGCCCGCAAGACCGGCAACCCGCGCTTCGCATGGGACTCGTACCGCCGCTTCATCCAGATGTACGGCGACGTGGTGATGGGCATGAAGCCGCAAAGCAAAGAGGACCACGACCCGTTCGAAGAGATCATCGACCAGATCAAGGAGGAGAAGGGCGTCAAGAACGATACGGACCTCACGACCGACGACCTCAAGGAGATGGTCGCACGCTTCAAGAAGGCCGTGAAGGCCAACACCGGCCAGGAGTTCCCGACCGATCCGTGGGACCAGCTCTGGGGCGCCATCTGCGCCGTGTTCAGCAGCTGGATGAACGAGCGCGCGATCCTCTACCGCAAGCTCAATAACATTCCGGCCGAGTGGGGCACGGCCGTCAACGTGCAGGCCATGGTCTTCGGCAACATGGGCGAGAGCTCGGCCACCGGCGTAGCCTTCACGCGCGACGCAGCCACCGGCGAGGACATTTTTAACGGCGAGTACCTCGTGAACGCACAGGGCGAGGACGTGGTGGCCGGTATCCGCACCCCGCAGCAGATCACCCTCGAAGGCTCGCGCCGCTGGGCCGCCGCACAGGGGATCAGCGAGGAGGACCGCAAGGCAAAATATCCCTCGCTCGAGGAGGTGATGCCCGAGGTGTACAAGGAGCTTGACAAGACCCAGCAGCACCTCGAGGACTACTTCACCGACATGCAGGACCTCGAGTTCACGATCCAGGAGGGCAAGCTCTGGATGCTCCAGACCCGTAACGGAAAGCGCACCGGCGCCGCGATGGTCAAGATCGCGATGGACATGCTCGACCAGGGCAAGATCAGCGAGCAGACCGCCGTGCTCCGTTGCGAGCCGGCCAAGCTCGACGAGCTGCTGCACCCGGTGTTCGACAAGACGGCCATGAAGAACGCCAAGGTGATCGCCAAGGGCCTGCCCGCATCGCCCGGCGCCGCCACCGGCCAGGTGGTCTTCTTTGCCGACGACGCCGAGAAATGGGCCGCCGAAGGTAAGAAAACGATCCTCGTCCGTATCGAGACCTCGCCCGAGGACCTCAAGGGTATGCACGAGGCCGAGGGTATCCTCACCGCGCGCGGCGGCATGACCTCGCATGCGGCCGTCGTGGCCCGCGGCATGGGCAAGTGCTGCGTTTCGGGTGCCGGCGAGATCAAGATCGACTACAAGGCCCGCACGATCACGGCCGGCGGGGCAGTGATCCGCGAGGGCGACTGGATCTCGCTCAACGGCACCACCGGCGAGGTTTATCTCGGTCAGGTGGCCACGCAGGCTGCCGAGCTGAGCGGCGACTTCGCCAAGCTGATGGACCTTACGAGCAAGTACGCGCACCTGAAAGTGCGCGCCAACGCCGACACCCCGAACGACGCGAAGGTGGCCTTCTCGTTCGGTGCGCAGGGTATCGGCCTCTGCCGCACGGAGCATATGTTCTTCGAGGGCGACCGCATCAAGGCCGTCCGCGAGATGATCCTGGCTGACGACGAGGCCGGACGCCGCGTGGCGCTGGCCAAGCTGCTGCCGATGCAGCGCAGTGACTTCGAGGGGCTGTTCGAGGTGATGAACGGCTACCCCGTGACGGTCCGCCTGCTCGATCCGCCCCTGCACGAGTTCGTCCCGCACTTCGAGAAGGAGCAGCGCGAGATGGCCGCCGAGCTGGGCGTCCCCTACGAAACGATCAAGGCCAAGGTCGAGGCGCTGCACGAGGTCAACCCGATGCTCGGACACCGCGGCTGCCGCCTGGGCAACACCTATCCCGAGATCACCGAAATGCAGACCCGCGCCATCATCGAGGCCGCGCTGATCGTCCGCGCCAAGGGCATTCCGGTGCATGTCGAGATCATGGTGCCGCTCGTAGGCAACCACAAGGAGCTCAAATACCAGAAGAATATCATCGACACGACGGCCGGCGAGGTGTTCGCCGAGCGTAATGAGAAGATCGACTACATGGTCGGTACGATGATCGAGGTGCCGCGCGCTGTCGTGACGGCCAACGAGATCGCCGAAGTGGCCCAGTTCTTCTCGTTCGGCACGAACGACCTGACGCAGATGACGCTCGGTTTCTCGCGCGACGATATCGGCAAGTTCCTGCCCGTATACCTGGCCAAGGGAATCCTCAAGCAGGACCCGTTCCAGGTGCTCGACGTGAAGGGCGTCGGCCAGCTGGTCCGCGAAGCCGTCCTCAAGGGCCGCGGCACCCGCCTCGACCTCAAGTGCGGTATCTGCGGCGAGCACGGCGGCGAGCCCAGCTCGGTGGAGTTCTGCCACTACGCAGGCCTCAACTACGTGTCGTGCTCACCGTTCCGCGTGCCCATCGCCCGCCTGGCCGCTGCACACGCAGCGCTCAAGCAGGAGAACTAACAGGCGGCGGCCGGCGCGCCGCAGCATGATCTCTGAAAAAGTCCCGGCAGGATGTGACCTGTCCGGGACTTTCCCGTCTAATCCATAACCCCCCCCTATGTACAGACTCATCCTACCCCTGTTGCTGGCCGCCGCGATGGCGGCTCCCCGCGAGGCTCCGGCCCAGATCAACAAAGCGCCCGGCATCGACCAGCTCTGGATGCAGCACCTCGAGGGCTGCTGGAAGCTCGCTCTCCCGCCGGAAGCCACGTCCGAGACGGACCCGCCCGGCGAGGCCTTCTGTTGCAAGATCACAAAAAAACGCGGCAAAAGGCCCCGCGCACGGCTCGGGGTTGTCGGACCCGGAGGTTGGAAATACTACAAAGCCAAGGTCCGCAAAGGGAACCTGACCCTAAAGGGCACCGGCCACACCGGAAAGGTCAGCTACTTGTTCCGGCTCTCGATCGACCCCTCGCAGGTCCGGTGCCCAGGGTCCGGCGCACCGGCGGCACGCCATGTGTTCGACATCCTCAACTTCACGCCCGGCAAGGTCACGCTGCGTCCCATACCCATCGGGGAGGGCGATGCGCCCCGGCCCGTGCTGATGTACGTTCGACAAAACGAAATACCTATCCCCTGAAGCACCGATCCCGGGAACGAGACGTTCGTTCCCGGGATTTGTCGTGTACGGGCGGTCAATCCGCGCCTATTGCCGTGAAAAGGTGCGCCCGCGCCTTGACGGCCCTCGTCGCGTCAGCCCGGCCCGGAGCCATGAGGGTGGGGGCGCCTCCGGCAGGTGCCGGCGGGTGTATCGTCCCGGTCGTCTCTCCCTACCGGGCTATATGCGCGGCAGCCGACCCGTCGGGCCGGCTGCCGGTATTCGGTCGCGGGGCACAGCGTGCCGCCCGGTTACAACCACTTTTTCCACTTGAAATAGAGGTAAGTGAGGATCATCAGCAGTGCCATGGCGCCCAGCGCGAACGGATAGCCGTAAGCCCACTTTAGTTCGGGGATATCGGGGAAGTTCATCCCATAGATACTGGCGATCATCGTGGGCGGCATGAAGAACAGCGCCGCCACGGTGAAGATCTTCGTTACGTTGCTCTGCTCGATGTTGATCAGACCGAGAGCCGTATCCTGCAGGTAGTCGAGCCGCTCGGAGCTGAAATCGGCGTGGTTGATCAGCGAGTTGACGTCCTTGATCATCAGCGACAGCTTGGGATAGATGTCGTTGGGGAAACGCTCGCTGCGCAGGATGCCCGACAGCACGCGCTGCCGGTCGAAGATGTTCTCGCGGATCAGCATCGTGTTCTCCTGCAGGTGGCTCACCTGCTTGAGCAGCTCCTTGTCGACCTTCTCGCTCACGTTGATCTCCTTGCTCAGCACGGCGATCTGCTTGGCCAGCGCCTCGACAAGGTCGGCATCGAAGTCGATGCGCACCTCGAGGATCGAGATCAGCAGGTGGTAGCCCGTCGAATAGGCCTTATAGTTCATCTGCAGGCGCTTGGCCGCCTCGTTGAACGTGCGGAACTCGGCATTGCGCACCGAGATCAACACCCCTTCGGAGATGATGAACGAGACGGGCTCGATCGTAAAGCTGTCGCCCTGGGGCATGAAAAAGTTCGAGTTGGTGATGATCGCGTTCTCGGTCTCCGAGTATTTCGACGTACTCTCGATCTCCTCGACCTGCTGGCGCGTCTGGAGGTTGATCTCCATAAAGCTCTCGACCGCCTTCTGCTCCTTCATCGACGGGGTGAGCATATCGATCCACAGAATGTCGTCGTAGCCGAGCTCGTCGAACAGCTTGACGTCGGCGTTGCGGACGATCTTGTTGTATTGCTTGAGGTAAATTGTAATCATTGCGCTGTTTTTCAGGGTTGAACATTCGGCGCCCCCTCGAGGCGCCCTCTCCCGGCCGGACGGCCCTCCCCGGCCTTAGCCGGGATTTTCCGCCGGGGGGATCTTCTGTCCCTTGCCCCAGAACAGCGACAGCGCCCTGCGCTTGGGCCCGTCGAAAGCAAAGTCGATATTTCGGGTCAGGTAGTCGTGCGCATACGGCTTGTCGGCATGGCCGTAGTGGCGGATCGCCTCGTCGATGTGCCGCACACCGTAGGCCAGCGCCTCGTCGAGCTCGGCCACAGCCGGGGCGGGCGTGCCGCGCCGCGCCACCCAGGCGGCGAACACGAACGGAAGCCCCGTCATCGCGCGCCACTCGTCGGCCAGGTCGTACTTGTAGGCAAAGCGCTCCTCCCATCCGAACACCTTGTCGCCGATGATCAGGAAAGCGTCGCCCGCGGCCGGGCGCCCGAGCAGCGTGTAGTCGTCGAGCGGCATCCACTCGGGATCGACGCCCCAGCGCTCGCGGGCCAGTACACGGACAAGCTGCACCGAAGTCATCGAGTGCGTGTCGAGCCAGACGCGGCGCACGCGCTCCCACGGCTCGTTGCTCAGCACGACGACCGTGCGCACGCTGCCGCTGGCGCCGATGCACCACGGGGTGACAATGTCGATGTCGGGAATCGAGGGGATGGCAGCTACCGGAACGAGCGCGATGTCGGCCTTGCCTTCGGCCAGGGTCCGGGCGCAACCGCTCGGCGGGGACAACAGCAGACGGGCCCGCAGGTTATCTGCGGACGCTATACCGTAAATGAACGGTACGGTATTGAGGTAAGATACCGCTGCAATGTCGCCCCAAACCATCGTCCATACTTCGCTGCAAATTCATTTGACAATAGGGCCTCCGGGATGGCACTCCATCCGGTCCGCCGCATTGGATTTCAAAGGTTTGTAATCCCGTCGGACCGCCCGTTCTCCGGTTTCGCAGGCAAAGGTATGAAAAATTGCCGACAAACGAACACCCGCTGCGACGATTCCGTCCCGGGAAGCATCCGGGACGGACCCAAGATCCTGACTGCAAGCCCGAAGATGCCCTTTTGCCGATGATCTCCCGGGCTGTGAGCCGGTCAGGGTCATCCCCGGCAGCATATCGAGCAAAGGTCCCTTCACGGGCGGGCCGTAATCGCATACGCCGCATGGACGGGCTGCGGTCGGTGCGGGAGGCACGATCGATGCCCCCTGCACCGGACCTTGATACGAAAGGTTGCAACGGCGACGGCGGGAAAGGCATGCTTCTTTTGCGTCAGGGCCGAAGGAGAGGGACTGTCTTTGCTTTAAGGCAAACGGAAAGAGACTTTCCCGTAGCCTCTGTCATGGCCTCCGTGCCTCAGGGGCAGCGAAGGGAGGCGGTCTTTTCATGCCTCCTCCGGCAGTCAGCCGGCTTCACGCTTCGGGCCGCGTATAGAGCACCATGATCTGTCGGTCGTCGATCACCCGGTAAAAGACGTTCAGCACCTCGATCCACTCCGGGATACTCTGGTGCTCCTCGACGAAACCCGAGCGCTCGAGCCGCTCCCGGTCGGCCAGATCGCCCTTACGGACCAGCGCCTTGAGCCGCCCGTGACCCGCAGGCGGCGCGAACGCACGACCGAGCGAGTCGACATGGATATGCGGATTCAGGTAGAAATGCGTCACCAGCGGCCGCTTCCCCGGACCGCCCTGCAGTTCGTAAGGGTTGCAGTCGGGCGCGCTGCACAGCGTCAGCGACTGCTCCCCGTAAGTATGGTCGATATACCGCGCCATCGCGACACGCCCTTCGCGCACCGGCTTGAAAACCACCATCGCAAGGCCGCCGGCATTGATCGCCAGCAGCAGGACCATCACGACGCTGAGCGCCCTCAGCCGCCGTGGACGGAACACCTCGCGGATCTGCTGGTAGCCGAGCACGAGGATCAGCGGGACCAGATTGACGATCGGGAACAGGAAGCGGAACTCCTTGTGGCCGATCAGCGAGTGCAGCAACAGGAAAGGAAGCACGCACCACACGACCACGTGCCGGGGCCGGTAGAGCAGCAGGAACGCAAAGGCCACCAGGATGCTCAACCCGACCAGCGGGTTGGGCCGTGCGATCACCTCGCCCAGGTAGTAATGCCACGGATCGGTGCCGAACTGCGATGCAACGCCGTCGATCAGATTCACCTTCAGGTAGTTGAACTGTGTCAGTATCCACTCGCCGTAGAACCAGCGGTCGACGGCCAGGCCCGACAGGACAGACAGCCCCATGCCGCTCACGACAAAGGCCATCCGGCGCAGCGACTCGCGGCGCACCCACACGAGCCACATCTGCAGGCCCACGATCGCGCCGCCGATCTGTGCCCGGAAGACGAAGGCCAGGCCGAGCAGCACGCCGCCCAGCAACAGCCTTCCGGCCGGACGGCCCTGCGCCCGGTAGAGCACCGCCACAGCGGACAGGAAGGCCAGACCGGCCCAGCACTCCGACGAGAAACGGACATTGAGTACCGGCAGGAACCACAGAAAATAGGAGAGCAGGACGAACACCTCGCGATAGGCAGGCGCCACATCGTTCCGGAATGCCCGGACAAACAGCGTGATCGCCCCGACGGCCACCAGTGCCGTCAGCACGTTCAGCGCCGTGGCCAGCGTATACGGGTCCGTAAGGCCCGCCAGGCCGAGCAGCCGGAAAACACCCAGGCACAACATGGGTTGCATGGTCGGCCGGATATGGGCCGCATACTCCCAGGGAAGGTCGGCCCCGCTGTTCCAGCCGGCCGCCAGGCCGGCGAACTCAATGATCTGGAAATGCTCGTCGGGATGGTAGAACCCGATGCTGCACAGGGCTGTGATCACATAAATCACCGCCGCCGCAACGACATAGCATCTGTTTCGTGTAGCTTCATTCATCGGGTCAGTTGTGGAAACGACCCGGGACAGCGCCCCGGGGCAGACTGCATACCCGGCATCCCCCGGACTGCGTACCGCCGGGGCCTGGCCGGTTCCGCAGCCGCCGCTGGAACGGCGGCGCGGGCTGCAGGGCATTAAATAAACTTCTCGCCTTTGTGGAACTTGGCGTCGTCGATAAACTTCTTGATATTCTGCTCGTTCTTCTTGGGGCAGATCATCAGCACGTTGTCGTTGTCGACCACGATATAGTCGTCGAGCCCCTCGATCACGGCCAGCTTGCCCTCGGGCAGCATCACGATACTGTCGCGCGTATCGTACGTCAGGCTCTCGCCCCGGATCACGTTGCCGTTGTCGTCCTTCTGCGAGTACTGGTAGAGCGAGCCCCAGGTGCCGATGTCGGACCAGCCGAACTCGCTGCAGCGCACGTAGACGTTGTCGGCCTTCTCCATCACGCCGAAGTCGATCGAGATGCTCTTGCACTCGGGGTAGACGCGCTCGATGCAGGCCTGCTCGCCGGGCGTGTTGTAGCACGCGCCGACCGCCTCGAACTGGCGGTACATCTCGGGCAGCATCGTCTTCATGGCGTTCAGGATGCCCGACGCTTTCCAGATGAAGATGCCCGAGTTCCAAAAGAACTCGCCGCTCTCGACAAATGCCCTGGCCAGCTCGATATTGGGCTTCTCGGTGAAGGTCCTGACCTTGCTGATCGCGCCGCCGTCGCCCCCCTCGTGCTCGACCTGAATGTAGCCGTAGCCCGTGTCGGGACGCGTCGGGCGGATGCCGATGGTCATCAGCACGTTGTGCTCGCGGACAAAACCGACCGCCTCGTCGATCGCCTTCGCGAACTCGGCCTCATTGAGGATCAGGTGGTCCGAAGGGGTGACGATCATATCGGCATCGGGGTTGACGGCCATCAGGCGGAACGCCGCATAGGCGATGCAGGGCGCCGTATTGCGCCCCACCGGCTCGCACAGGATCTGGCTCCCGTCGATCTCGGGGATCTGCTCCATGACCAGGTCGCGGTATGCCCGGTTCGTGACGACCAGGAAGTTCCCGGTCGGGACGATCCCCGCAAAACGCTCGAAAGTGTGCCGGATAAACGATTTGCCGGTCCCCAGGATATCGAGGAACTGCTTGGGGCGCGAATTGCGGCTGATCGGCCAGAAACGGCTGCCGATCCCGCCGGCCATGATGATGCAATATTTGTTCTTATCCACAGCAGGACTGTTTTGGTGGTTCGTATGAATAAGCGCCCGCACGGGGGCCGGAACGATTAACGCCCACAAAGATACAAACTTTCGGCAAAAATTGCGAATGCGCGCCGCGCCCGGCGCATTATCGGATAATGTTTTGTATTTTTGCCCCGACCACCGGAACGCACATAAACCGCCAAGCTATGAAAATACGCCTTTTCACGCTGCCCAATATTCTTACGCTCTGCAACCTGCTCTGCGGGGCCATCGCCGCGACGCTGGCCCTCACGCTGGGTGAGCTGCAGGCCGCCTTCTGGCTCATCGTCGCCGCTGCCGTGTTCGACTTTCTCGACGGCCTGGTGGCGCGCCTCACCCGTTGCTACTCGGAGATCGGCAAAGAGCTCGACTCGCTGGCCGATGTGATCAGCTTCGGCTTCGCGCCGTCGGCCATCCTGCTCTGTATCTTCCAGGCCGCGGGGGGGACCGAGTGGTGGGGCTACGCCGTGTTCGCTGTGGCCGCGTTCTCGGCGCTGCGGCTGGCCAAGTTCAATATCGACCCGAGCCAGAGCGACAGCTTCGTGGGGCTGCCCACGCCGGCCGCCGCGCTGTTCATCGCTGCGTCGGGTCACATCTTCGCCGGGGGCAGCTATGCCGTCCAGCCCGCCTCGGTGCTTATCATCGCCGGCTGCATCTGCTACTTCCTGGTCAGCCCGATCCGGATGTTCGCCCTCAAGTTCCATAGCTACGGACTGCGCGGCAACGAGCTCCGCTACGGCTTCGCGCTGCTCTCGCTCGTGGCGCTCGCCGTCTGGCAGATCACGGCCGTCCCGTTCATCATCCTGGCCTACATCTGCGTCTCGGTGATCGCGGGCTTCCGTCCCGGGCAGGGCGCCCGGTAGCTTCGCGCCCCGGCAAAACGGTAATTGATATATTTTTACTACCTTTGCCGCGAATATTCCAAAACCAGAAGGAGTGCCGATGCCAAACCTGCTCAGGCGATACGCTGCGTTACTGCTGCCCGGACTGCTCGCCGCGGCTGTCTGCCAGGCGATGCCCGGACGCGTGCATGCCGGGGCGGAGCAGATGCCGCCCGCGGGCCTCTACGGCGACGGGATGAACGGCATGCCGCTCGATACCGCGCGCAACCGCGGTGCGGGCGACTCGACGAAGGTCCGCAAGCCGCTCGAGTCGTACTTCTTCAACGACTCGATCCGCGGCCTGTCCAACTTCTCGTGGAATGTGGACATGTCGCGCAACCGCATCAATTTCGCGCCGATCGATACGTCGATGAACGGCTTCCAGGTCGACTATCCCTTCCTGCAGAACGACGTCGGGTCGGCCTATATCGGCACGCTGGGCGGCGCCGCCATCCCGCTCAACTACTTCCTGCGCCCCAATCCGCGCAACTTCACCTTCGCCAGCGCCTACGACTGTTACCTCTATACGCCCGAGCGCGTCCCCTTCTACAACGTCAAGGCGCCGTTCACGCAGGGCACCTACTTCATGTCGGGCCAGCGCAAGAAGGCCGAGGAGTACCTCGGCCTCATCCATGCCCAGAACATATCGCCATCGACCGGCTTCAACCTCAACTACAAGAGCCGCGGCACGCGGGGCATGTACACCTGGCAGGGCGCGCGCGACAAGAACCTCTCGCTCGCCTTCTCCCACACCGGCAAGAAATACAGCGCCCATGCCGGGTATATCTACAATGCGGCCATCCTCAAGGAGAACGGCGGCATTGCCAACGACCGCGACATCACCGACACGATCTTCGACCTTCCCGAGAATATTCCGATCCGCCTGCAGGATGCGCGCAATACGATCAAGAACAATACGTTCTATTTCATCCAGTCGTACGGCGTCCCGCTGCGCAAGCTGAGCGACGAGGACTTCTCGATCGCCGACCGGTCGAGCATCTTCTTCGGCCACTCGTTCGAGTGGAGCAAGTTCACCCGGCTCTACACCGACACGCGCTCGTCCAGCGGCGACTACTACGATCACTGGTACATCGACCCCGCCGCCTCGCGCGACTCGACCTACGAGGGGCTGCTGTCGAACAAGCTGTTCGTCCAGATCCAGCCCTGGGACCGCAACGCGGTGATCGGCACGATCGACGCCGGGATCGGCATGGACAACCACTGGTACTACCAGTTCAGGCCCGACGAGTACCTGAACGACAATACGAAGAAAACGAACCGCAACAGCTATTATGTGTACGGTTCGCTCGAAGGCAGTTTCCGTAGATACCTCAAATGGGGCGCCGACCTGCGCTACCATCCGATGGGGTACCGAAGCCAGGACATCGATTTTGGCGGGAATATTGCGGTCAGCGCCTTCATCCGACAACGACCGATCACGCTGTCCGGTTCCGTCAGGTACGCCTCGCGTACCCCGGGATACTGGACAGAGAATTACTTCTCAAACCACTATGCGTGGTTTAACTCTTTTGCGAAAGAGAATGAGACCCGGATAGACCTTGCGCTCACCGTACCGGCCATCGGTACCGAGCTGGGTGCTTACCAGAGCGTAACCACAGGCAAGATCTATTACGACGCCAACTGCCGCCCGGCCCAACACGCGGGCAGCGTCAGCGTCTCGGGCCTGTATGCCAGAAAGGATTTCCGCTTCGGCGGATTTCACCTCAACCACCGGGTACTGCTCCAATGGAGTACGGCCCAGGAGGTAGTCCCCGTACCGCTGGCAAGCGCGTACCTGTCCTACTATTTCGAGTTCAACGTGGTGAAGAACGTGCTGCGCGTGCAGCTGGGCGTCGACGGACGGTATAATACCGAGTATTATGCCTTCGGCTACAACCCCGCCTTGGCGCAGTTCTACAACCAAGACGAGAAACAGCTGGGCAATTACGTCATGCTGGACGCCTTCCTCGTTGCCAAATGGAAACGGATGCGTATCATGGTCAAGTTGCAACATGCCAACGAGAACCTGTTCGGCGAACGGAACTACTTCACCGTCCTGCACTACCCGCTCAACATGCGGCAGTTGCGGTTCGGATTCTCCTGGAGCTTCTACGACTGACATCGGAGCGAGACAGGCTGCCCACAGACAGCAATGTATGTTCAAGCCGATCTTTTTTTATGTTCTTTTACTTGTTAGTTTCCTGAACTGCGCGCGCGAGCGCAGCGCGGACAACGCGTCGGAGCCGCTGCACGCGAAAGGCGAGCTGGTCGTGGCCATCGACACCGATATGCCCGGCTATTTCCGGCTGGGCGACGAGAGCTACGGCTACCAGTACGACCTGCTGCGCGCCTATGCGGACTATGCCGGCGTCGGACTGCGGATCGTGCCCTCGGGCAGCCCCGAGCAGAGTAAGCGGATGCTCGCGCGCCGCGAGGCCGACATGATCGCGGCCCCGGCCAGCCACATCCCGCACGATGAGTCGTCGCTGTCGGTTCCGGTTTACAGCACGTCGTACGTGATGCTCACCGGCCGCAAGCGCGCGGCAGCCATCGACCGGGCCAGGCGCTTCGAGCTGGGCGATGCGATGTACGGCCGCAAGCTGATGATCGCGGCGGGCTTCAAGCTCACGCGCGACTACGACCGCCTGCTCGACTCGCTTCGCCACACGCAGATCTTCGTCTCGTCGGAGAGCAGCTTCGACCTGATCGAAGAGCTCAGCCGCGGCGAGTACGATTACCTGATCTGCGAGAAAAGCGAGGCACAGCTCGGCTGTGCGCTGGTGCGCAATGTCCGGCAGATCTACGAGTTCGCCGACAAACTGCCTGTCAGCCTCGTGGTCAGTCCGTCGATCGCGGGATTGCAGTCCGACTTCACCGCATGGCTCGGCCAGTACCGCAACAGCCCGGACTACGCGCTGCTCAACGACCTCTATTTCGAAAAAGGGATCGTCGGACAGGTGATCGGGCAGAATGCCCGTACGCGGGTTCCCGGCGGCATCTCGGTCTACGACCCGCTCATCAAGCGGATCAGCGAGCAGGCCGGCTACGACTGGCGGATGATCTCGGCCATCGCTTACAGCGAGTCGCGCTTCAACCCGCTGATCGTCTCGCCCAAAGGAGCGCGCGGGCTGATGCAGATCATGCCCTCGGTGGCCCGGCAGTTCAACGTGCCCGAGGGCGATGTGATGCAGCCCGAGCAGAACATCCTGCTGGGTGTCAAGCTGCTCGGTCAGATCGAACGGATGCTCAAGTTCTCGAAATCGACTCCCTATGCCGACCGGATGCGCATCGTGCTGGCCTGCTACAACGGCGGCATCGGCCATGTGACCGACGCGCGCCGGCTGGCCAGAAAGTACGGGGGCAACCCCGACTCGTGGGCCGACGTCTCGCTCTTCCTCACGCGCAAGACCGACCCGGCCTACAACACCGACGAGGAAGTGCGCCACGGGGCGTTCAATCCCGGCGAGACCCTCGCCTTCGTCGATCAGGTCATGGGGCGCTACAACAACTATTGCAGCCGGGTGCAGCGCTGACCCCGGAGGCATCGGGCCCATAACTGACCGAACACCTTTGCGGCTTCCGGCGATTTTCGCCGGAAGCCGCCCTTTTATAGTGCCGGCTGATCTGCTTTAGTTTACGCGACCAATCTTCAAAATTCCCATGAATACCATTCAGGTCCGTATGGTCGCTGCATCCCGCACGGCCGCAGGTGCATCCGGCGATTCCGCCGCACACCGCCACATCCCCGGCAACCGGGAATCGCCATAACCATTTGAACCCGCCTTCCCGTGGAAGGCAACGGCTCATTGTGGCCACCCGTGCAGCACTCCTGCCGGCAACATGCGCCAAAGAGGACATCTCTGCGCTTCTTTCCGTACCATCCGGAGCGGAGACGTTCGCCGTCTGATATGCGACGAAGCCGCGGCGGTCCTTCCGGCACGGCATTCCCCATTCCGTTCGACTCCGAAAAAATGCGGCGGCAAACAGGTTCAACTTTCGCTCGGGCGGTTGCCGCATGCTGACGCCCGACATGCTAACATTCATCCTGCGGAGGCCACGACCGTTTTATCGGCATTATCCCTGATTTCTCAAATGCCTTTTACCTCGATACCTTCACAGGGCCCGGTCGGGAGCGGTCCCGGCCTCTGGAATGACCATTGCGATCGAAAGGGCGGAGTGCCTGCCCGGTTATGACGATTGTTCCGGAGGCGAAGAAAACCGGGGATT
Source organism: Rikenellaceae bacterium (assembly GCA_017415005.1). Taxonomy (GTDB): domain Bacteria; phylum Bacteroidota; class Bacteroidia; order Bacteroidales; family Rikenellaceae; genus RGIG1874. The sequence goes on from JAFQJK010000122.1 coordinate 31,985, forward strand.
GTCGAATTACGGTTCTATTCCTGGTTTTGGAGAAAAAGCCGGCTCGACAGATAACTCCGGCAACACGGCGGAGCCCACGGACCGTGTCCATGCAATGATTCGGGACAGGCCTGTGGCGATACGGCCGTCATAGGCCTTTCGCCTCCCGGGTAGTATGGAGGCGACAGTCTGTTTCTCCCCGGCGCTATATTTTCACGATCAATGGCCGTACGGTTTGGAATTTAGCGAATAATACATACCTTTGCAGTCCGTTCCGCCTGCGCGCGAGCGGGAATAACTTTTAAAACATAACAAAATGCCTGTAAAGATCAGATTAGCACGTCATGGCAAGAAGGCCTACGCCTTCTACCACATTGTCGTTGCAGACAACAGGGCGCCACGGGATGGTAAGTTTATCGAGAAGATCGGAACCTACAATCCCAATACGAACCCTGCCACCATCGACCTCAACTTCGACAGCGCCCTCGCGTGGTTGCAGAAAGGCGCACAGCCGACCGACACCTGCCGGAACCTCCTTTCGGAAAAGGGCGTCATGATGAAAAAGCACCTGCTGGGCGGTGTGGCCAAAGGCGCTTTCTCGGCCGAGGAGGCCGAAAGCCGCTTCGAGAAGTGGATGAAGGAGAAGGCCGGCAAGGTCGAAGCTGCCGCCGCGAAGCTGTCGGGCGACAAGGCTGCCGCTCAGAAAGCGCGCCTGGCCGAGGAAGCCAAGGTGAAGGAAGCCCGTGCCGCCGCACTCGCTGAAAAGCGCGCTGCCGCTCAGGCCGCTGCCGCTGCCGAAGCTGCCGCTGAGACCCAGGTCGAGGCTGCCGAGGAAGAGGAGCACGCCGCCACCGACGAGCCGCTGGCCACCAACGAGGAGGCTTAGTCCGAACCATGCGCGACCGGGGGCTGACCAAGGTGGGCCGCGTGGCCAAGGTCTTCGGCAATGCCGGAGAGCTCTCGCTGGGCCTGCTCGACACGTTTCCCGATCCGATCCGACACGAGGAACCGCTGTTTGTCTATATCGACAAGCTGGCGGTTCCTCTTTTTCTGGAGCGCTTCGAGCGCCGGGGCCGCTCGGGAGCCACGGCGGTCTTTGCCGATATCGACAGCGAACTGCGGGCATCGGAGCTCGTGGGTCTCGACCTCTATGCCGCCACTCCGGCCGGGCTCGACGAAGACGGGGATGACGGCGACGAGCTCTACCTCGAAGACCTGGTCGGTTACACGGCCCTGCTGGGCGGCGGGCGCATGGCCGAGATCGCCGGGTTTATCGACAGCGAGCTCAATCCGCTGTTCCGCATGGATATGCAAGGGGTCGAGGTTTTCGTCCCGGCTGCCGACGACCTGCTGGTCGAAGTCGACGAGAAGCGCCGCACCGTCACATTCGCATTGCCTGACGGCTTATTGGAACTATATACTGAATAGGCCCTTCCGCACTCTCTTTTCATCCCATTCCTTTCTTTTCCCTATCTGCGACCGGCGACCGGCCGGCCAGACCTTCGCTGTTTCCGGCCCGACGTCCCGGAGCGGGATCTTACAGCCTTGTGTGCCATGGATGGTCCTGTCCCTGCCCGGGCCGGCCCCTTTTGCATCCCGGCACAAAAGAAGCGGACGATCAAGGCCGATACGACCGGACAGCGTATCGGCCTGTGTGTCGGGACCGACCGCACAACCTGTTCCGCCCCGGGATCGGTTATTGCTCCGTGCGGACGGTGGCATCGGATGACCGCTTCGCGCAAGGGACCGGCCGGGCAAAACAGGCGAGGGAAGAAGATGCTCATTTTTTTTCGGGGTGTGCCCTGCCGGCAGTGGATTGCAGTCATTGCCATAAAAAGTAGCCCCAAAGGTTTTCCGCTCATAAAACCGACTACGACCGGGTCGGCCGTCCGGGCGATGGCGGGCCTTTCCTTTCAGGCTTTCGGTCGTTTTCGTTTTTTCGGCCTGACGGCGTCGAGCGGCAGCCGTCGCTCTCGCCGTCCATCCTCCCCGGCTTCCGGGCTCCGGTTTTGTCAGGTGGATGTAAAGCAATAAGAGTCGCTCTCGAAAGGAATATCGGCCTTACGGTTTGCGGGGTGACCCGTGCTGCGAAGTTGTCCGAGAGGCACCGCAAGCTGTTCGGGCGGCGCGGTTTTTTGCCGTTCAGGACGGCGAGCGCCGGTACGGTGCAAAACACGCGTCCTCATCGCTCGGTGTCGCCGTGGCGACCTTCTTTTGTATCAGGACAATGGAAGATGGCTGCCTTTGCGGCAAAGCAAAAGGAGAGAAGCATGGTCCCGTTGTCGTCATAGCGACCTTCTTTTTGTTGCGAGGCAAAGAAGCAGGGCTCCCTTGGTATTGGGGCAAAAGGAGGGGAGCAGTTTGGCGAGTAAAGAGAAAACGGTCTGTCGTTTTTGTTGCGGAGGAGTGGAGCGCGGTAAAATACGAAGGCCGGAACCAGTGAGGGTTCCGGCCTTCCGTATGCACTGTCCCGGGTTTATGCCAGGATCGCTTTGATGTCCTTGTAGACCTGCTCGCCGGTGAAGCCGAACTTCTCGTCGAGCACCTTGGCCGGAGCCGAGTAACCGAAGTGGTCGAGGCCGTGCACCGAGCCGTCGCAACCCACCAGGCCCTGAAGCGTCACGGGCAGGCCCGAGGTGAGGCCGAACTTCTTGACACCGGGCGTCAGCACGCTCTGCTGGTATTCGGCGCTCTGGTCGCGGAAGAGCCCTTCCGACGGAACCGATACCACGCGCACCTTCACGCCGTCGGCCTTGAGCATCTCGGCGCTTTCGACGAGCGTAGCCACCTCCGAGCCGCTGGCCAGCAGGATCACGTCGGGCGTACCCGGGCAGTCCATCACGATGTAGGCGCCCTTTTCGGCCTGCATCGCCTCGTCCATGCGGCTGCCGCCCATCGTGGGCAGCGTCTTGATGTTCTGGCGCGAGAGCAGCAGCGCTACCGGGCGCTGGCTCTCCATTGCGATCTTCCACGCAGCTACCGTCTCGTAGGCGTCGGCCGGGCGAAGCACGATGGTCGAGCGCTCGCCCTCGTGGTTGCGCAGGTGCTCCATCAGGCGGATCTGAGCCTCGTGCTCGATCGGCTGGTGCGTGGGGCCGTCCTCGCCCACGCGGAACGAGTCGTGCGTCCAGATATATTTCACGGGCTGCCGCATCAGGGCCGAGAGGCGCACGGCGGGCTTCATGTAGTCCGAGAAGACGAAGAACGTGCCGCAGGCCGGGATCACCCCGCCGTGCAGCGCCATACCGTTCATGATGCAGGCCATCGTGAACTCGCACACGCCTACCTGCAGGAACTTGCCGGTGAAGTCGCCCTTCGTGAGCGCCTTGGTCTTCTTGAGGAAGCCGTCGGTCTTGTCCGAGTTGCTCAGGTCGGCCGAGGCTACGATCATGTTCTCGACGCGCTCCGCCAGGCGGCTCAGCACGGCGGCCGAGGCTCCGCGCGTAGCGGCGCCGTCGCCCGGTTCGATCGTCTTCCAGTCGATCTCGGGCAGCTTGCCCGAGAGGAACATGTCGAGCTTGGCGGCCAGCTCGGGGTTGGCCGAGCGCCAGCTCTGCTCCTCGGCGGCGCGCAGCGCGCTCTGAGCCTCGAGCTCGGCGCGGCGCTTGGCGTAGAGCTGCTTGCTCTCGTCGAAGACGACGAACGGATCGTCGGGATTGCCGCCCAGGTTGGTCACGGTAGCGGCGAAGTCGCCGCCGGCGGCCGACAGCGGCTGGCCGTGGGTCGATACCTTGTTCTCGAAGCAGGTGCCGTCCTTGCAGACAGCGCCCTTGCCCATCGTCGTGTGGCCGATGATCAGCGTGGGCTTCTCCTTCTCGGCACCTGCGCGCTGGAGGGCCATGCGGATCTCGCCGGCGTTGTTACCGTCGACGCTGATCACGTTCCAGCCCCAGGCCTCGTACTTGGCCACCACGTCCTCGGTGGTCACCTCGTCGACCTTGGTTGAGAGCTGGATGTTGTTCGAGTCGTAGTACATGATCAGGTTGTTCAGCCCGAGGTGGCCGGCGATGCGGCCCACGGCCTGAGAGACCTCCTCCTGAACGGCGCCGTCCGAGATGTAGGCGTAAGTCTTATGCGCCATCCACTCGCCGAAGCGGGCGACCATGAAACGCTCGGCGATCGCTGCGCCCAGTGCCATTGCATGGCCCTGGCCCAGCGGGCCCGAGGTGTTCTCGACGCCGTGGGCGAGGTCTACCTCGGGGTGGCCGGGGGTGATGCTGCCCCACTGGCGGAAGCCCTTGAGGTCGTCGGTCGTGTAGTAACCTGCCAGGCAGAGCACCGAGTAGAGCATCGGGGACATGTGCCCCGGGTCGAGGAAGAAACGGTCGCGGAACGGGTAGCGCGGGTCGTTCGGGTTGTAATTGAGGAATTCGGAGTAGAGCACGTTGACGAAGTCGGCTCCTCCCATGGCGCCGCCGGGGTGTCCCGATTTCGCCTTTTCAACCATTGACGCTGCCAGAATGCGGATATTGTCGGCAGCTTTGCTTGTCATGTCAGCCATTTGATCTGTATTATAAAGTATGTTTGTCGGTCTTCGGGGTGGCCGGATCAGGGCAAAGCCACTCTCCGGCAAGATCATACAGGCTACAAAAATACAAATATAAAACGAGTATACAAGGTGTCGGGGTGTTTAAAATTTTTGCGGGGGCGGCTCCGGTGCGGGCCTGTCGGGGCTGGCCCGGTGCGGGGGCGTGAAGGTCCCGGCCATCGCGCGCGGCATCGGGCTCGGCGACGAGCCCGATTATGCCGACGGGCTGACGATCGCCCTTGCCCTGCATGATCGCACGGCGGTCAAGTAGGCCGGAAGTGCCTCTGCCTGTTTCCGGACCATGTATGCAGCCGGGCGCCCCTCGTCCGGGACGATCGGGACGCAGTTCGGTGGATCGGGTCTGATCGACCGTCTCTTCCTCTCCCTGTCGCCTTGCCACAAAAGGAGTGAGAAGCCGTGCCAGTGCGGTTTGTACGACCCGCCGGCCGTTACGTCGCTTCAGACGCAACATGGTAAGTTATCCCTTGGAGAGCGTCCCGGAACCAGGCGGGCGGCCGCTTGCCCGTCTCGGCGGCAGCCGCTCGCTTCGCTCGGACAGCCTGCCGCTGCGGATGCCGGACTTCGCGGTACGGGTGTCCGCAAAAACCGCACAGGGCATGTCTTCCGGACGTGCAGTTCTCTTATAATTTGCATCATCCAGCCGGATAAAACCGGCGTGCAGCAGCCGGGCAGCCCGGAGGGAAAGTGCGGCGGCTCGTGTCCGACGAACATCAGGCCGCAGAACGCCTGCGCGGCCAAGGCCGCAAGGGGGAGTCAGCCGTCGTCCGGACGGACTGTCTCGGTTTCGGCCGCGTTTTATGAGCGGTGGACCTTTGGGGCTGCTTTTGGCGGCAATGGCGAAAGTGGCGGTCCGGAGGGTATCGCTTCATGCGTTCTTTTATGAGCATTGCGTTGCGACATGCTTCCCGGGTGCGGCGGGGAAGGCCGGTCGGGAAGAGCGCTGCACCGCCGGAGGCGAAAAAAAGCGGCAGGACATGACGTCCTGCCGCTTTCATATCGGGTGCCGGTCGCTTAGCTGACCGCCTTGAGCCGGTTGAGCTTGGCCTTGTCGATCTTCTCCTCGGCGTAGTCGAGCGTCACGCGGAACGTTTTCTGCGACTTGTCCGACGGCAGCTCGTACATGGCGTCCATCATGATCGCCTCGCAGATCGAGCGCAGGCCGCGGGCTCCGAGCTTGAATTCGACGGCCTTGTCGACGATATAGTCGAGCACGTCGTCGTCGAAGGTGAGGGCCACGCCGTCGAGCTCGAACAGGCGCACATACTGCTTGATGATCGCGTTCTTGGGTTCGGTGAGGATCGAGCGCAGCGCGTCGCGTCCCAGCGGCTCGAGGTAGGTGAGCACCGGCAGGCGGCCGATCAGCTCGGGGATCAGGCCGAACGACTTGAGGTCCTGGGGCAGCACGTACTGCATCAGGTTGTTCCGGTCGACCGGCTGCTCGTTGAGCTTGCCGTATCCGAGGGCGCGGGTGTTCATGCGCTGGGCGATCTTCTTTTCGATGCCGTCGAAGGCGCCGCCGCAGATGAACAGGATGTTGGCCGTGTTGACCTGCAGGAACTTCTGGTCGGGGTGCTTGCGCCCCCCCTGGGGCGGCACGTTGACCGTCGTTCCTTCGAGGATCTTGAGCAGGGCCTGCTGCACGCCCTCGCCCGACACGTCGCGCGTGATCGACGGATTGTCGCCCTTGCGTGCGATCTTGTCGATCTCGTCGATGAAGACGATACCGCGCTCGGCCAGCGATACGTCGTAGTCGGCCACCTGCAGCAGGCGCGAGAGGATGCTCTCGACATCCTCGCCCACGTAGCCGGCCTCGGTCAGCGTCGTCGCGTCGACGATCGTGAAGGGCACCTTGAGCAGCTTGGCGATCGTGCGCGCGAGCAGCGTCTTGCCGGTACCCGTCTGGCCGACCATCACGATGTTCGACTTGTCGATCTCGATCTGGCGGTTCTCGTGGTCGCCGTGCATCAGGCGCTTATAGTGGTTGTAAACCGCCACCGAGATATATTTCTTCGCGGCGTCCTGCCCGATCACGTACTGGTCGAGGAAGGCCTTGATATCGGCAGGCTTGAGCAGCTCCTCGATGCGGATCGGGGGGGCCGTGCGTTTCTTATAGGCGATCGTTTCGGTCTCGACCAGCATGGCGTGGCCGTGCTCGATACATTTATTGCAGATATTGATCCCGTTCTCGAGGCCTGCGAAGAGCACCTCGACATCCTGCCGGGGCAGTCCGCAGAACGAGCAGCAGTCGCTGCTCTGGTCCGTTACTTTCTTTGACATTTATTTCTCCCGTTTGGTCAGTACTTCGTCGATCAGGCCGTATTCGACGGCCTGCGTGGCGCTCATCCAGTAGTCGCGGTCGGCGTCGCGCTCGATCTTCTCGATCGGGGCGCCGCTGTGCAGCGAGAGGATCTCGTAGAGCTCCTTCTTGGTCTGGATGATCTGGCGCGCGGTGATCTCGATATCCGAGGCCTGGCCCTCGGCGCCGCCCAGCGGCTGGTGGATCATCACCCGCGAGTGGGGCAGGGCCGAGCGCTTGCCCGCCTGCCCTGCGGTGAGCAGCACGGCGCCCATGCTCGCGGCCAGGCCCGTACAGATCGTCGCCACGTCGGCGCTGATGAGCTGCATCGTGTCGTATATGCCGAGGCCCGCGGTCACCGATCCGCCCGGCGAGTTGATGTAGATCTGGATATCCTTCTCGGGGTCGACCGACTCGAGGAAGAGCAACTGCGCCTGGATGATGTTGGCCGCGTCGTCGTATACGGGGCAGCCGAGGAAGATGATGCGGTCCATCATCAGCCGCGAGAAGACGTCCATCTGCGCGACGTTGAGCTGGCGCTCCTCGATGATGGTCGGCGAGATGTAGGCGTCGTATATCGATTTGAAGTTATGCAGCTTGAGGCTGCTGATGCCGCGGTGGCCGCGGGCGTACTTCTCGAATTCGTCTTTTTTCATAGTGTCGTTTGGTTTGGGTGCCCGGTTGTGCCGGGCTGCGCGGTCGGGTATACAAAAACCGCGCCTTTCCGGCCTGAGGGCCGGCAGGCGGCCGGTCCAATAAAAAAGAGGCTCCTCCCAAAGTTATGGAAAAACCTCTTTATTAGCAAGAACGGGTCCGCTTTTTCGGCGGTCGTCCGGTGAGGAGGTCATTCGACGATGTCTTTCATCAATCCGGGCATCCGGTCGCCCCACTTGGCCTCGAGGGTGATGATGTTGGGCCGGTCGGCGAACTCGACATGCTTCGACCGCTCGGTCAGCCGCTGGAAGTGGTGGACGAAGACGCCCAGCGCCACCTGCATCGGCCGGAGGTCGCCCACGGTGAGGCTTCGCTCCTTGACCATGCAGAAATAGTCGAAGTCGCCGGCCTGGATGCGTTCGTCCCAGAGGCCCACCTTGTCGAGGATCGTGCGCTTGAATGCCACGCACGAGCCGTTGAACCCTTCGATGCACCGGGTGCCGAACTTCTCCCAGCGTCGCTCGCCGAGCCGGTTGAGGTTGCCGTACGTGAGGCACACCATTGCACGGAGCGAGGCGTATCGCGTGCCGAACAGAAAGCGCAGCGGATATTTGATCCGCTTCCAGTGATTGTTAAGCCTGCGCTGGGCTTTGCGACCCTCTAAATGGTCGTTTGAGCAGGCGCAGACCGTCTCGCATACCCCCCCCCCTGAGGGGTGGTTCATGGTCTCAATGAGGCGTTTATCCCAGTCGCGGGTGACCAGCACGTCGTTGTTGATGAAGACGAGGTAATCGTATCTGGCAACGGCTATCCCCTGGTTCTGGCTCCGGGGATAGCTGTAGTTGGCGTCGTTCTCGATCATCACGTCGGCCCGCTCGCGGAAGAACTCCCGGCTGCCGTCGGTCGAGTGGTTGTCGACGACGATCAGTTCGTACGGAAGCGATGTGTTCCGCTTGAGGTACTCGTAGAACAGCCGGTTCATGCCCAGCTGGTTGCAGACCGTGACGATGATGCTGACCATGGTGCGGGCTCGCTTAACGCTGGTTGGCGGCCTCGGCCAGCTTGCCGAACTCTTCCGACGTGACGGCCTTCTTCTGGACGGTGATCTCGGGGATCAGCGCGTCGACGACCTTGCGCTCGAAGAGCTTCTCCTGTATCTTCTGGGCCTCCTCCTTGTTGCCGAGGATGTTCTTGGCGTAGTTCTCGAGCATGTCGTCGGCCACCGAGCTCATGCCGTAGTAGGTGAACTGCATCATGGCGAGTGCCTTGGCCTCGGTCATCACCTCGTCGGGCGTCAGCGTGATCCCCTTGTCGGCGATCACCTTCTTCTGGATGATGTTCCAGCGCATCATGTCGAGGAATGCGGCGAAGTCCTTCTCGATCTCCTCCATCGAGAACTTGCCCTCGTTGATCGTGAAGAGCCACTGCTTGAGGAACGCCTCGGGCATCACCAGGCCGGCCTTGCCGATCAGGAACTTGCGCAGGTCGAGCGTGAAAAGGTAGTCCGATTCGCGCTTGAGGTCTTTGCCGACCTGCTCGTCGATGTATTTGTCGAAGCCTTCGGCGTCCTTGACGTTGCCGTCGGGGAAGGCCATCTTGAAGAACTCGTCGTTGATCTCGGGCTCGGCGAACTTGCGGATCTTGGTGATCGTCAGCTTGAAGTTGGGGTTGATCCCTGCGAGCTCGTCCTCCTTGACCTGCAGGATCGAGGCGCGCTGTGCCGGGGTCTTGTAGAGCTCGTTGACGTTGACCTCCATCGTGTCGCCGACTTTCTTGCCGATGAACGGCCCCCGCTCGTCGTCGCTCATGCTGATCAGGCCCACATAGGCCTCTTCGATCTTCATCTCGTCGTTGTCGAGCGTCACGGTCAGCGCCTCGTCCTTCTCGGCCTTGTCCGCGTCGACCAGGCGGCCGAAGCGGCGCATGAAGTTGCTGCGGTAGCCCTCGCGCATCTGGTCGCTCACCTTGATCTCGTACTCGGTCACCTTGTCCTTTTTGCTCAGCGCGAGGTTCACCTCGGGCGTTTCGGCGAACTCGAACACGAACTCGTGCGCGGTGTCGTTGTCGAAGTCGAGCTCCTTCTGCTGCTCGCTGGGGAGCAGGTCGCCGATGATCTGGATCTTCTCCTTCTCGAAATAGTCGAACGCGGCTTTCGAGGCGGCGCGGTACGACTCCTCGGCGGTTACGCCCTTGCGGTACATCTTGTTGATCACGCCCATCGGCACCATGCCGGGACGGAAGCCGGGGATGTTGGCTTTTTTCTTGTACTGGCGGAGCGCCTTTTCGACAGCTTCGGCGTAGTCGCTCTCGCTGACGGTCACTTTGAGCAGCGAGGTGAGGTTCTCGAGGTTTTCTCTTACGATATTCATCAGTTGCGTTATTTATGTATTCCCAATGTGTGTGGCGCCGCGCAGAGCGGCGGCCGCCCGCGGGCGGGGCCGGGGCGTCGTGCGGATGAAGGGACTCGAACCCCCACGCCGTAAGGCACCAGATCCTAAGTCTGGCGTGGCTACCAATTACACCACATCCGCATGCAAAAAGCCGTGCAAAGATACGGTTTTTTATTTACTAACCAAAAATTGCCGGGCAAATCGGGCGCTCCGGCCGAGGTGTGGTTTTCAGCGGGTTAGTGCCTGTCGGCGCGTGTGGCGACGCCGTTCACCTGCAGGTTTGACAGCACGGGCCTGCCCGCTTCCTCGCCGAGCCAGATCGACGAGAAGAGCACGGCGAGCGAGTCGGCGCGGTAGAGCATCAGCTCGCTGCGGTGCGCCGAGAGGGTCTCCTCGTCGGGCAGGGTGCCTGTGCCGAGGCCCGCGCGGCCGAACTGCACGGCCATCAGGCTGTCGAACGGGATGGCCAGCAGCTGCCGCCCGTCCTGGTAGATGCGCAGCGTGTCGCCGCTGTCGTCGTAGTGGCTTCCCTGTTTCGTATAGCGCGATGAGGGGGCGAAGACCGGGTAGCCCGTGAGGTCGAACCGGGCGCCGTCGGCGTCGAGGTAGAGGCTCTTTCCCGGGCTGCTCCCGTTGCCGTAGATGATCTCGCCCCACGTGCCGTCGGGAACGTAGCGCGACAGGTCGGCGGGGGAGTCCAGCCCGCGGAGCGGCGCGTGGTGGTTGCGCAGGTAATCGAGCGACTCGTGCAGGCTGCGCAGCGAGGCGGCCTGCGCCGAATCGGGCCGGATGATGGTGTCGCCGGCGAATTGCCCGTCCGGGCCGAGCAGGCCGAGGCTCGAGGCGAGCGCCTCGACGCGCCGCTCCTGCGAGCGTACCGCGATATCGGCGGCCGACAGGCCGGGAATATAGGTGAACAGGCTGAGCACGACGCCCGCCATCAGCGCGATGTAGAGGTAGCGCCCCGTGCGGCGGCTCATGAGCATCAGCAGCGTAAGGGTCATGATCGCGCCGCAGAGCAGCAGGTAGACGCGCCACTCGGTGAATCCGTACTGGCGGATGCGGTAGAGCGTCCCGATCCAGAACATCGCCACGGCGGGCAGCGCGATGAGGCTGAACCGGCCGAAGAACCAGTCGTAGAGCCGCCGTCCGAGCAGCGGCTGGCACGAGCGGACGACCACGGCGAGCATGGCGAAGACGAAGATCATGTAAGCCAGGCCGCCCTTGGGCAGCGACCAGGTCACGGCGATCTGGACGAAATAGGCGTACAGGATCGCCGTGTAGGCCAGCAGGGCCGGCGTGAAGATGTAGTTGAGCAGCGTGTCGAGCATCCGCGCGGGCCGGAGCTCCCGGTCGATGTTGCCGCGCGTGAAGGTGAGCAGCATCAGCGGCAGGGCCAGCACGTAGGCTGCCATCGACGAGTAGAACAGGAAGCCGTCGTTGTGCCTGCCGGGCAGCCCGAAGATGTAGACCGTCGAGAAGTAGATGGCGATCAGCAGCAGGTGGGCGATCCCGGCGAAGAACGCGGCCACCGTGGCATTGAACAGGTAGGTGAGCGCCTCCGAGGCGAAGGCCTTGTTGTCGCGCGTCCACCGGCTGGCGGCCACCCCGAGCACGCAGTTGGCCAGCGTGACGGCATAGGCGGCGGAGACGACCCACGCTTCGGGGTCGACCGCCCAGAGCGGCGCTATGGGCACCCAGCAGAGGTAGTAGGCCCAGCGCCCACGCGGGCAGCGGATCGCGTTGTTGAGCACAAAGGCCAGCGCGAAGAAGAGCGGCGCGAGCGCGATGTTGGCCTGGTGGTCCGTGAAGACCTCCTCGTAGAGGAGTGCTCCGGCGACGAAGCCGTATGCGGCGATCCCCATTTCGACCGGGTACCGCTTGAGGGTGGCGCCCGCTGTGGCGATCAGGCGAATCAGGTTGATTTTCATGGCAGGTATGACGTTTGTTATCGACGATTCCATCAGCTATCCGTCCCGCAGACGATCGGCCCTACGGGACAGCGTGGGGTGCCCGCCCCGCGAAGTTGTCCGGGAGGAGCCGTGGGCTGTCCGGGCCGCAAAGCGGGTTTGTGC
>JAFQJK010000123.1 GCA_017415005.1 Rikenellaceae bacterium
AGAGTGCGTACAAACCGATCCGGTGGGCCGATCCCGGGCAGCCGCCTGATAAAACCGGCGCCCGGAAACCGGGGAGGATGGACGGAAGCAGCGATGGCTGTTGGCCGACGAACGTTAGGCCGCGTAGCCTAAAAGGAGGAGTTAGCCGTCGCCCGGACGGACTGCCCGGTTTTAGCCGGTTTTATGAGCGGTAGACCTTTTGGTTACTTTTGCGGCAATGGCAAAAGTAACTTGTCCGAAGGACAACAGAAAAACGATCGATATTAAAAAAGATACCGCATGCCGGATAGCCGGCACGAATATTTCGGGATATGGCTCATTCATGGAAAGAGGCCCTGAGGGCGGCGTTCAGTTTTACGCGGGCTGAGCGGCGACGGATTCTTTATCTGTTGCCGCTGCTCGTCGTGGTGTCGCTCGTGGTGGCCTCGCTCGGCAGGCCGCGGTTCGAGCGGAGCTTCCCGTTGCTTGCCGATGCCCGGATCGACTCGGTGGCAAGACGGGCTGGCGGGACGGATCGGGCGTCAGTACGCGGGCCGGGGGTGCAGAGCGATGAGCGGACGGAGACCGGACGCAGGGAGCGGGACGGTGGGGCGAAGGGCGAGTTATTCGGGTTCGATCCGAACACGGTGACCAAAGAGGAGCTGGTGCGGCTCGGGTTCACGCCGCGGCAGGCGCAGGGGATACTCAACTACCGCGCGGCCGGGAAGCGGTTCTATGAGGCGGAGGATTTTGCCGACTGCTATACGGTGTCGGATGAGATGTACGCTCGGTTGGAGCCGTATATCCGGATCGCGAGGCCGAAGCGGCCGGCTGTCCGGCAAAACGGTCCGGTGGTGCCACCGCCGGTCGAGGAGTGCTGGGAGGAAGAAGAGCCTGCAGGCCCGGGGATGAATGGAAGGCAGAAGGTCGATAGCGGAACGGGAGCTGATGCGGAGGTCCGGCCGGGCGAGGGTGCTGAGGACCGGGGGCGTGTTGAGGCGACATCGGGGGGTGATGCGAGGGAAGCAACCGGCACGGGGTCGGCGCGGGAACGCGAGGCGGCCCGGAGACCGCGGGTCGAGCTGAACGGGGCGGGCATGGCGGCGCTCGACAGCGTGCGGGGGATCGGGGCGCTCACGGCGGGGCGCATAATCGCTTACCGCCAGCGGCTCGGCGGGTTCGCCGATATTGCCCAGTTGCAGGAGGTGGAGGGCATGACGGAGCGCAATTACGAGCTGATCTGCGAACAAATTTGGGTGGACAGTAGTGTAATTCAAAAAATTGATATTAACTTTGCACCTCCCGAAGAGTTGCTCAGGCATCCCTATCTGACGGCTCCGGTGGTAAGGAAGATTTTGAAAAACAGGCAATTGAAAGGAGGTTGGCGCACACTCGGAGATATGATCGATGACAAAACGGTATCGCAGCAGCAGGCAGCAAAGCTTGCTCCGTATCTCAGTTTCGGGCCCGGCGAAGGCCGGTGATCCGGGAATTTTTACAGTTATTTGGCGCTCGGCGCCGCACAACCGAATTTTAATTTAACCGAATAAAACGTAACGACCATGATTATCATGCCGATCAAAGAGGGCGAGAACATCGAGCGCGCCCTGAAGAAATTCAAGCGTAAATACGAGAAAACCGGCGTCCTCAAGGAACTTCGCCGCCGCCAGTACTTCACCAAGCCTTCGGTGGTGAACCGGGTGAACCGGCTGCGCGCGATCTACGTGGAGCAGACCTACCGCGACGAAGATTAGTCGCCGGAGTCGGCGCATTTTGCCATATTCGGCTTATATTTGCCGGTATGGTGGACGAGTTTCTGACATACCTCCGTACGGAGAAGCGATATTCCGAACTGACGGTTCGCGCCTATGGCGACGACATCCGTCAGTTCGTTTCGTTTTTGAGGGCCGATGAGGCGGCGTTCGACCCGGATACGGTGACGGCCGACGACGTGCGTGAGTGGATCGTCGCGCTGTCGGAGCCCGAAAAGGTGTCTGCAGGGCAGAAACCCCGGGCGGCAAAGGCGGCGCGGCGCGGGGCTGGAGGGGCCGCTGAGGAGGCGGTCGGCATAGGAGGGTCGGCCCTGCCTCATGGGGAGGTTGCCGCTTCCGGAGCTGGGAGGGAGCCGGCGGCAGGGTCGTGCGGCAGGGAGGTTGCCGGTAAGACGGTGCCGAGGGCGGCGGGGCTGAAGGCTACGTCGGTCAACCGCAAGATCGCGTCGCTCAGGTCGTTTTATCGCTTCCTGGAGCGTGACGGGCGTATTACCAGGAATCCGCTGGTTAAGATACACGGGCTGAAAAGGCCGTCGAATATCCCGGCCTTTGTCGAAGAGAGCCGCATGGCGCTGATCGTCGGCGCGGAGGAGCGGGCCGGGGGAGATTTTGCGAGCGTGCGAAATGCGCTGATCGTGCTGCTGCTCTATGCGACTGGCATACGTCTTGCAGAGCTTACGGGTATACGCCTGGCCGACTTCGCTCCGGGCTTCGCGAGCCTCCGGGTGAGAGGTAAGGGAGACAAGGAGCGGATCGTGCCGGTGCCCGTTCCCGTACGGGAGAAGATAGCGGAATATCTGGACCAAATTAAGGCGGAAAATATTTGCGAAGGACCGGAAAATTCCTTATTTTTATCAAAAGAGGGAGGACCGATCAGCCGCAGCGAAGTGTACCGCGTCGTGCGGGCCGAGCTGGAGGCAATGGGTGTGCAGGGCAAGCGCAGCCCGCATGTGCTCAGGCATACGTTTGCCACGCACATGCTCAATGCGGGAGCCGACATGCGGGTGATTCAGGAGCTCCTCGGGCATGCGTCGCTGGAGGCTACGCAGATTTATGCGCACAACACGATCGAAGCGCTCAGGGAAGTGTACGGAAAGGCCCATCCGAGGGCCAAACATAAAACGAAAGATTAAAGAAGGAGGACGAGATTATGGATGTGAAGATTCAATCCGTGAAGTTCGATGCCGACAAGAAGCTTGTCGATTTCATCGAAGGAAAGATGGCAAAACTGGAGCGCTTCGCAGAGCGGGCCGTGGCGGCCGAGGTGATCCTGAAAGTGGACAAGAACCATGAGGACGGAAATAAGGTGGCCATGATCAAGCTGCTCGTGCCGGGCGAAGAGCTGGTAGCCGAGCGCCGCAGCAAGGCCTTCGAGGAGTCGGTCGACGAGGCGATCGACGCGCTGAAGAGGCAACTGGAAAAGTATAAGGAGAAGCTGGCCAAGTAGCCGCCGGCTGTTTTTCGAAATAGGCATTGAAAGGGGGCTGTCCTGCGGGGCGGCCCCTGCTTTTTGGGGGCATAGATGAGGGCGTTTCGGGGTCGGCGGGGTGGCTGGGGCGCCCGGCGTGCTTGTGTGTGGGCGGTGGGGTTGGACGGTTGCGGGGCAGGTTGGTCCGGGGGAGCGGCCGTGGCTGACCGGACCGGACGGAGGAAGTTCGTGACGTGCCTGTGTGGGGCGAGATCGGTACTGGCTGCGTGTGCGGCGGTGCGGGAATGCAGCTCCGGGCCCGGCTCTGCCGGTCGGTTGCGGCGTTAGACGGCGGTGTGCTGGCCAGCGGGGGGGGCAGGGCCTGTGCGTGGCCCTGCCGTGCAGGAGCTGTGCTGAGGGGGGCGTTGCCGGCGGGTGCCGGCTGGTCCGGGGATGTGGGCCGGGGGCAACCTGCGCGCCCCGGCGAATATTGTGCCAGGAGGCAAAATATTCTGAAAATTCAAACCGTTTCATTGGGATATTAACAAAAAGTGTTGTACTTTTGCAACCAAATTCTCCGTAAAGCGGTATGGCGGCGCGGGAGTTTCAGGGCATACAGGGCGGAAAATGCGGAAAAATGGGCAATTTTTTAATCTGCGGTTTGCATATTAAGAAATTGTTTGTAGCTTTGCAAGCCCTAAAATGCTGTAAATTGCCGATGTAGCTCAGTTGGCCAGAGCAGCTGAATCGTAATCAGCGGGTCGTGGGTTCGAATCCCTCCATCGGCTCAGGTAATGAATGTGTTGGGGAAGTCGGGTGCGGGGCAGCGGTCCCGGCCGTGCGGCGGGAAACCCCCATAATTAAGTTGGGGAGATACCAAAGCGGCCAACTGGGGCAGACTGTAAATCTGCTGACTTATGTCTTCGTAGGTTCGAATCCTGCTCTCCCCACAACCAGAAAACACGGCCGGCCATGGCCGGACGGCAGCGGAGAGAGATGCGGGGAGGCGCGTATTCAGAGCAGAGGGTGATCGGAGGACGGACGCATTTTTTGAAACTTACCGACACATATATACAGGTAAAAATTAATTCTCAAATAATTTCAGATTATGGCAAAAGAAAAATTTGACAGATCCAAGCCGCACGTGAACGTCGGTACCATTGGACACGTTGACCACGGTAAGACCACCCTGACCGCTGCAATTACCACCGTACTTGCAAAGAACGGTCTGTCGGAGCTCCGCTCATTCGACTCGATCGACAACGCTCCCGAGGAGAAGGAACGCGGTATCACCATCAATACTTCGCACGTTGAGTACCAGACGGCCAACCGCCACTACGCTCACGTGGACTGCCCGGGCCACGCCGACTATGTGAAGAACATGGTAACGGGTGCCGCTCAGATGGACGGTGCCATCCTCGTGGTTGCCGCTACCGACGGTCCGATGCCCCAGACCAACGAGCACGTACTGCTCGCCCGTCAGGTGAACGTGCCGCGTATCGTGGTGTTCCTGAACAAGTGCGACATGGTGGACGACCCCGAGATGCTCGACCTCGTCGAGATGGAGGTTCGCGACCTGCTCAGCAAGTACAACTTCGACGGCGACAACGCCCCGATCATCCGTGGCTCTGCACTCGGCGGCCTGAACGGCGAGCCCAAGTGGGAAGAGAAGATCATGGAGCTGATGGCTGCCGTTGACGACTATATTCCGATCCCGACCCGTGAGAACGAGAAGCCGTTCCTGATGCCGGTCGAGGACGTATTCTCGATCACCGGCCGCGGTACCGTGCTGACCGGCCGTATCGAGACCGGCGTGATCAAGGTGGGCGATCCCGTTGAGATTATCGGTCTGGGCGAGACCCTGACTTCGACCTGTACCGGTGTGGAGATGTTCCGCAAGCTGCTCGACTCGGGTGAGGCCGGCGACAACGTTGGTCTGCTGATGCGCGGCGTCGACAAGAAGCAGGTGAAGCGCGGTATGGTTGTCGCCAAGCCGGGTTCGATCACCCCGCACACCAAGTTCGAGGCTGAGGTCTACATCCTGAAGAAGGAGGAAGGCGGCCGCCACACTCCGTTCCACAACAAGTACCGTCCGCAGTTCTACCTGCGTACGCTGGACGTAACCGGCGAGGTTGACCTGCCGCAGGGTGTTGACATGGTGATGCCGGGCGACAACGTGACGATCACCGTAGAGCTGATCTACCCCGTCGCTATCAACGTCGGTCTGCGTTTCGCGATCCGCGAGGGTGGCCGTACCGTGGGTGCCGGTCAGATCACCAAGATCATCGAATAATACGGCAGTGTGCCGGAGGCAGCCCTGCTGTCCGAGGCAACTGATGTACGATTCATAACAAAGGGGGGAGCCCCGAAGTGCTTCTGAAGAGCTCCCCCTTTCTTTTTACGAGTGTAGTTTAAGGGTAGAATAGTGGTCTCCAAAACCATTGATGGGAGTTCGAATCTCTCCACTCGTGCCAAATCTACCAAGTCATGAGAGTAGTAAACTACGTTAAGGAATCCTACAAGGAACTCGTTCAAAAAGTGTCTTGGCCCTCTTGGGCTCAGTTACAGAGCTCGGCAATCGTCGTCATGGTCGCTTCCCTGATTTTTGCCCTGGTGATCGTTGCTATGGACCTCACTTTCGAGAACCTGATGAAAGCCATATACAGCCTGCTCTACTAATTTAATGCGTTACGGCAATGAGTGAAAAAGAGCAGAAACAGTGGTATGTGATACGCGCTGTCGGTGGAAAGGAAAAGAAGGTGAAGGAGTATATCGAAGCAGAAGTTCGGCACTCCCAACTGGAAGATTACATTTCACAGGTGCTGATCCCCACCGAGAAGGTCTATTCGATCCGGAACGGCAAGAAGATCAGCAAAGAGCGTGTTTCGTACCCCGGTTATGTATTGGTAGAGGCTGCCTTGGTAGGTGAGATCCCGTTCATCCTTCGTAATACTCCCAACGTTCTGGGCTTCCTCGGCGACTCGAAAGAGGCGAGCAAAAGCATGCAGGCGACTCCGCTCCGTCCACAGGAGGTGAGCCGTATCCTCGGCCGCGTCGACGAAATGAGCGTTAGCGAGGAGGAAAACGAAGTTCCTTTCTTCGTTGGCGAAACAGTAAAGGTGACCGACGGACCCTTCGCAAGTTTCTCGGGTACGATCGAGGCTGTTGACAACGACCGGAAGAAACTCACCGTTTCCGTGAAGATCTTCGGGCGCAAGACTCCGATGGAGTTGAGCTTTATGCAAGTTGAAAAAGAATAATTAACAAGGAAAATTATGGCAAAAGAGGTTGCTGCGTTTATTAAACTGCAGATCAAGGGTGGTGCCGCTAATCCTTCTCCTCCGGTAGGTCCCGCGCTGGGCTCGAAGGGTGTCAATATCATGGACTTCTGTAAGCAGTTCAATGCAAAGACACAGGATAAGGCTGGAAAGGTATTGCCGGTGATTATCACTGTTTACAGTGACAAATCATTCGACTTCGTCGTTAAGCAGCCGCCGGTGGCCGTACAGCTCAAGGAAGCAGCCAAGGTTCAGACGGCTTCTGCCGAGCCTAACCGCAAGAAAGTCGGTCAGGTGACGTGGGAGCAGGTCGAGGAGATCGCCAAGGACAAAATGTCCGATCTCAACTGCTTCACGATCGAGTCTGCAATGCGTATGGTGGCCGGAACAGCACGTAGCATGGGTATCAATGTCGTGGGTGAATTTCCTAAATTGTAATTTTTAAATTACTGAAAAATGAGTAAGCTGACCAAGAATAGAAAGACAGCTCTTGCAAAGGTTGAACCTAACAAAGTGTACAAGCTAAGCGAGGCGGCAGCTCTTCTGAAGGAAATCACCTTTACGAAATTTGATGCCTCTGTTGACTTAGACGTGCGCCTGGGTGTTGACCCCCGTAAGGCGAATCAGATGGTGAGGGGCGTCGTGACGCTTCCTCACGGTACCGGTAAGCAGGTACGCGTGCTCGTGCTTTGTACTCCCGACAAGGAGAACGAGGCGAAGGAGGCGGGTGCCGACTACGTGGGCCTCGACGAGTATGTCGACAAGATCAAGGGCGGCTGGACCGACGTAGACGTGATCATCACCACGCCGAATGTCATGGCGAAGGTCGGAGCGCTGGGCCGTATCCTCGGTCCCCGCGGTCTGATGCCGAACCCCAAGACCGGTACGGTGACGATGGAAGTCGGCAAAGCCGTTCAGGAAGTGAAGGCCGGTAAGATCGACTTCAAGGTCGACAAGTTCGGTATCGTTCACTCGTCGATCGGCAAGGCTTCGTTCTCAGCCGAGCAGATCCTGGACAACGCGAAGGAGTTCATGCAGATGATCATCAAGCTGAAGCCCACCACTTCGAAAGGTACGTATGTGCAGAGCATCTACCTCTCGACGACGATGAGCCCCGGCTTGCAGGTAGATCCCAAATCGGTTGAAACCAAATAAATTGATTGAACGATGACAAGGGAAGAAAAAACCGTTATTATTAACAGTCTGGCCGAGAAGCTCAGGGAGTATCCGCATTTCTACCTGACCGACACCTCGGAGCTCAATGCCGAGCAGACTGCTGCCCTTCGCCGTTTGTGCTTCGAGAAGCAGGTGAGCATGGTGGTCGTGAAGAACACCCTTTTCACCAAAGCGCTCGAGCAGGTGGAGAAAGCCGATGAGGAACTGGTCAAGGTGCTGACGGGCTCGACGGCGGTGATGTTCGCCGCGGAGGGCAAGACGCCGGCCGCGCTGATCAAGGAGTTCCGCAAGAGCAACGACAAGCCCGTACTCAAAGCCGCCTATGTGGAGGAGTGCGTGTACGTAGGCGAGGCGACGCTCGAGCAGCTTGCCAACATCAAGAGCAAGAACGAGCTTATCGGCGATATCATCTCTCTGCTCCAGTCTCCGGCCAAGAACGTTATCTCGGCTCTCCAGGCCGCCGGCGGACAGAAAATTGCGGGCATCGTAAAGGCGCTCGAAGAAAGAAATTAATCATCATTTTTGTCAAACATTTTAAACCTTATTATAGTAATGGCAGATATCAAGAAGTTAGCTGAAGAGTTGGTAAACTTGACAGTTAAGGATGTAAACGAACTGGCTCAGATCCTCAAAGAAGAGTACGGTATTGAACCGGCCGCTGCTGCTGTTGCAGTTGCTGCTGCTCCTGCTGCCGGCGGCGACGCTGCTGCCGCTGAGAAAACTTCGTTCGACGTAGTTCTCAAGTCGGCTGGTCAGGCTAAGCTGCAGGTTGTTAAAGTCGTTAAGGACATCACCGGTCTGGGCCTGAAGGAGGCTAAGGACATGGTTGACGGTGCTCCCAAGACTGTGAAGGAAGGCGTTTCAAAAGAAGAAGCTGAATCAATCAAGGCACAACTGGAAGAAGCTGGTGCAGAAGTTGAAGTTAAGTAGTAACTACTTATAATTCACGATAAATCGGGTGTAGGGCCTATGCAAGTAGGCTCTATACCTTTTCTCGTTTATCGTAACGTGTAGCGCGGAGAGTGGTTACACCGCGTTGCGTGATGAGGTATCCTTTCACAAACTTCAACTTAATTGCCGGCTACAATGTCCTCAAAATCAAATAACCAAAGAATCAATTTCTCTTCAGTAAAGAACAGGATGCCCTATCCCGACTTTCTGGAGATACAGCTAAAATCATTCCAGGATTTTTTCCAGCTGGACACCACCGCCGAAAAGCGGAAGAACGAAGGCCTCTACAAGGTGTTCATGGAGAATTTCCCCATTACGGATACTCGAAATAACTTTGTGCTGGAATTCATCGACTATTATGTCGATCCCCCCAGGTACTCGATGGACGAGTGTCTGGAGCGGGGGCTCACGTACAGCGTTCCGCTCAAGGCTAAGCTAAAACTGTATTGTACCGACACCGAGCACGAGGACTTCGATACTGTCGTGCAGGACGTCTATTTCGGTACGATCCCCTATATGACTCCGCGTGGTACGTTCATTATCAACGGAGCCGAACGTGTGATTGTTTCGCAGTTGCACCGTTCACCCGGCGTATTCTTTGGTCAGAGCATGCATACCAACGGCACGAAGCTCTATTCGGCGCGTATCATCCCGTTCAAGGGGTCGTGGATCGAGTTCGCGACGGACATCAACAACGTGATGTACGCCTACATCGACCGGAAGAAGAAGCTGCCCGTGACGACGCTGCTGCGTGCCATCTGTTTCGAGAGCGACCGGCAGATCCTCGAGATCTTCGACCTGGCCGACGAGGTTAAGGTCAGCAAGACGAACCTCAAGAAGGCGGTGGGCCGCAAGCTGGCTGCCCGCGTTCTCAAAACCTGGGTCGAGGACTTTGTGGATGAGGACACCGGAGAGGTCGTTTCGATCGAGCGTAACGAGATCATCATCGACCGCGAGACGATCCTCGAGGAGAAACACATTGACGAGATCATCGAAAGCGGGGCCAAGAGCATTCTCCTGCATAAGGACAACCAGACCGGCAACGACTATTCGATCGTATATAACACCCTGCAGAAAGACCCGTGTAACTCGGAGAAGGAGGCTGTGGTGTACATCTACCGGCAGCTGCGTAACTCAGAGCCGCCCGACGAGGCTACGGCCCGCGACGTGATCGAGAAGCTCTTCTTCTCGGACAAGCGGTACGACCTGGGCGACGTGGGCCGCTACCGGATCAACAAGAAGCTCGGCCTCGACATCGATCCGTCGGTGCGCATCCTCACCAAGGAGGACATGATCGCGATCATCAAGTACCTGATCTCGCTGATCAACTCGAAGACCGACGTAGACGATATCGACCACCTGAGCAACCGCCGTGTCCGCACGGTGGGCGAGCAGCTGGCCAACCAGTTCAGTGTGGGCTTCGTGCGTATGGCACGGACGATCCGCGAGCGCATGAACGTGCGCGACAACGAGGTGTTCACGCCGGTCGACCTGATCAACGCCAAGACGCTTTCGAGCGTGATCAACTCGTTCTTCGGGACCAACCAGCTCTCGCAGTTCATGGACCAGACCAACCCGCTGGCCGAGATGACGCACAAGCGCCGTATGTCGGCCCTCGGTCCCGGCGGTCTGTCGCGTGAGCGTGCCGGTTTCGAGGTGCGTGACGTGCACTACACCCATTACGGCCGGCTCTGCCCGATCGAGACCCCCGAGGGTCCGAACATCGGTCTGATCTCGTCGATGTGCGTGTTCGCGAAGATCAGCGACATGGGCTTCATCGAGACGCCTTACCGCAAGGTGAACGACGGTAAGGTGGACCTGAGCAACAAGGGCATCAGCTACCTGAGCGCAGAGGAGGAGGAAGGCCTGGTGATCGCGCAGGCCAATGCGCCGATCGACGACAACGGCAACTTCCTGCGTCCTGACAAGATCAAGGCGCGCTACGAGGGTGATTTCCCGACCGTGACGGACAAGGAGGTCAACATGATGGACGTGGCGCCGAACCAGATCGCCTCGATTGCGGCCAGCCTGATCCCGTTCCTCGAGCACGACGATGCCAACCGTGCGCTGATGGGCTCGAACATGATGCGCCAGGCGGTACCCCTCGTGACGTGCGAGTCGCCGATCGTGGGTACGGGCCTGGAAAAAGATATGATCAGCGACAGCCGCATCCAGATCGTGGCCGAGAAGGACGGTAAGGTGGTCTTTTCGGATGCGAGCGAGATCCACGTGCTGTACGAGCGTACGCCCGAGGAGGTGCTCATGAGCTTCGATCCCGAGGTGACGGTCTACAAGCTGCCCCGTTACCGCAAGACCAACCAGAACACGTCGGTGACGCTCAAACCGATCGTTCGTGCCGGAGACCGGGTGACCAAAGGTCAGATCATGACCGACGGCTACTCGACGCAGGCCGGCGAGCTGGCCCTCGGGCGCAACCTGAAGGTGGCCTTCATGCCTTGGAAGGGGTACAACTTCGAGGATGCCATCGTGATCTCGGAGCGTATCATCCGCGAAGATATTTTCACTTCGGTGCATGTCGACGAGTATATCATGGAGGTGCGCGACACCAAGCGCGGTGTCGAGGAGCTCACCTCGGACATTCCGAACGTCAGCGAGGAGGCCACCAAGGATCTCGACGAGAACGGTATCATCCGCGTGGGCGCCAACGTCAAGCCGGGCGATATCCTGATCGGTAAGATCACCCCGAAAGGCGAAAGCGATCCCTCGCCCGAGGAGAAGCTGCTCCGCGCGATCTTCGGCGATAAGGCCGGCGACGTGAAGGACGCTTCGCTCAAAGCGCAGCCGTCGCTCTTCGGCGTGGTCGTCGAGACCCGCCTGTTCAGCCGTGCCGGCAAGGACTCGAAGAAGGGCAAGCAGGCCGAGAAGGTGCAGCTCGAGAAGATCGAGATGCAGATGGCCAAGGAGGCCGGCGTGCTCAAGGATCGTTTGGTCGAGAAGCTCATGCAGCTGCTCAAGGAGAAGCAGATCGCCGGTATCTACGACTACTTCGGAGCCGAGGTGGTCGGCAAGAACACCAAGATCACGCAGAAACTGCTCTCGGAGCTCGACTATATGAACCTGGCCCTGAACAAGTGGACCGGCGACGAGCATACCGACGCGATGATCGAACGTACGATCAACAACTACATCCTCAAGTTCAAGGAGCTCGACGCGCAGATGAAGCGCGAGAAGTACAACCTCACGAACGGGGACGAGCTGCCCGCCGGCATTATACAGCTGGCCAAGGTCTATATTGCCAAGAAGCGTAAGCTCAAGGTGGGTGACAAGATGGCGGGCCGTCACGGTAACAAGGGTATCGTGGCGCGTATCGTGCGTGACGAGGATATGCCGTTCCTCGAGGACGGATCGATCGTCGACATCGTGCTCAACCCGCTGGGTGTGCCTTCGCGTATGAACCTGGGGCAGATCTACGAGACCGTGCTCGGTTGGGCCGGCAAGGAGCTGGGCCTGAAGTTCGCCACGCCGATCTTCGACGGCGCGACCCTCGACGAGATCAACGAGTATACGGCTCAGGCCGGCGTACCGCGCAGCGGCCGTACCTATCTGTACGACGGCGGGACCGGCGAGCGGTTCCACCAGCCGGCGACCGTGGGCGTGATCTATATGCTCAAGCTCGGACACATGATCGACGACAAGATGCACGCCCGCTCGATCGGTCCCTACTCGCTCATCACGCAGCAGCCCCTCGGCGGTAAGGCCCAGTTCGGCGGCCAGCGTTTCGGTGAGATGGAGGTGTGGGCCCTCGAGGCGTTCGGCGCGGCCAACATCCTGCAGGAGATCCTGACCATCAAGTCGGACGACGTGATGGGACGCGCCAAGGCCTACGAGGCGATCGTCAAGGGTGACAATATGCCGCCCGCGGGTATTCCCGAGTCGCTCAATGTGCTGCTGCACGAGCTCAAAGGGCTTGCGATCAGCGTCAAGCTGGATTAGATGACAGCGCACGGAAAGCCCGGCAGGTATCCCCTGCCGGGCTCCGTCGGCGCAAATACGGATTAAAAATTAATCATCAAGCATATGTCATTCAAGAAAGACACTAAGGCGAACACGAGCTTCTCGCAGATTTCGATCGGTCTGGCATCTCCCGAAGAGATCCTGGAAAATTCGAGCGGTGAGGTTCTGAAGCCTGAAACGATAAACTATCGCACATACAAGCCTGAGCGCGACGGCCTGTTCTGCGAGCGTATCTTCGGTCCGGTCAAGGACTACGAATGCCACTGCGGTAAATACAAGCGCATCCGCTACAAGGGGATCGTCTGCGACCGGTGCGGCGTCGAGGTGACCGAGAAGAAGGTGCGCCGCGAGCGGATGGGACATATCTCGCTGGTGGTGCCGGTAGCCCATATCTGGTATTTCAAGTCGCTGCCCTCGAAGATCGCCTACCTGCTCGGCATTCCGTCGAAGAAGCTCGAGTCGGTGATCTACTACGAGCGCTACATCGTGATCCAGCCGGGTGCTGCGGCAGCCTCGGGCGTCAACGCGCTCGACCTGCTGGCCGAAAAAGAGTACCTCGACATCATCGATGCGCTGCCTAAGGGCAATCAGCAGCTCGACGATACCGATCCCGAAAAGTTCGTCGCCAAGATGGGCGCCGAAGCGATCTACGAGCTGTTGCAGAAGATCGACCTCGACGAGCTTTCGTTCTCGCTGCGCCACAAGGCCAGCACCGAGACCTCGCAGCAGCGTAAGGCCGAGGCGCTCAAGCGCCTGCACATCGTCGAGGCGTTCCGCGAGTCGAAAGAGATCAACAAGCCCGAGTGGATGATCCTCAAGGTGATCCCCGTGATCCCGCCCGAGCTGCGTCCGCTGGTGCCCCTCGACGGCGGCCGTTTCGCCACTTCGGACCTGAACGACCTCTACCGCCGTGTGATCATCCGCAACAACCGTCTCAAAAGGTTGATCGAGATCAAGGCGCCGGAGGTGATCCTGCGCAATGAGAAGCGTATGTTGCAGGAGGCGGTCGATTCGCTCTTCGATAACTCGCGCAAGAGCAACGCCGTGAAGACCGAGAGCAACCGCCCGCTCAAGTCGCTGAGCGACTCGCTCAAGGGTAAGCAGGGCCGCTTCCGCCAGAACCTGCTCGGTAAGCGTGTCGACTACTCGGCCCGTTCGGTGATCGTCGTGGGTCCCGAGCTCAAAATGCACGAATGCGGCCTGCCGAAAGACATGGCGGCCGAACTTTATAAACCGTTCATCATCCGCAAGCTCATCGAGCGCGGTATCGTGAAGACCGTCAAATCGGCCAAGAAGATCATCGACCGCCGCGACCCGGTGGTGTGGGATATTCTGGAGAATGTGCTCAAGGGCCACCCGGTGCTGCTCAACCGTGCCCCGACCCTGCACCGTCTGGGTATCCAGGC
>JAFQJK010000002.1 GCA_017415005.1 Rikenellaceae bacterium
AGGAAGCTCAGGTCCACGTCGGCCAGCCGCGGACTTAACCACGACAGCGCCCCGGCCGAAAGGATATACTCGTTGAGCCAGTAGTTGAGAATAACGGTCGTCACCATCACGAACGTAACCGCGAGGCCCAGACCCATGGCTGTCTTGACGCTCTTCGAAACGGCGATGTAGGAGCACATGCCGAAGAAGAAGGCAAATACCATGTTGTCGATAAAGATCGACCGGACGAATATGCTTAAAATATTTTCCATAGTCTATTTCCCCTTTTGCTATTTCTCAATCAGGTTCTTGTTACGGCTGCGCTGGATCCAGATAATAATACCCACGCAGATCAACGCCATCGGAGGCAGCAGCATCAGGCTGTTGTTGGTGTAGCCCGTATGGTAGATACCGATCTTCTCGAAAACGGGATAGCCCCATACCGTACCTGCCCCCAACAGCTCGCGCACAAAACCCAGCACTACGAGGATGATGCCGTAGCCCAGGCCGTTGCCGATACCGTCGACGAACGACGGCCACGGCTTGTTGCCCAGCGCGAAGGCCTCGATACGACCCATGATGATACAGTTGGTGATAATCAGGCCGACGAAGACCGAGAGCTGCTTGCTCACATCGTAGACATAAGCCTTCAGGATCTGGTCGACGAGGATCACCAGCGCGGCAACGACCACGAGCTGGACAATGATGCGGATACGCGACGGGATCGTGTTGCGCAGCATCGAGATGATCAGGCTGGAGAATGCCGTAACGACCGTTACGGAAAGGGCCATTACGAAAGCGGGTTTCAGTTTGGCGGTCACGGCCAGCGCCGAGCAGATGCCCAGGATCTGCACCGTGATCGGGTTCGACTGACTCAGCGGAGATGTCAGCAGCTTCAATATCTTGGCCGAGAACATCGGCTCTTTTTCTTTCGTGCTCATATCCTTCTATTCGTTAATCATGACCGTAATCGAGTCGGCAGGAACGAGCTCGGCTGCCGGAACAGCTGACGCCTCTGCGCTTCTCTCCTTTTTAATGTAGGCCGAGTAGTCGGCCAGGCAGTTCTTGAGCATCGCCTCGACACCGCGGCTGGTGATCGTACCGCCCGAGATAGCGTCGACGGCATGGATATTGCCGGCCGAAGCCCCCGTTCCCTTCAGGACCGAAATAGCGACGATCTCGGCATCCTGGAAGATCTGCTTGTCTTTGAACTGACCCGTGAAACCGAGGGTCGTGATCTCGGCGCCGAGGCCCGGGGTCTCGCCCTTATGGCCGAAAACAACGCCATAGACCGTATCCCAGTCGGACTTGAGGGCAATGTAGCCCCAGATCGGGCCCCACAGGCCCGAACCCCAGACGGGAAGGATATAGTGAACGTCGCCGTTGTCGTCCTTGCTGACGAAAACGGGCAGCACGCGGTCGGCCTCGGGCTTCTCATACTCGGCCTTCAGGTTGATGAGCAGAGCGAAGGCGTCGGCACCGGCAACACGCTCGCCGGCCGTATTGACCGCAAAACTTTCGATAATGTACTTATCGTATTCTCCAGTCACATACTTGGCCTTATCGGGAGCCTTGTCGGCATCCATTCCCTGGCCGATCGACTGCAGAATGTCATTCATCTTCTCGATGCGCACGTTCTCATTCTGCTTCTTCTGCAACGAGAGCGACGCAAATGCGAGTACCGCAGCCACCACGACAACCATCACGGTGGAGTAGGTAATTATGTATGCATTGCTATTCTTATTCATAACATCTGTTCTATTTAGCCAGTTTCAAACGACGGTTGCGGCGACGGATATTCGCCTCGACCACATAGTGGTCGATCAGCGGAGCCATAGCGTTCATAAAGAGGATCGACAGCATCATACCCTCGGGATAGCCCGGGTTGACCACGCGGATCAGCACGGCGATCGCGCCGATCAGGAAGCCGTAGATCAGCTTACCTGCATTGGTCTGCGAGCCGGTGACCGGATCAGTGGCCATGAAGACGGCACCGAAGGCGAAACCGCCCAGGATCAGGTGGTAGTAGGCCGGCATGTCCATCACGGCGTTCAGACCGATCAGGTTGAACAGGAGCCCCATCAGGTAACCGCCTGCAAAAACGCTCAGCATCACGCGCCAGCTGGCAACGCCCGTATAGAGAAGGATCGCGGCACCGATCAGGATGGCCAGCGTCGAGGTCTCGCCGATACAGCCAGGGATCGTCCCGAGGAACCAGTCCATCGGACCCGAACCACCGGTATAGGTCACCGTACCGGCACCTTCGGCCAGCGCATTGGCGGCATCGGTGAGCGGCGTAGCGCCCGAGAAGCCGTCGACGATGCCCTCACCCTTGGTAAGACCGGCGACCCAGACCTTCTCGCCCGAAATGAACGGGGTGTATGAGAAGAAGATGAACGCACGGGCCAGCAGGGCCGGGTTGAAAATGTTCATGCCCGTACCGCCGAAGACCTCCTTGCCGATGACAACGGCGAAAGCCGTGGCAACAGCGACCATCCAGAGCGGAATATCGACAGGCATGACAAGCGGGATCAGCATGCCCGATACGAGGAAGCCCTCGTTGACCTCATGGCCGCGGGCCTGGGCAACGCCGAACTCGATGCCGAGGCCGACGATGTACGAAACCAGCACGATCGGCATCACCTTGAGGAAGCCGAACCAGAAGCACTGCATCAGGGCTGCATCGGGAAGACCCACGGCACGGAAGTGCTGCAGGCCGACATTGTACATACCGAACAGCAGCGCCGGCAGCAGGGCCACCACCACGACGATCATCACGCGCTTCATGTCGTTGCAGTCGCGGATGTGCGAACCCTGGCGCGTCACCGTTTTGGGAACGAACAGGAACGTCTCGAACGCATCGAAAGTCGAGTGAAGCTTGGAAAACTTGCCCCCCTTCTCGAAGTTGGGCTTCATTTTGTCTACTATATTTCTTAACGCTTTCATCTCAGTTTGCGGGTTAGTTAAGCTCTTTAATCATCAGGTCGATACCCTGACGGACAATCGCCTGCATCTCGGTCTTCGACGGATCGACGAACTCGCAGAGCGCGAGGTCTTCCTCGATCACTTCGTAAAGCCCCAGGTTCTCCATCTTGTCGAGATCGCCCGCAAGGATGGCCTTGAGCAGATAAACCACATAGATGTCCATCGGCAGGTACTTCTCGTACAGGCCGTTGACCACGAACGGACGCTCGCCGCCATGCAGGTTGGTGTCGAGGTTGTACTTCCTGTTGGGGGTCAGCCACGAGAAATAGGTCCGCGACACGGAGAACTTATCGAAGCGCGGCATCGCCCAGCCCAGGAACTCATACTTATCGCCCTCGGGAATGGCCGTGATCATGTTGCCGTAGAAGCCCACGTAGTTGTCATAGGCCACCTTGGCTCCGGTCAGCACATTACCGCTGATGAAGCGGACCGTAGCACCCTCCTCCTGCGGCTGGATATTGCTCTTCTTAACGATCGAAGAGACAGCTGCGCCGCTCACGATGCTGAAATACCGGGGCTCGACGATCTCGGAACCGGCCACGGCGATCGTCTTGCTCATATCGACCTTGCCGGTACGGAAAAAACGGCCGAGGATAGCCAGGTTCTGCACGTCGATGGTCCAGACCACCTCACCCTTGCTGATCGGGTCGATATGGTGTATCTGCACCCCCACGTTACCGGCCGGATGCGGGCCGTCGAAAAAGTGCTGCTCGACACCGGCGACCTTGTTCAGCACGCCGTCGGTACCGGCGCGAAGGCCCATGTGCACCTTGCCGTCGGTCAGCTTGCTCAGCACCTCGACACCCGTGTTCAGGTTGTCGAGCTCGGCGGAAAGGACGAAATTCATGTCGGGAGCCAACGGAGCGCTGTCGAATCCCGAAATGAAGACCGACTTGGGCTTATCGGCGGGATTGGCGATCACGCCATAGGGACGCTGGATCATAAAAGGCCACAGGCCGGCGCGGAGCATCAGCTCGGCCACCTCCTGCCTGCCTGCCGTGCCGAGGGCCGGAATATCGAACGCTTCGGAATCCTGGGCGCCGTCGGCTGCGATGACGACCTCGAGCAACTTGCGCTTGTCGCCACGAACAACGGCCTCCACCTTACCGCTCACGGGCGAGGTAAAAACCACCTCGGGGCGGTACTTGTCAAAGAACAACGGCGTACCGGCCTTGACCGGGTCGTCAACCTTGACCAGCAGCTTGGGCGTCACGCCGTGGAAGTCGGTCGGCTTGACCGAGTACCGCCCTTCGACGGGTAGCTTGGTCAGCTTCTCGGCCGCTTTGCCGATCAGATGGATGTCGAGGCCTTGTTTCAACTTGATAATTTTCGACATGTCAATTATGGTTTGAGTATTGTAATTTTTTAAAAAATTAAAAAACACACATTTCAGCGATGCAAATTTAAGCTTAATTTTTGGTAGTATCCGCGGGATCAGGAGATTTTTTCAACAAACGGTTATCTTTTTTTGAACCGGAGCGAATCGCCCCACACGCCATATGCAACGCAGCGCTCGATCACGCGGCTGTCGAGCGAGAGCGGCTTGCCGTTGTAGAGCCGATAGCTGCCACGCACGGCATCGGGCGTGATGTTGGGCATGATGACGTTGGCGCCCGCCCCGATGCCGCGAAGGCGCCCCTCGGGGTCGATAGCCTGAAGGGCCGTCGTGGCGGCGATATTGATATCGGGCATCAAGAGGCGCAGCACGGCGATCATACGCAGGGTCATCGTGAAACGCTCGGCCAGCGGCCCCGGGCTGCCGCCGGCGTCGGCCAGCGGCGTGCGGTCGCACTCGACATACGGTCCCATGCCACACATATCGATATCGGTATCGCGCATGAAAAGCAGGTCGTCGGCCAGGTGTTCCACGCTCTGGCCGGGTAGGCCGATCATCACGCCCGTACCGACCTGGTAGCCCGTGGCACGGAGGTCGTGCAGCGCACGCAGGCGCTCGTTGTACCGATGGAGGCCGTCTGCGGGATGGATCCGGGCGTAAAGCGACGGGGTGGAGCTCTCGATCCGTAGCAGGTAGCGGTGGGCACCTGCCTCGCGCCAGAGGCGGTAGGTGTCGGCCGACTGCTCGCCGAGCGAGAGCGTGATACCCAGCTCGCCGTTCGAGAGGGCCTTGATCTCGCGGATCAGCGAGGCGATCGTCCCGATATGTTGCGGGGCGGTCACCTCCCCGCCCTGCAGGACCACCGAGCCGTAGCGGCTTATCCATGCATGACGGGCGGCGTCGAGCACCTCGTCGCGGGTCAGCGTATAGCGGTCGACGGTACGGTTGTCGCGGCGGATGCCGCAATAGAGGCAGTTCTTGCGGCAAACGTTCGAATACTCGATGAGACCGCGTAGGTAAACGCTCTCGCCGACCGTATCCCGTCTGACTGCGGTGGCGCGGGCGAGCAGCGCATCAAGCTCCGCGCCCTCGGCGCACAACATCTCGATGATCTCGGCTCGGCTGTATCCCATCTGGTCGGTCGGTTTGGCCCGTACCCGGCTGAGCCAGGGCGGGTGGAACGGTTTCTTGGCTATCTTTGCAAAAGACAGGATGCGCCTCGGACAAGCTCAAACAAGTTTGGCTTGCCGCTCGGCTTTCACTATCTTTGTACGGCAACGCTTTTGCAGATGCAAAATTAATAAAAAAGCCCGACCGGCC
>JAFQJK010000013.1 GCA_017415005.1 Rikenellaceae bacterium
TCACTCTCTCACTCTCTCACTCTCTCACTCTCTCTCCCGCGCGCACGTCCACTCCTCATCTCCCGTCCCGTCGACCGGCCATCGCCTGGCGCGCGCTCACCCCCGGATGCCCCGCCTCGCCATCCGGCCCGTATTTCCGCACGAAAAGCCATGTCGCACGCCTCCGGGCAACATGACAATTCACAAAAAACGAGGACTAAATTACCGTGATCCGGGCCCGTCGCCCGCCTCCCAATAATCCATATCCTCCGTCGCTCATACCTGATGTCTATTTTTTCCTGTCCGGCACCACCTCGCCCCGTATCGTAACGATCAGCCGGGGGTCGGCACTGTCCGAGAACACCTGAATCGCCTTATAGAACGTCCCTGCCTGTTTCTTCGGGTCGTAAGTCACTTTGATCCGGCCCTCCTTCCCGGGAGGCACCGGCTTTTTCGAGAACGCCGCCTTGGTACAGGCACACGATGTCTCGATGCGCGCGATCACCAGGGGGGCCTTGCCCTCGTTGGTAAAGACGAACTCGTAGCTCACTGCACCGTCCGCCTCCTGTATCTTTCCGAAATCGTACAGCGCCTTCTCAAACCGGATCACGCCCCGCGGCGTCTCCTGCTCCACTCCGTCCGCCTGCTGCCGCGCCCCGACCGTCGCAACCCCGGCCTCTGCCATGACGGTACCGGCCGCACGCTCCGCACTCGCAGCCCCATAGCCGCAAGACATGGCCGCCTCCCCGCATCCTGACCCGCCGGCCTCCGCCATACGCGACGCATCCGCCGGCACTGTTGCGTTTTCCACTCCCACAGCCTCGCAGCTCGGCACCATGAACGCCACTCCGCCCGTTTCCGCAAACCCGGGCATCATCGCCCCGTCCGCCGTCAGGCCGTCACGCATCATCGCGCCGCTGCGTCCGCCATCTGCCGCTCCCGCATCACCAGAGGCCACCCCGTCAATCCGCAAATCAGCTCCGGCCGCCCGCATCTCGGCAACAGCACAAACCTTCGCCAACGCGGAAACATCCCCGGCCACTCCCTGCACTGCCCCGGTCGCCAGGCCACCGGCCACGCCCATACCTCGGCCGCCGATTTCCGCCTCAGCGGTTCCGGCAGACACCAGACCCAACGCCGCCATCCCGGCAACTATCACGCGCGCGCCTCTCATTGTCCGACCATTCTAAAGTTGTAGGTGATCGTTCCGGTCTGCAGGTCCTCGCCCTCGCCGACGCTGAAGCGCGCCTGCCGGGCCGCCCTGAGCGCTGCGTTCACAAGCACGCTGTTCGATGTGGTCGAGCCTTTCGAACGGAAGGCCGCCTTAACGACCTTACCCTCCTTGTTCACCGTGATCTCGACGATCACGCGGCCCTGCTCGCTCACGTCATACGACGGCTTGGGAAGTCCTCCCACCAGCCGCCGTCCCGACAGGTCGAACGAGTTACCGCTCGTTCCCTGCCCGGTCCCCTCGTGGCTGCCCGCCGGGTCGCCCGCCGGATTGCCCTGGTTGCCCTTACCCTCGCCGGTTCCCTCCGAGGTCGATTTGCTGCCTTCGGTACGGCCGGGAAACAGCGCTTTCTTGTTCACCTGCCTCGGCTGCTCGGCCGGCACCTCTTCGGCCGGCTTCTTGGGCTTGGTCTCAGCCGGCTTGGCGGTCTCCTTTTTCCGGGTCTCTTTCTTCACCTTGACCGCGGGCGCCTCCTCGTGCTCCTGCGTCATTATCTCGTCATCCTCAGGCCTCGGGGTGCTCTGCGGGCGGCTCTGGGCATCGGCGATCCGGTCGATATTATCCGGGTCCTCGGCTCCCGACGCCATCTCGACATCCCCGAAATTGATCAGGATACCCTCCCCGCGCTCCTCTTGCGTCAGGTTGAACTTCACGAAGAGCAACAGCGCCACCCACAGCAGCAGATACCCTGCCGCCGCGGCTGCGCCGATCACCCTGCGCCTCTGTTCCTCGTTCCGGTATTCCTCGTACATGGTCTTTATTCGGGCGATGTCGCCAAAAGTACCTGATAGTTATGATTCTTCGCGATCACCATGACCTTCACCATCTCCTCCACCGGCACCGACTTGTCCATGTGCAGCGCGAACGTGGGCTTTTCCATGCCCTCCATCTTTGCGGCGAGTTCGCTCTCGAGCTGGTCGAACGGGACAGGCTTGGTCTCGACGTAATATTTCAGGTCCGAGGTGATCGAAACGGACGTGTACGGCTTCTCCTTGATCTGGTTCGACGCCTTGGGCAGTATCAGTCTGAGCGCATTGGGATTGATCAGCGTGGTGGCGATCATCATGAACATCAGCAGCAGGAAGATCATGTCGGTCATCGACGCCGAGCTGAAGCCTGAATCGACTTTCGAACCTCTTTTTATGGCCATATTTTCTAATCTTTTAACGGGTTAACAGCCTCCGCGCGGCAGCGCCGCACCGGGCTGCCGGGAGCCTACCGCTCGACCGGCTGGTTCAGGATGTCCATGAAGGCGATCGAGTTGGCCTCCCTCCGGAAGACGAGCTTCTCGATCCGCTGGACCAGGTAGTTGTAGCCGAAATAGGCCGGGATACCGACGATCAGACCGGCGACGGTCGTCACCATAGCCACATACATACCGCTCGCGAGCAGACTCATATCGACCGTTCCTCCGGCTTCCGACAGGTTCATGAAGGCCTGCACCATGCCGACCACCGTTCCGAGGAAACCGATCATCGGCGCGCCGCCGGCGATCGTCGCCAGGAACGGCAACCCGTTCTCGAGCTTCGACACCTCAAGGTTGGCCACGTTCTCGATAGCCGTCTGCACGTCATTCATCGGGCGTCCCAGGCGCTCGATCCCTTTCTCGACCATGCGGGCGATCGGCGTATCGGTGCTCTTGCAGAGCTGCACGGCCGAGCCGATCTTACCGTCGTAGATGAACTCGCGGATCCGGTTCATGAAGTTCATATCCATGGCCGAGGCCTTGCGGATGGCGATGAAGCGCTCGACAAAGATAAACACCGTGACCCCGGCCAGAATGGCCAGCGGGATCATCAGCCAGCCGCCGGCCACTGCCAGCTCGCCCAACCCCATCGTCTTGGTCTCTTCCGCCACGGTCGCCACCGCTTCCGCAGCCTGTAATAACATGCTCATATCGGTTTGTTTTAATATTTTTTCAGTTTCACCGGCAAAGGTATCTTTTTCTTATCAAAAAACCACCATTTCGCCCCGCTCAAACGTATTTTTTCTACCGTTCGACCGCCACCGCACGCCATCCGCTCCCCCCGGCGCCGCAGGCTCCCCCGCACCGCCCGCCGGCTCCGGCCCCCCGTCCCCGCCTGCGATTGCTCCGCATCCGGTCCTTCTTCCGCACCGCCCTGCCATCCGGTTGCCCGCCTCTGCGAGCCCTTCCTTTTCCAGGCCGGTCCGATACAGCTCCATGCCATTCGTCTCCCCCTGCTCTCCCATACGGGCCGGTCCGGCAGACTTCCGTGTATCCGGTCCCGCGGCCGCCCTGCGAACCCTCCTCCGGGCTCCCATACGAACCCGCCCGGCTCCGCATCTGCCGCACCGCCACCTCCTACCGCCGGCCCTGTTCCATCCTCCCGACCGCACCTACCCTCCACCCGCATCCCGCCCGGTCTCGCCCCGCGCTTCCGGATACCCGCCGGCGCCGGTTCCATTCCGGCTCTACCGGCCGACTTCGCGCCCTCCGTACCCGACACATCCCCCGCTCCCGGAAGCAGTGCCGCGACCGCCGCCCCCCCCCTTCACGTTCACACCCGCTCCAACGCACCCTCTACGCTGCCCGCACTACTCCTCCGCGCCCGGCACAGCATCCGACGTAGCACCCGCCTCATCCGCCGCCCCGCTCCGTTCTCCGGCCGGCAGCGCCGCGGCCGCCTTCGCCGCATCCCGCTGCGCGCGCTCTTCGCGGCGCGCCCGGCGCCGCTCGCTGCGCCCGGCCATCCGTGCCCTGATGTTACGCACGATGTCGCCCACCGTGTTGAAATCCTCTTTATAATAAATACCGAGGCCGCTCTCCTGCAAACCCTGATTCTCGTCGAAGCGATCGATCGTCCGCGTAAAGGCTTTTGCCTTGAGGTTGCCCGCCTGGTCGATCAGCCACGTGAGGTAGAAGTCGCCCGTCAGGTTGTTGGCCGTGCGGTTGGTCATCGTCGCGTTGTTGCCGAAGTCGTAGTTGCCCTCCACCTCGAGCAGCAGCCGGTTACCGATGATGTCGGTCGAGAATCCGAACTCCAGCTCGTCCGAGGTGACCTCGCTCTTGGGCCTGTACCGCAACCCGATATTGTACTTATCGGTCGATATCCAGTTGCTCAACTGGTTCGACAGGAACTCGAACCCGGTGGCCGAGCTGCCCACCGACCCGATATTGAGGTTCTGGCTGGTCGACGTGTTGTCGGCATAGAAGCTGTTGAACGCCAGCAGCCAGATGATCTGCGTGGCCTTCATCTCCTGCGTGTTGAGCGCGCTGTTCACCAGGCTCTGCGTCTCGGGATCGGTGTTGGGGACCGTCACGTCGAACGTGATGGCCGGCTGCGAGAGCCGGTCTCCGAGGTGGATCATGCAGTCGACCGGCACGCGGCGCTTCATGTTCTCGTCGTTGCTCATCAGCAGCGGGGCGAGCGAGGCCTTGAGCTTATAGAGGGCCGTGATGTTGAGCTGCGCGTCGATCGGGTCGCCCGTCCACTGGATCGAGCTGCCCGGCTCGATCTCGAACGTCCGCTCGATCAGGTTGACCAGCGAGAAGCGATAGCTTCCGTCCGTGAGCTGGTAGTCGCCGTACATCGAGAACTCGTTGTTTCGCGGGTTGACATGGAGCGTGAGCGCACCGTCCCCGCGCGCCTTGATCATATCTCCCGAGCGGGGATCGACCACGAGCTGGAAATCGGTGTTGGGCCGCACGTTGACCACCATATTGATCTCCATATCGCCGCGCGCTGCCGAGCGGCGCTTCATCCGCCGCTCGAACATCATGCGCTTACGCATCGCGACGGTCGTCGTGTCGACCGGCTCCTCCGGGTTCTCGACGAAGATGAAGTCGGCCTCGGCGATCGATTCCTTGTCGCTCAGCGGCATATAGAACGCCGAGTTCGGCTCGGTCGTGGCGACGATATCGATCTTCGTGCCGAGCTTGTCCCCCCTCACGTCGACCGCTCCCGAGGCGTACACCGTCCCGTAGAACAGTTCGTTATCCTGCTCCGTGGTGTTGATCGCCATCAGGTTCTCGGGCCTGATGCGTACGTCGTACCAGAAGTTCTTGAAATACTGGCTTCCGATGCTCATCCCGATCGCCGCACTGTGCCCTTTCGTGTCGTACACACGCGTGGGCTTGAGCGTGAACACGTTGTCCTTCACCTCGATCTCGGCATCGGCGAGCGTGTAGGGCACGTTCGTGAAGTCGACCGTGGTCTCCATCCTCGGCACGCGCACCACGCCGCTCAGCGACGGATGCGGGCCGCTTCCCGCCAGGCGCAGCTCGGCATCGGCCACACCCCGCGTATTCTTCATGATGCCCTGCAGCACGGGCTCCAGCAACGCCAGCTCGATCCCCTGCATCCGCACATCGGCCATGTAGGCCTTTCGGGCCGGGCTGTAATAGCCCCGCACGAGCGTGTCGCGCCCCTCGCCCTGCTTGGTGAGCAGGAATGCGGCACGTTCGGTGTGGAAGTCCCAGCGACTGTCGAAGACCGTTTCGGGCATCGGTATCCCGTTGACCCGTACGCTGTCGAAGTTCACCCGCGCCTGCAGCAGCCCCTCCCGCAGTGCCGAGGTCATGTCGACATATCCGTTGCTGCGCCCCTCGACCGAGTAGCCGGCCCTCGAGGCGAGCTGGGCCAGCGGCGCGAGGTCGAAATCGCGCATCACAAGGCGCAGCGTATCGGCGCGGCTGCGCGACGCGACCCCGCTCACGGCAAGCTCCTGCTCGCCGCTCGATATCCTGAAGCCATCGACCACGATCCGCGTACTGTCGTACACGATCCCGCGCGCGCCGATGCGCCACTCCTGGCTGCCGTGCGCGATGGTCGAAGGCAGGAAGCGCAGGCTCACCTGCGGGATTCCGCTCACTGCGTTGCGTCCCAGCGCCGCGGTGAGCCCGATGAGCATATAGTTCTCCCGCTCGGGGTCCGACGACTTGGTCTGCACGGTGATCTTGTTCTCCTTGACGCCGCCCACCACCGAGAGGTTGGGCATGTACACGCTGCCCGTGAACAGGTCGTCGGCCCTCATATAGAGCGAGATCGAGTCGGCCACGTTCCGCGTGTTGACATTGAGGTTCGAGACGAAGAACCCGCCCCGCTCGATATACTCCGAGGTGAGCGATAGCGAGAACCGGTCGGCCACCGGGTTGAACAGGAACGAGAGCTGCGTCCCCTCGGCCACCTGCAGTCCCGGCACGAAAATACCCGCCACATTGTTGGCCTGCTTGACATTGGCCCTGAGCAGGTAATAGTTCGACGCGTCCGATGCCGGCTTCATCTCATACCCTTCGGCCGCCAGGCGGCTCATCTCCTGCTCGGCTGTCGGCGCCGGCGCCGCTGTGCCCCGCTCGGCCAGCGACGGCAGGTAGCCGGCGAGCGTGTTGCGGAAGTAGCCGATGATGTTGCCGTAACTGAGCCGTCCGCGCATCTCCACGTCGGCGAACGACGAGTACATGCCGAGCAGCTTGCTCTCCTCGGTGTTGGTCCCCACGAAACGTATCTCGCCCGTGCGCACCGAGTCGACCGGGTTGACGTAGAGCAGGTCGCGCACGTTGATCTGCCCGTCGATGTCGTCGAGCTTCGTACCGCTTCCGTGCGCTCTCACGCGGCAGCTGAGCACCGACACCGTGTCGCGCCGGTTGATATTGAGCGCATACAGGTCGGCATGGTCCAGGTCGAGGTCGAAGTCGTACACCGGCTCCGCGCCCCGGAAGTCGCACTCGCCGTTCCATGCCAGCCGCAGGTTGGGGTCCCGGCTACCGATATAGCCCATGAAGGTCCGGTCGCCGAAAAGCCCGTTCACGTCGATATTCCGGTAGGTATAGCCGTTGAACGCCACCGAGGCGATATGCGTCTGGGCATCGGCGTAGAAATCGCCCCGCCCGACACCCCCGCTCGCCTTGGCGTCCATCGTGACGCGCCCCAGGTCGGGCACCCCCACGAGGCGTCCGACGTCGAACCCGTCGAGACCGACCGTCCCTTTGAGCCCCATCGTGCCGCGCTCGCCGTCCCCGGCCTCCAGGTCGACCGCTACGCCGCCCAGCCCGGTCGTGAAGCGGCCGTCGGCCCTGAACCTGCGGAACAGCCCGTCGAAGTTGCCCTCGAACTCGATCCGCCCGAGGCGCCCGAGCATCTCGCCCGCCTTGCCCAGCGACCTGCCCCGCGTCACGTCGTGCACGACGAGCGCCGCATCCTCGGCCGTCGTGCTCAGGTGCGACACCCCGATGCGCAGACGCATCCGCTCCACGTCGGGCACATTGTAGATCCCGAAGTCGGCCGCCAGACGCGTATCCTCCAGCTCAAGGTTGCGGATCACCCCTTCCAGCGCCCGAATGGGCCCGCTCACCGCGAGCGACACGTTGCGGTACACCGAGCGCCAGCTCCGCAGCTTGGGCGCGAAGCACCCGATCGTCTCGTAGCTCACGGTCGATCCGGCCATGTCGGCCTCGAGCCGCACATCGCTCAGGAAGTCCTTGTATGCCTTCCACGTAGGGTATACGAAATAGAGGTAGTTCATGCGCAGGTCCGACCCGCTGGCCCTGACCCCCAGCCGGTTGAAATACATCCCGCGCCCCGAGATCGCGAAATCCCCGGCCGTGAGGCGCTCCAGCTCGAACCCGCCCTTCTCGCGGAAGGCGAGGTGCTCGATGCTGAGCGTCACACTGTCGTCCGCCACGCTGATCCCCGAGGCATGCAGCGCGAAATCCCGCACGTCGAGGTCCGTGAAGTTGACCCCCTCGCGCTCCTTACGCTCCCACTTGCGCATCTTGAAGTGGACGCTGTCGAGCGCCAGCGAGGCCGCCGCCATGCGGAAGCCGCCTTTTTTCTCCTTTTTCCGGTTACTTTTCAGGTGTTCGAGCACCCGCTTAATGTTCATCGTCCCGGTACTGTCCTGGCTGAGGAACAGATCGACCCGGTTCACGGCCACGCGCCCCAGCGCAAAACGGCCCGAGAAGATGTCGAGCCGCGTCACCGGCACCCTGACCTCCTTACAATACATCAGCGTATCGCCTGCATAGTCCTCGACATAGAACCCGTCAACCGCCACATTGTTGAACAGGCGCAGGTGAACGCGGTCGATCGCGACCGTCGTCCCGAGCCGCGCGCTGGCCCAGCGCGCGGCATGCCGCACGGCGAAGTTCTGGACCGACGGCAGGTTGAGCAGCAGCGAGAGTGCAACGGGCAGCACGATCCCGGCCAGGATCAGTGTCGACACGACCGAGAGGAATATTTTAACGATTCTGCCCACTATCTGATTTATCCATACTTAATTCGATCCGCCTCGCCCGGCAACCGCCGCCGCAAGCCCCGCCACGCCCTCCGCTCCCGCGCTTCCGCCCGCCTCCGGCGATCTCCGCCTTCATTCCCTCGCCTCCGCGCCTCCGTCCGACCCGCCAGGGTTAACGGCAACCCGCCGATCCGCGGCGCCCGCCCGGCTGCCCGGTCGCATACGCCGCGAGCAACCCCTCGTCTCCGCGCCACGATCTTTGCAGCCGCTCCCGGCACCTCCCACTCCCCATCCCGCACAGCGCGCCTTCCGGCCCACCCGCTCATCCCTCCAGCCCCCTACCGTGCGATCTTCCCGCTCCGCAGCCGGGTCACCCATTCCCCCGCACCTTTCGATCCGGCCCCGCACCCCATCCTTTCGACCCCGCAACTTCCGCCTCATCTCCGGCACCCCACGCACAATGCCCGGCAACACACTCACGCTCAGACCTTCGCCCACGCCATTCCGTCCTCCA
This sequence comes from Rikenellaceae bacterium, assembly GCA_017415005.1. Taxonomy (GTDB): domain Bacteria; phylum Bacteroidota; class Bacteroidia; order Bacteroidales; family Rikenellaceae; genus RGIG1874. The sequence goes on from JAFQJK010000013.1 coordinate 8,919, forward strand.
TCGTCCACTTCCGCTCCCGACAGGGCAGACCAAGCCAATTAAGTTACAATTTTACAAAAAAATCGGTTCCGCCCCACCTCTCCGCCCGTGAATTATCCGCCCCCCTCCTTTTAATTCTGCCGGCACGCGCGCGACAGCTCCCTACCGATACGTCCGCACCCCCTCGGCCGCCTTCCCGCCCGGCACCGCCCGAACATCTCCGGAACACAGCCCGCACATCACCCGGTATCCCTCCTGCCCATACCCTCCGCACACCCGCCACATTCCCTCCGGCATAAGCCCCCGCACACAACACCCCCGTTTTCCACCCGCGAGCCATCGCACACCGCTCCCCGGCTCCGCCCGGTACGGCCGCCCGGCACCCATCCGAAAATCCCCGCCCGGTCCCATCCCGTTCCGCCGGAATTTACTATCTTTGTTATCTGCGTTCCACCCAAACCGATAAGCCCTATGGTAACCCGCAAGCCCGGCAATAAACTGCGCAACTACCGCTACGCCTACATCACCTCGCTGCTGATCCTCGCCCTGTGCGTGATCATCATCCTGCTCGACGCCCACGAACAGTACTCCGTTCCCTCGCTGCTGATCGCTTTCGCCAACTGCGGCATCGGTGCCGTGCTGGGCGTGATCATCATCAACCTGGTCTACCAGTGGTGCGCCGAGAACGACACCGAGGAGGCCCTCCAGGACGCGTTGGTCCAGATCCTTACGGGCGACAACCACCGTCTGCTGCGCAAGCTCTACAACAATCAGGCGATCAGGTCCATTCTGCAGAACTGCATCGAGTCGTACTGTTGCAGCGCCAGCCTCTCTAAGAACTACCTCCGCTATATCGAGAACAGTTGCCGGATACTCAAGAAGAAAGAGATCTACAACGTGACCCTCTCCGAGGAGCAGGGCCACCTCTACCTGCACCAGGAGCTGACCGACACGCGCTGCTTCAGGGATCCCCGGCACAAGTTCTCGCGGGCGCGTATCCAGGTCAAGTCCTACCTGGTGCTCAAGCGTCCCGACCCGACCGATGCGGACTGCGGCGAGCTCGACCGGATCATGAACGACCACAGCTATTTCTTCCGCGAGGAGATTTCAGACTCCGAGCTGCTCGCCTATATCAAAGGGCTCTCGCTCGACAAATCCGAACCCGGGCGGCCGGGCTTCCACCGCCTCCCGGCCGACGAGGCGGCCGGCGTCATCGCCCGGTTGCAATACCGGGTGAACATCGAGCGTGCGGCCCATGCCCGGACCGACTCCGGCAGCCGCAAGCCCTACCTCGAAGGACTGCCTTACGAAGTGTTCGTCGACACGGGCGACCCGCACCGGGGCTGCCCGGGCGTCCGAGGCATCGAGATCTCGGTCGATGTGCCCGACGAGGGGATCGACCGCCACCCCGAGGAGTTCCAGGCCGACGGCTACATCCAGTACACGGCCGAGCTGACCATCAAGTATCCCACCGAGCAGGAGACCACCTTCTACTCGATCTATGCCGCCCCGACGCTGGGCGCCGAGTTCCGGCTCATTTTCGACCCGTCGGTGCGCGTCGATATGAAGAGCGTCAGCTACATGACATTCATATCGTTCGCCGAGGACGAAGACAAAGGCCACGCCAAGTACGACGGCCAGATCCGCATCAACGGCCGCAACCTTGAGTTCAAGACCTCGCGGACCATCTTTCCCCGCTCGGGCATCTCGATCTCGTGGAACCAACGGTGCTGACCGTGCGGATGCTCCCGGCCCGGTACCCGACACTGCCCCGGCCTGCCCGCCGGCTCCCGCCCGTCGTACCTGCCCTCTCTGCCAACGCTTGCACCCATCAACCAGTCTCCCGCAATACCCCGATCCTGCCATGCCTTTCCCGCCCGACACATAGTCCGTAATTCAGAGCCCGCCCGGTGGTCTCCAACCCGTCCGCCGAAGCCGCCGGTGATCTATCGGCCAACCGAGCCTCCGTCCCGGCACAAAGCCGCCGCCATCGGCCGTCGGTTTCCCCCGGTCTCCGTGCTGCCCCGCACCTTCCTCCCCCGCCAACGCCCGTACCCGTGAACCCGTTTTCAGCAATACACTCAATCTATCCGGCCATGACCTTCTGCCCGACACATAACCCGTGATCCCAAGACCGACCGGTGATCGGCGCCCGGCCGCGTTTCCGCCCCGGCACAAAGCCGCCGCCACAGGTCGCCACCCTGGCCCGCGACGCCCAACCCCGCAAATCCACCCAAACCCACGATACCGTATGTCCCACCCGCCCGACACACAGTCCGCATCGCCGCTGAGGAGGCCCCGGCCCAACCACCTGCCCCGTCCGCCTATACCGCCGCACCCCTCGTCCCCGAACGCCCGGCCGCGCCATTCCGACAGGCCCGTCAGTCCCCGCGTTGCCCCCTCCTGCACACTCCCGACTGTCTCCACCGCACCCGCTTCCACTCCAACTCTGCAGCTTATGCCCCAGCTACCCAACCCCTAATCCCGCCAGCGCTCACCGTTCCGGCCGCACGAGCCGTTCACCCGGCTGACGTATAGTACGCACCATCCCTCACGCCTCCTCACACACCACTCCTCCACCATTCCATAATTCCGATAACCATCCTCCACCTCACATCGCCATGACCCACCGGACCACTACCCCGCACAACGACCTCGAAGCGCAATTCCGCGCTTATGGACTGGTCGACATCCACGACCTCGCCCCGGAGATCGGCGTCGAGCTCAAATACGCCACCCCCGACAACTTCACGGGACGCAACCTCTACGGTGCGCTCGGCAAAGCCTACCTCGTTCCGGAAATCGCCGCGAGGGTCGTTGCCGCCCAGCGGGCGCTCTGCGTCGCGCGCCCGGGCCACCGGCTGCTCATCTACGACGCCGCGCGCCCCATCGGCATCCAGCGTTTCATGTACTCGCTGGTGGCCGGAACGCCCCAGGCCCGCTACGTAGCTGATCCCGAGACCGGAGGCTACCACAACTACGGCGTAGCCGTCGACCTGACCATTGCCGGTCCCGACGGACGGCCGCTCGACATGGGCTGTCCGTTCGATTGCTTCGATCCCATCTCGCACGTGGGCCATGAAGAGGAATATGTGGCCTGTGGGCAGATGAGCCGCGAGGCGCTCGCCAACCGACGCCAGCTCGCCGCCCTGATGACAGACGCGGGTTTCACGCAGAATCCCGACGAGTGGTGGCACTTCCAGCGGTATACACCCGACGAGCTGCGCCGCCGCTTCCGCCTGCTCGACTTCTGACCATCCCGGACCTACCGTCTTCCCCAACAGCTCCCGACCGTCCCGTAACAAGGTCAATTCCCCTATTCTGTCCCATCCTGCCCCGTTTTCCCCTCCGCTTCCTCCCGCCCGACTTCCGTCCAATCCCGGACCTACCGTCTTCCCCAACAACTCCCGACCGTCCCGTAAAAGGCCAATTCCCCTATTCTGTCCCATCCTGCCCGTTTTCCCCTCCGCTTCCTCCCCGCTCGGCTTCCGTCCAATCCCGGGCCATCCGACACCCCGGCCAACCGCTCTGTCCCCCAATCTTCTGTTCCGGTCGGGCCCGCGGTTCCCGGACGCTGTACCCGCAAACCGATGCCCCATCCTCCCCGCCCCACTTGCCGGACCCGGACTGGACCCATGCCCCGAGCCGGTCATGCACCCGGCCAAATCTGGCCGTCCTCCGGTTGGCCTCCCACTCCGGGTCGGATAGATGCCCATAACCCGTTCTCGTCCACCTCCTCGGTTCCTGCCACGCCATACTTTATCTCCGTAACAGTATTATGACCCCATCCCCCAGCGCTTTTGGCTCCCCTTTACACCTCCCTGCACCCCCCATCCGCGGGACCGGGTACCATTCCACAACCTCCCGCGCCATCCGTTCCGGGCTCCCCGTTCCCAGATCATCGTACCCCATCCGCCCCTATCACATCTTCCGCCCCCAAGGCCACTCCCTTCCCTCCCGTATCCCGGCCATTCCCGGGATGTCCTCCGCCCTCCTTCTTCTCATTTCCACTTTCCATTCCCTCGTCTCCTTCCACTTGCCCGGTAACGCCCCACCACCGGTAGCCCTGACCGCCGCTGCGAGCCGGCCGCCCCGTCTCCTCCCGGGATCCCTTCCGGCAATTCTCCTCCGCTCCTCCCCGGAACCTCTCTCATCCCACCGGGCATCCTCCGCAATTTTCCACAAGATCCGACCCGCTTCGCCGAATTTTTCGCTATCTTTCGCCCGGTTACACCGCCCGATCACCCGGCCCATACCGGTGCATCGGAACGTGGCACGTTTTGTCATGTTGCGACAAGTCCCATGACACCACCCTGTCACCTCTTGTCAGTTACGCACCAAATGCAGCAAACCAATGGATATTACCATTTTAGGCATCGAATCTTCCTGTGACGACACATCGGCGGCCGTATTGCGCGGCACCACGCTGCTCTCGAATGTGATTGCCAATCAGGACGTTCATATGAAATACGGCGGCGTGATCCCCGAGCTGGCCTCGCGAGCTCACCAGCAAAACATCATCCCGGTGGTCGATGCTGCCCTCAAAGGAGCCGGCATTACAGCCGACGAGATCGACGGCATCGCCTTCACGCGCGGCCCGGGCCTGCTCGGCTCGCTGCTCGTCGGCGTCTCTTTCGCCAAGGGGCTGGCCATTGCCAAGGACATTCCGCTGATCGAGATCAATCATCTTCAGGGACATATCCTCTCGCATTTCATCGACCTGCCCGACAGGGAGGTTCCTCATCCGGCTTTCCCGTTCCTGTGCCTGCTCGTCTCGGGGGGCCACACGCAGATCGTGCTGGTGCGCGACCACCTCGACATGGAGATCATCGGCTCGACGATCGACGACGCTGCCGGCGAAGCATTCGACAAGTGCGCGAAGGTCATGAACTTACCCTACCCCGGCGGCCCGGTTATCGACCGGCTGGCCAAGGAGGGCGACCCGAAACGGTTCAAGTTCGCCAAACCCAATGTCGACGGTTACGACTTCAGTTTCAGCGGTTTGAAAACATCGTTCCTTTACTTCCTTCGCGACGAGATGGCCGCGAACCCGAACTTCATCGAAGAGAACAAGGCCGACCTCTGCGCCTCGCTCCAGCACACGATCATACAGATCCTGATTACGAAACTGACCAAAGCCGCCAAAGCGTACGAGATCAACAACATAGCCATCGCCGGCGGCGTATCGGCCAACTCGGGCCTGCGCACCGCCATAGCCGAGGAAGGCCGGAAACGGGACTGGAAGACCTTCATTCCCGAGTTCAAGTTCACGACCGACAACGCGGCCATGATCGGCATCACAGGTTATTTCCACTACCTGCGCGACGAGTTCGCCTCGCTCGATGTCGCACCCGTCGCCCGCGCCGCCGAGCTGTAACCCTGCCTGCCGCCAAGATGTACCGCCGGCAGAAGTCGTAGA
>JAFQJK010000014.1 GCA_017415005.1 Rikenellaceae bacterium
AAGCGTTTCTCAATCTCCTCGGGCGGCAGCTCGCCGGCCTTCAGCTCGATGAACAGGCGCGGGTTGTTCAGGTCAGGCAGCAGGTCGACGCTGAGCCGGTCGTACGATATCTTGCCCAACAGCAGGATCGCCAGGACCACCATCAGGACGGTCACGGGATAGCTGACTGCAAATTTGATTATTTTCCTCATAAGATCAGGTTGTGCAGGACCGCAGGCGGAGCTCCGGTCCGGTGAAAACTAACAACTCGTGTCCGCCACGCTATTTCAGGACTTTCACCTTGCTGTTCTCGCGCAGGGTCTCGTAGCCGCGAACGACCAGGTTATCACCGGGCTTGAGCCCGTCGGTTACCTGGATATTGTCCTCGTCCTCGATGCCTGTGCGGATGTCACGGATAACGGCCGTATTCTTCTCGACGATGAACACGTACTTACGCCGCCGGTTCGAAAGGATCACATCCTTGGGAATGACAATGGCATTGTCGGCCTGGTCGACCTTGATGTCGGCCTTGACGAACATGCCCGGGCGCAGCATGAGGCGACCGTTGTCGATCAGCAGCTTACCCCCGAACGTACGGGTCTCGGTATTGATGGCAGGCGAAAGCTCGCTCACGGTACCCGGGATCGTATCGTAGGGCAGCGTGTAATGGGTGATGGCCGCGGACTGCCCCGTGCGGACCTGATTGATCGCGCTCTCGGGCATATTGATCTCCATGAACATCTTGTCGTAGGACATGAGCGACACCATAGGCTTGCCCTGCTCGACACGGGCTCCCGGAGTATAGTGCGGAAGCGTCACGATGATGCCGTCGAACGGAGCCCTGACATTCATCTTTTCGAGACTGATCCGGGCGTTATCGACACTGTACTCGGCATCGATCACGGCCACCTCGGAATTGCGCAGATCGAGCGCCGTAACCCCGCCTTTCTGGTAAAGCGTGTCCTGGCTCTGCCGTTTCTGACGGGCCAGCTCAAGGTTCATCTCCTTGGAATCGAGCGCAATGCCGTTCATATACTCCCGATCCTCGAGCCGGACGATCAGCTGCCCCTGCTTGACCCTGTCGCCCAACTTGAAAGGCCGCCCCGTCGCCGGGTTGGTCTGAAGGTGATAGAGACCGGCGATCTCGGAGTTGAGATCGGCCTCGTACGTAGCCTTGGCCGTCCCGGTCGTATTGATGAACTTGCTGATCGACGACGGCTTGAGCTCGACGACCGATACGGGCGATGCAATGTCGGGGCGCTGGGCCCCTCCGTTATTGCCGCAGGAGGCCAGCAGGATGAGCGCAGCGGACAGGGCGATGGGTTGGATGTAGTGTTTCATGGGGTTATGTTTTATTTTAATTTCTCCTTGCGTTTCTCCTCGGTGATCGGCACGATCTGGGCTTTGTTCTCGAAATCATAGAGGGTAAGTATCTTCATATTGAGCAGCTCGAGCTTATAATTGATGATCGTACGGTAGTAGTCCATCTTCTGTGAGGAGAGCTGGTCCTCATACTGCCGCATATTCATACCGTCGATCTCGCCCTTGCGGTAACGGATCGTGTTCAGGTCGAACGTGAACTGCGCATTCCGGACGCTTTGCTTGGCTATATTGATCTGCTGCCACTGGTTGTCGAGGCTGCGCGAAGTGCGCAGGATGTCGATCTCGATGTCTTTCCGGGCCTCCACGAAATCGAGGTTGGCCGACTCGATGGCGCGCTCCTGGGCCTTGATGCGGGCCTTCTTGGCGCCCCAGTCGAAAATAGGCACGCTGAAGGTCAGCTCGACCCGGGGATTCTGGGTGGGATTCTTATAGATGCGCGACAGCTTCTCGTTGTCGCCCATCAGCCCGAATGACAGCGCAAGGTTACCCTTGAACTCGTCGGAGGCTTTCGTGACGACCATCTGCTGATCGAGCTTCTCCAGCTCGATCTCGCGCTGGCGAAGCTCCAGCCGGCTGTCCATCGCATGATCGATCGCGTAGCGGACATCGACATCGATCTTCTCCTGGTCGTTGATCACGGCCAGAACGGACACCTCCTGGTCGAGAGGCAGGCCCAACATTTTCAGAAAGGCATCCTGCTGGTTGGCCAGATCGACCTTGTAATTGGCCATAGCCGACTGGCTCTGCGCCAGGTTAAGCTCGGCCTGGTAGAGCTCGGAGCGGGGCGACAGGTCGCCCTCGACCATGCCTTTGATGATCTCGTAGTTGGCCTGAGCGCTGCGAAGGGCTTCCTCGCCGATCTTCAACTGTTCCTGGGCGAGAAAAAGATTGTAGAACTGCTGGGTGATCTCTTTCTCCATGCTCAGCCGGCGCAGGGCATAGGCGATATGCGAGTTCTCATAATCGAGCTCGATCTGCTTGAGCTGCATGCGCTGGCGGTTATAGGTAAACAAGGGCTGGTTCAGGCTCAGGTAGAGGTTGTTATTGAACGCCTTGTCGACATAGCTCCCCCCCTGGCGCTCGACGCTGCTGTACTGCCAGCCGAAATCGTCGATCAACGAGATCGTACCGTCGGTCCAAAGGATGGGCTGCGTAATGCTGAACCGGCCGGAAGCCCGGAAATTCTCCCCGGTATACCATTGCGTGTTGAAAGTCTCGTACTGGCGGCTCTTATCATAGGAGGCCGGCGTGAGATCGAGTGAGAATTTCGACTTGAGCGATGCTTTCTGTGCGATCAGCAGCTCGCGGTTCTGCTCCATGCTAAGGAAAGCGCGCTTCATGTCCGGATTGCCCTCGGTGGCCAGATCGAGCGCCCGCTCCATGGTCAGCACCAGAGGCTGCTGGGCCGCTATGGGCCCTGCAACGGACAGCAGGGCCATCGAGCACACGGTGATCCGGCAAATGTTCTTCAAGGTTGGGTTCATATCGGTTGTGGATTATCGTTTGACAAATTTGACGGCATCGGCCGTGACCGGATTGACCTGGCACTCATCGGTCAGCGTGACGCGGACCGTATCGGTATCGAAGTGATAGGTACCCAGCGAGTTCCAGCCATTGATGGCGCGGTTGAGGTCAAGATACTCGTCCTGCTTGCCCCCGTCGTCGATCACGAAGTGAAGCTCCGCAGGACCCGAGCGCCACTGGAGCATATCGGGCCTGGTCGCATGGTAATAGACCTCGTAGCGCCCTTTCTCGGGCAGGGGGACCTTCCAGATCACATACTGGTCGCCCTTGCCGGGACGGATCACGTAGGCCGAGCGGATCGTACCGCCGTAATAGGTCGGCTGCGTATTGAGGGTCCACTGGATCGGCCCCCACCATTTGGGCACGCCGGCATACTTGAACGTATTCTTGTCGGTCTTGTCGAGCCAGCGCGACAGATAGCCCGAAGGACGCGGCGGCGACAGCTCGAAAAGCAGCGAATCCTCGTTGTCGACAACGATCGCCCCGGGCTCCTCGCGCGAAGCCCGCTCGATGACATACTCGCCCTCGGGACGCTTCTTGCTCAGGTTCTCGTCGGTGGTGAACTGGATCTGCTGATTCACGAACAGCGGCAGGTTGGCGGCCACAAAGCCGAAGATATCGACCCACTGGGGCCGCGTACGCCAATGCCGGATGATCTGCTTGGTCTGGTGCGGCCCGAGCTCGATCATCCACTTGCCGGACTTCGGGGCATCCGGGTTGGCGCTCTCGACCCAGGGGAAATAGATACTGAAGATACCCGGATTACCGGATGCGTTGGTCACCGTGATCTCGAACTGGTACAGCTCCTCGCCACGGTCGATGAAGCGCAGCACCTTGGGCGCGTCGATCTCATAGGCGGCCATCGGGACGAGACGGGTCCAATCGGCCATTCCACTCCGTATGTCCGTACCGGTGATGCGTCCGAGCGTATCGAGCAGCGTTTCGAAACGAAGGTTCTTGAAAGTATAGTCCTTCAGGACGGCATAAACGCTGTCGCGCACCTTATCCTCGCCGAAATTGAGGGCGGCCCGGGAGAACAGGCGCCCCCCCTGAAGCCCGATCAGGTTATCGGTCAGGTCGCGGTTCTTGGGGTCGGCCAGCAGCTCGGCGAAGGTCTTCTCCTGGAAAAGCAGGTTGGCCTTCTCATCCTTGCTGAGCCCGTTCCAGTTGCGGTCATAGTCGGCCGAGGTCGACTCGTTCTGCAGGTACAGCTCGATCAGGCGGTTGGCGATCGGCCACTGGGCCGAATAGATATTATAGCGGAAATTATAGAGCTGCGGGAAAATGTAGTACGGGTTGTACACGGTCTCGACGCTCACCGTCTGCTTCCGGCCGCGCTCGAAACTGGTCGTCATCTCTTTCCGCAGGGCAATGCGCAGAATCTGGTTCAGCGCCGCGGTCAGCATATCGCGCTCGTTCATTGCCGGGCCGCCGCCCCACTGCGCCATCATCTTCATCTGGTACAACTGAACGTCGATATTGAACGCCCAACTGTCGAGGCTCCCTTTCTCGGGAAAAAGGACCATCTCGGGCTGCATGGTCTCCTGCGCCCGGGTCCAGGCACGCGAATAAGACGCGAATTGTGCCGGGACCTCGATGACCGAAAAGCGCTTGAACGGGTAGCTCAGCCGGTTGAAGAACTCGGCCTCGTTGCGTATGTTCCGGATCAGCGAGGGGAGCGTGTCGGCGATCGTGTCGAAACGGCTGCGGCCGAAATCCACCCCCTTCACCTGCCAATAGTTGAACTGTACGCTGTCGACCGTAATACTGCGGCGGGTGTAATCGCCGATCACGAGCGACGCGGACTGCATCTGGTTCTCGGGAACAAAGCGGAAAACGCCGGAGCTGTCATCCTCCATCGCGCCCTGAGAGATCGGCCGGAGGCCCGGAAGCGGACGCACGGCCAGCTCGAAATTACTGAAATAGGTCTGCTGCCAGTCGGCCGACTGATCGCTGTATCCCGTACCGGGTCGGGGATACCAGTAGGTCTCGGGGGTCAGCAGCAGGTAGTCGGGCTGCTGAAAGGCGTATTGCTTACCGATGGTAAGCCCCCACTCCTCCTTGTTGGGCTTGAGCAGTTCGTCCTCGGGAATGTCGAGATAACAGAACGTCTCGTCGATGCTCCCTTCGTACCGGACAGTCAGACTGACCGTCGAATCCCGGGGAATGACACGGCCGAAATCGACCAGCAGGATCTGGCGGTCGCGCTCGAAGCGCAGCTCCGTGCTGTCGCTCTCGATCGAAAGCACGCGCAGGCCCGGATTGAGCGTAAAGGTGAAGCGGTCGGACGAATCGAGCGCTGTGCCCTCGATCACACACGTAGCCCGGATGCCCCGGGGCTGCTGCTCGACATCGAGCAGGTAACGGTCGGTAACGATCTTGGGCGTATGGACATACCGGTTGTTCAGGGCGACATAGGCCTTTTTATTGTCGAGGTCGCGAAGGCTGTGGCGGACATGAATGTATCCGGTATACCCGCCCAGGCCGAACATGCAGACAGCAAGCACCAGCCACGCAATATTGCTGTACGCATAGTTGGACAGGCGCCGGAACATGACGACGTTGAGAAAAATGAAACCCAGCCCCCAAAAAAGGTAGATCAGGCGCTGGGTCAGCAGCACTTCGAAATTGGGCGCCCCGGCGATCTGCGAACGGAACATCGGCAGGTTCCACGCCATATAGTCGAACAGGCCGTAATACTTGTCGCCCACATAAAAAACGGTGAGGGCGATGTAGCCCAGCAAAATCACGAAGGTGAGCGCCTGGTTCCTGATCAGCTGCATCACAAAGACCGAAAAACCGATAATGTAGATCAGCGTGGGGATCGTAATAAGCAGGAAGTAGTACAGATAGGCCTCCAAGGCGACATGCACGCCCGGAGCAATGAGGTTCAGGAGTATAGCGACGGCATAGATGATCAGGTTGATGATCAGGAAAACCCGCAGGCATCCCCATATCTTGCCAAGCACGTACTCCGCATTGCTGACCGGCCGGACATAGAACACGGCGAGCGTATCGAGCTTCTTGTCGCGCTTGAGGAATTCCGACGCGAGGAAGACCGCGATCACCGCCTCGCCCACGTTCAGGAAAAGAATGTTGAAATACGGGATATTGGCCGGAAATGCTTTGAGGAGCCACGGGCTGTACTGACCGAACAGGAACTGCATGTCCAGCAGTCCGAGGACCAGAATGGCTACGCCGACAAAGACCTTGAAGAACCAGCTGCGCAGCAGAAGCTTACTCTCATATTTGGCGACGGCACGTATGTTCGGGATGAATGACATTGGCAGGGATTGGGGTTAGTCGTTAGTCCACTGGTTCAGCTTATGCTCCATATAATACACATAGGCATGCTCGAGGTTGGGCGGATAGGGCTCGGCATCGTAGCCGTCGACCTCGTCGGCAACCACCTGAAGTTCCCAGCCATGACCGACGGGGATCGTCGTAATGACCGGGTACATATTGCTGACCTTCTGCAGATCCTCATTGGAGACATGAATGCGCCACACCTTCCCCTCGGCTTGCCGGAGCATCTCCTCGGGCGAGCCGTAGAAGGCGACTTCGCCCTGGTTGAGCAGCGCCATGTGATTGCACGTACTGGAAATGTCGCCGACAATATGCGTGGATAGGATGACCGTGACGTCGTTCTCGCTCACCTTGGAGAGCAGGTTGCGGAAACGGATGCGCTCCTCGGGGTCGAGGCCGGTGGTCGGCTCGTCGACAATGATCACCTTGGGAGCGTGTATCAGGGCCTGGGCGATACCCAGACGACGCTTCATACCGCCCGACAGCTTCGATGCGTACCGGTCGCGCACGTCGAACAAGCCCACCTCCTCGAGCATGGCGTCCACGGCCTGTTTGCGCTGCCGGGCATGACTCA
>JAFQJK010000015.1 GCA_017415005.1 Rikenellaceae bacterium
AGACGCGGGTCGGAGAGTCGGATGGCGGGATGGTCGTCGTTCCCGAAGCCGAATAGGTCCGGGCGATGCCGGTCGGATCCATACAACAGGTGTTTTTGGCTTAAAAGATGTTCTTTTCGGGGGGAAGGAGAGCACGGCGCCGGTTTTTTCCTACTTTCGCGGGGAGGCAGCCGGCAAGCGGGCAGAGATAATGGATTGTGAATGCGTCTGCGGACGCGCAAATAGATTTGGATAGGTTATGGTGATAGATCAGCAGAGTCTGGATCGGTTGGAAGCCATGTTGGACGGAGGTCCCAAAAAGATCGTGGTGGTGTCGCACACCAATCCCGACGGCGACGCCATCGGGTCGTCGCTGGCATGGCGGCGGATACTTGAGAAGAAGGGCCATGACGCGCGGTGCGTTGTTCCCAATAAATACCCCTATTTTCTCGATTGGATGGCCGATATTTCGAAAGTCGGCGTGTTCAAGGAGGATACTTCGGGCGAGATCGCCCGGTTTATCGGAGAGGCCGACCTGATCTTTTGCCTCGACTTCAACCTGATCGGGCGGCTCGAAGGGCTCGGTTCGACGATCGAAGCCAATACGCGGGCCAAATGTGTTTTGATCGACCACCATCTCGACCCGCCGGCCGGGTTCGATCTGGTGTTCTCGTATCCGCAGGAGTGCTCGACCTCGTATATCGTCTATAAGCTGATCGAGCGGTATAGCGGGCTTGCGATGCTCGACTATCCGGCTGCCGAGGCGCTCTATGTCGGGATCATGACCGATACGGGCAACTTCAGCTACAGCAATCTTTCGGCCGACCTGTTCCGGGCGGTGGCCCATCTGGTCGAGAAAGGGGTCGATATTCCGTTTATCAACACGGCGATCTATAACGGGTTCTCGGAGAGCCGCGTGCGGTTGCTCGGGTATGCGCTCAATGACAATATGACCGTGATGCGTGATTACGGCGTCGGGTTTATCACGCTCCGTGAGAGCGAGTTGCGCAGATTCAGGTTCCTGCCCGGCGACAGCGAGGGCTTTGTCAACTATCCGCTTTCGATCAAGGGGGTCAGGATGTCGGCGATGTTCCTCGAAACGAGGCAGTTTATTCGGGTTTCGCTCCGTTCGCGGGGAGACGTGGATGTCAACGTGTTCGCGCGGAAGTATTTCGGCGGGGGCGGCCACCGCAATGCGGCGGGAGGCAAGTCGTTCGTCGATATGGCCGCTACGGTCGAGCATTTCCGCGCGGCGGTGCGGGAGTTTTTCGGGCCGGCAGAGGACGATCGCAAGTGACAGCCGGGGCCGGATGGCTTACGGCTGTATCGATGGAATACAGGTACGGGCGTCCTCGGCGGAGGGCGCCCGTTCGTTGTTGTACGGGATGATCGGATGACGGTCGCGGGTGATGGCACGGAGCGGGACGCAAGGCCGGATCCCGGAGGGAATTGCCCGGCTCCGGGGAGCGTCAACTGAACAGGAAGGCGACGGCAATGCCCCAGTACACCACCGCTTTGACCGTGCCGAGGATACGGGGCGACAGGTCTCGGATCGCCAGGCGCGACGAGATGAAGCCGGCCAGCAGCGCCACGGCCGTGAAGATCGTGACGGCGATCAGGGCGAACGTGCCGCCCAGGATGAAAATGTCCGAGGTCGGCGTCGCGCTGTGGCGGTCGAGGAACTGCGGGAATAGGGCCAGGAAAAAGACGATAATCTTGGGATTGAGCAGGTTCATCGTGATCCCCGTCTTATAGAGGCTCCGGGCCGGTGCGGCCGTGACCGCGCTGCCGGCCGGCGTCGTGCGCTCGCGCAGCGATTTCCATCCCATGTAGAGCAGGTAGGCGATGCCGGCGTACTTGATGATATTGAACAATGTGGGCGAGCGGGCGATCAACAGTGAGAGACCGAGGGCGGCGGCCGTCGTGTGGACCAGCAGTCCCGAGCTCAGGCCGAGCGCCACGGCGATCCCCGCGCGGCGTCCCGAGACGAGGCTCTGTGCCAGGACGTAAAGGATGTCGGGTCCCGGCATCAGCGTGAGGACCGACGAGGTGGCGATGAACTCGAGCAGGTGCATCAGGGGAGCTTGATCTTCTGGCCGATCTGCAACTTCCGCGGATCGGTGATGTTGTTGAGCCGGCTGAGCCGTGCAGCCGTGGTACCGTACCGAGCGGCGATCGACGAGAGCGTGTCGCCCTTGCGGATCACATAGATACCCGACCCTGTGGCGGCCGGAGACCGGGCCCCTGTCGCCGGGGCGGCAGTGGCGGCCGACGGAGCCGGCTTGTCGGCAGCGGCCAGCAGGCGACGCCCTTCGTCCGATGAGTTGTAGGCGAGCACGCTGCCGGTGGCGCCCCGGCGGATGTAGAGCGTATCGTTACGCAGGCAGAGGTTCTCGTAATCGAGCAGCTTGTCGGGGTTGATATGCTCGTTGGCGGCGCGGAGTTCGAAGTGGAGGTGTTCGGTCGTGGCGCGGCCCGTCCGCCCTGCCAGGCCCACAGGCGTACCTGCCTCGACCACGTCGTTGACATCGACCAGGTTCTGCTTGCAGTGGGCATAGGCCGTCTCGATGCCGTTGTAATGCCGGATGACCACGATATTGCCGTATCCGCTGTAATATTTGGACATGCGGACGACGCCCGGGAAGGCTGCCCGGATCGTATCGCCCGGGATGGCCTTGATGTCGACGCCCGTGTGCATCGACCGGCCGCGGCGTCCGTACTGCGAGATGACCCTCCCCCGGTAGGGGAAGCAGAAATCGTCGCCCATCTGGCAAAGCGGCAGGACGAGCAGGCCGTCGGACGGAAGGGGGTTGTTGCCCGGTACCCGTACGTTGGCGCTCTCGGTCGCCGAGAAGGTGATGGTCGGATACTCCGGCTTCCGGACCGGCTCGGGGGCCGGCGCCGCCTGGCATGACTCGTCTTTCCCGCGCTCGTCGCGCGGCGCCGGGGCGGGCGCTTCGGTGCCGCTGTCGGCCGTCTCCATGCGCACGGGCGCCGGTTCCGGCTCAGGGGGGGCCGCCGGTGTGCGCCGGAGCGGGAAACGCCCGCAGCCGGTCAGGGCAGCGCAGAGCAACAGGACGGATATATACTTGCCGGTAGTCATGCGGTTTGTCGGGTTTGATTTCATGCAAAAGTAATCATTTCGCCGGAAACTACGCGGACGGCGGGAGTTTTGTCGTGCTTTTCCGCGAAATTCGGGGAGTGGCGGGCAATAAACGGAGGCTGTTCGGGTTAGTATAAACAATGGGTGCCGAATATTCTTTCGTATTTGGATAAAAATGCGTACGTTTGTAGGCTGATCAAGTGTATACATGAGGTTTCAGGCTATTTGGATCGCGGCTGCGGCGTGTGCCGCACTGATTGGGTGCAAGTCCTCGACGGATGTCACCCCGGATCAGCGTACCGCGTTCGAACGCTATCTCGACGGCCTTCAGGTCGAGTACACCCAGCAGGGCGGCGTGTACCGCGTGGTGGCGAACAGCGACCGGGAGGGCTATGAGTCGGCGCCCGAGATCGAGGCGGGCGACTCGGCCTACCTTTATTTTGCAGGCTATACGTTCGCATCTTCGACCCGGAAGCTGTATTACACCAATATGCAGTCCGTGGCCGACAGCGTCAAGGGGCTCGATACGGAGTACTGGTCGTACGATCCGTGGCGTATCCGGATGGGTGTGACGCCGATGATCAAGGGGCTTGGCAACGGACTGCCCGGCTGCCGCCAGGGAGATTCGGTGGCGCTGTTCATCACCTCCGATCTGGCCTATGATGACAAGCAGGTCGGCATGGTGGGTCCCAATACCGCTGTGATGATGATCGTCAATGTGGAAAAAGTGATAAAATAGCTTCATATGAAAAAACGCTCTTGGAAAATCCTGACCCTGGCCGTGGCCTCATTGCTCGCCGTGTCGTGCGCCGAGAAGCCCAAAGACGATATGGGCGGCATCGAGCAGATGTCGCTCGACGCCTGGATGGCGGCATACGGAAGTCCGGAGGCTCAGAAACGCCCCAACGGCATGTACGTTGAAACGTTGACCGAGGCGGCTGATCCGGCGGCATTGACGGCCGAGAAGGACAGCTGGATCCAGCTCAACTATACGGGTATGCTGCTCGATGGCAGCGTTTATGTCAGCCGCAGCGAAGAAGTGGCGCGGCTGGAGGGGACTTTCTCACGCCGGGTTCATTACGTTCCGCAGCTGTTGCAGGTGACCGAGTCCTCCTATTTTCTCAATAAAGGGCAGTACGAGGGGTTGCTCGGGATGAAAGAGGGGGAGAAAACCCGCCTCTACCTGCCGCCCGCATTGGCTTACGGCAGTAGCGGGACATCGATCTCGGACGGCTACCAGGGGCAGTCGTCGGTGCCTGCCAATCGACCGATCATGGTCGATATGGAGCTGGTCAGGGTGTTCGACGACCCGACCGAGTATGAGAACAAACAGGTGGATGAGTATGCTGCCGCGAACTGGCAAATGGCCGTCAACGATACGATCAAGCCCCATTTCTTCCTCGATATTTACAGCTCGGATGTATACGGCGATGCGATCACCAAGGACTCGACGACCAGTATCTATTACGTCGCCAGCTTTCTCGACGGTTTCGTGCTTGATACCAATATCGACTCCGTGGCGCTCCGGGCGTTCGGAAGCGAGCTGACGGATGCCGAGGCGCTGAGCTATACGCCGGTCGACGGCGACCTGATCACCGCTTTTTATGAAGCGGTGACGCGGATGAAGTACGGTGACAGGGCCCGAATGGTCTTCACGTCGCTCTATGGGTACGGCACCGATGGCAACTATTCCGGATCTACGCAGGTCGATCCCTATACGCCGCTGGTCTATGACTTCTATATCGAGCCCAACAAGGGTAACGGTACCGAGGAGTACCCGTTCACGACGGCCAAGGTGCTGGATATGAAGCGCGAGCTTGACGACGTCTGGGTATGGGGCTATATCACCGGTACGGTCACGTCGCCGATCTCGGAGCAGAACGCGCATTACGAGTCGCCGTTCCAGACGCAGGCCAATGTGATGATCGCCTCGTTCCCGAACAACAAGGAGTTCTCGCAAATGGTGATCGTCGAACTGCCCGAGGGCGATATCCGCAACAATGTCAACCTGATCACTAATCCCACCAAGCATAAACGGCGTCTTCAGGTTAAAGGCGATATCCGGTTCCTGGAGAGCGGCAATCCGGTCATTACGAACGTGACGGACTATGCCTTTTAGATAGTGGCGGCACTATAACACGGGCGGCATCCTCCGAAAGAGGATGCCGCCCGTGTTATACCCGGTTTATCCGGCTTTGGGTCCGGTCATCCCAGGATAAAAATGGCCGGTCGCTTGTTGATGTCGGGCGCCGGCATTTGGCGCCAGTGTGCGATCGGAAAGGTGCGGATATACTGGTCGGGGCTCATCAGGTCGGCTGCGACGGTCAGCATCGTGGCGGGTGCGCAGGCGGCCAGAAAATCGGCGAACAGCCGGGCGTTGCGATACGGGGCCTCGATGAAGAGCTGGCTCTGGCGTTCGGTGTGTGCCCGTTTCTCGAAGCGGCGGATCGCATCCCGGCGTTGCGGGTCCTTGACCGGCAGGTAGCCGTTGAATGCAAACGATTGGCCGTTGAGACCCGAGGCCATCAGGGCCAGCAGGATCGATGAGGGGCCTACGAGCGGGACGACCTCGATACCCCTGCGGTGGGCCAGCGCTGCGATCTCGGCTCCCGGATCGGCGATACCCGGCATGCCTGCCTCCGAGATCATACCGGCGCTCCGACCCGCGAGCAGCGGGACGATCAACTGGTCGATCTCCTGTGGGGGCGTGTGCTCGTTGAGTTCGGCGAATTCGAGGTCGTCGATGGGTCTTCCGATCTTCCCGCGGCTCAGGAACCGTCGGGCCGTACGCACATTCTCGACGATGAAGTAGTCGAGTGAGCGAATCACCTCGCCGTTGGCTGCGGGTAGCGTATCGTAGGGGTCGCCTTCGCCGATCGGGCACGGGATCATGTAGAGTTTACCGTACGCAGCCATTATCCCTTGGTGTAAATACGTTTGACGCGGCCCGAGATGCTGGTGATGATCTCATAGGGGATCGTACCCAGGACGGTCGCCATATCGGTGATCGTGTTGCCCGGGGCAGTGCCGAAAATCGTGACCTCGTCGCCCTCGGACGCGTCGATCCCCGTGATGTCGACCATGCAGGTATCCATGCAGACCGAGCCGACGATCGGTGCCGGCCGGCCGCCGACGAGCACCGACCAGTTGCCGTAGCCCAGATGGCGGTCGAGACCGTCGGCGTAGCCCATCGGGATGGTAGCCGTGCGCGTGTCGTGCGAGATGACGCCGCGGCGGTTGTAGCCCACGGTGTCGCCGGCCGGGATGTCCTTGATCTGGACAATGCGGCTTTTGAGCGTCCCGACCGTGCGGAGCGCGACCCCGCCGCCGCTCGATACGCCGTACAGGCCGATGCCCAGGCGCACCATGTCGAGGTGGTACTGCGGGAAGCGCTCGATACCGGCCGTATTGCAGATATGGCGGACGATCTGGTGGTCGGGGAACGCATGGCAGATCGCACGGCTCATCTCGTCGAACAGCGCGAACTGGCCGGCTGTGAAGGGGTCGTGTCCGGTTTCGTCGCTGGCGGCAAAGTGCGAAAAGATGCTTTTGACCTTGATCTCACGGCTGTGCCCGCGCAGTTGTTCGACGAGGTGCGGGATGTCGGCCCGTTCGAAGCCGAGGCGGTGCATGCCCGAGTCGATCTTGATGTGGACCGGGAAATTACCCTCGCCGAACCGGCGGACGGTGGCTGCGAACGCTTCGAGCGACGAGAAACTGTAGATCTCGGGTTCGAGCCGATGGGCGACCATTGCGTCGAAACTGTCGGCATCGGCGTTGAGCACGACGATCGGCATCGTGATACCGGCCCGGCGTAGCGTGATCCCCTCGTCGGCAAAGGCCACGGCCAGGTAGTCGACCCCCTGGTGCTGAAGCAGGCTGGCCACCTCGTAGGTCCCCATGCCGTAGCCGAGCGCCTTGACCATGACCATCATCCGGGTCCCGGGGCGGAGCATCGCGCGGTAGGTGTTGAGATTGGCCGTCATCGCATCGAGGTCGACCTCAAGGACGGTCGTGTGCGTCTTGAGCTCGAGGGCATGGCTGATGCGCTCGAATCCGAAGACCCGGCTGCCCTTGATGAGCACCGCGCACGAGGCCAGGTCGCCGAAGTTGTAGCTGTTGAGCAGGGTTTCGGTGCGCAGGAAGAACTCCCTGCGGCATGAGAACTTACTACTGTGGCGGAAGATCTGCTCGCCCACGCCGATCAGGTAGTCGACCCCGGCCCGTGCGACGAGCGCTGCCACCTTGTTGTAGAGGGCATCCTCGTCGAGCCCGCTTTGGTAGATGTCCGAGAGGATCAGTACGCGTCGGCGCTGGCCGGCGATGCTGCCCAGGTAGTCGAGGGCCAGCGAGAGCGAGTTGATGTCGCTGTTGTAGCTGTCGTCGACGATCTTGCTGCCGTTGATGCCTTCCTTGAGCTCGAGGCGCATGGCGACGGGCTGGAGCAGGGCGAGCCTCTGGCGTGTCTGCGCCGGGTCGAAGCCGAGCAGGTCGCAGAGGGCGACGGCCAGCGAGGCATTCTCGAGCGATGCCCGGTCGGCGAAGGACAGTGTCGGGCAGTCGGCAAGGTCGGGGGCCGGGCAGAGCATCCGGTCGGCAAAGCGGCGGCGCACGGTGTCGGCCGTGAGCGGTTCGTCGGGAGCGAAGATGATACGCGGCGTATCCCTGAACAGGTTCAGCTTCTCGCTCAACTTGTGCATCAGCGACTCGAAGTTCTCCTGATGGGGGGCGCCGATATTGGTGATGATGCCCACGTCGGGACGGATCATCCGCTCGAGGCGTGCCATCTCGCCCGGCAGCGAGATGCCGGCCTCGATCACGACCAGCTCGGCATCGGCCGGGGTCATCAGCAGGGCCAGCGCCACGCCGAGCTGCGAGTTATAGCTTTTGGGACTGCGGAAAACCCTCGTTCCGGGCGGGCAGAGCTGTGCGATCCACTCTTTGGTGATCGTCTTGCCGTTGCTGCCGGTGACGGCGACGACGGTGCCCGTGAACGAGTTCCGGTAGTCGGCGGCCAGCTGTTGAAGGGCAGCCAGCGAGTTCGCGACCCGGACGAATCCGGCTTCGGGAAAGCGGACCGTATCGACCGGTTGCTCGATGACGAACAGCCGGATACCGCGTTCGTACAGTTCGGTAATGTAGTCATGCCCGTTGTGGCTGATGCCGGGTAGTGCGAAAAAGAGCGAGTCGCCGTCGCCGAAGACCGAGCGGCTGTCGGTGAAGACCGAGCGGGCGTGGCCGTCGCGGCCGTCGAGCGTACCGCCTGTGATCCGGGCGATGTCGGATAGCGTATAGTTCATAAATCTGTATTTTAACCTATTGCGCAGGGGAAGGCGGCGTTTGTCCCTGTCTCCCGGCGCCGATGCAAAGTAAGCAATTTATGCCGGAAAAAGGGAGTGGTCGGCTGAATAAATATTCGGCAGCGGGCTGTCGGGCAGGAGGTCTGTCGGTAAGTGCGGATCGGCCGACGGGTGGAACGGGAGTATGGCGGGAGCGATCGGGAGGGGACGGCAGCCGTTCGGCAGGTGTACGTCGGACCGTTACGGGAGGGATCCGGGGGCGGTGTGCGAGTACGGAGTGGCCGGCATCAGCCGGGTGAGGGGCATAAGGGGCGGGCGATCCGGGCCGCATCGTCCGGGTGGATCGTTCGACAGGCTTGGCCGAAAGATACAGGAAAGGGTTTTGATGCCTCGTGCCGGGCCCGGTGGCCTCGAGGATAGGGCAACGGTAGGTTGTGCACGGTCCGGTGGCTGCGGGGTTGCTCTAAACGGGTGAGCGACCGGTTCGGCTCCTGAGGCCGTGGCGGTGCGCGTCAGCGTAGGCGGACGACGGTGATGCCCGCTCCGCCCTGGTCGACATGCTCGTCGTCGGCCGAGGCGACCTCGCTCACCGTGCGCAGGTAGCGGCGGATCTCCTCCTTGAGCGCGCCGGTGCCCTTGCCGTGCAGGATACGCACCTCGGTGGCGCCTACCATGATCGCGTCGTCGACGAAGTCCTGCACTTCGTCGAGGGCCTCGGCGGCGCGCATACCGCGCACGTCGAGCGTATGTTTGAAATGAAGGCGCCGTTGCGAGATACCGGCGTCGAGCCGGATCGCGGGCTTCAGGTCGCGCCCCTGTTTCTTGAACTCGGCGTTCGAGACGACGACGAGCCGGTCGCGGTCGAGCGTTGTGGTGATCTGGCCGAAAGCAACGGTCACTTTTTTACCTTTGATCGTCAGGACCTCGCCGACCGTGTCCTGTTCCTTGATACGGACTTTGGCGCCCTCTTTCAGTTCGAGCACCTTCTCCGGCTCGGATTTGGCCGGGGTTGCCTCGGCCTGCTTGCGTTGCTTGCGCTCCATGCGTCGCTCCTCTCGCTCGCGCAACTGGGCTATTTTGCGGGCGATGCGTTCGTCGGCCTCGTCGTCTTTGGCGAGGTTCTCGCGGAAGTCGTCGAGCTTGCGCCGCACGATCCGCGTGGCCTCTTTCTCGGCCTGCGACTCTTTGATCGTGCGGATCGTGTTCTCGATCTGCCGGTTGGCCTCGGCCGTGAGGCGCTGGGCCTCGCTCTTGGCTTCGCGGATCAGGCGCGAGCGCTCGTCCTTGAGCTGTGCGAGTTCGGCGCCGTACTTTTCGGCCAGCTCGTCGACCCGCTTCTCGGCGATGCGGATGCGGTCGCGCTTCTGCTCCCAGTAGCGCTTGTCGCGCGAGATCTCGCGCAACTGGCGCTCGATGTTCATGTGGTCGCTGCCCGCCTTTTCGATCGCGCTGCGGATGATCGGCTCGGGGAGACCGATCTTGCGGGCGATCTCGACGGCGAACGAGCTGCCCGGCGTGCCGATCTCGAGCCGGAAGAGCGGGCGGATGTTCTGCACGTCGAATGTCATCGCGCCGTTTGCGATCCCCTCGGCGTTCGACGCGTAGTATTTCAGGTTGGCGTAGTGCGTGGTGATGACGCCGAAACAGCGGCGCTCGCGCAGCCGCTCGAGGATCGATTCGGCGATCGCCCCGCCGATCACCGGCTCGGTGCCCGTGCCGAACTCGTCGATCAGCACGAGCGAGCGCTCGCCGGCGTGGGCGAGCATGTGCTTCATGTTCAGCAGGTGCGAGCTGTAGGTGCTCAGGTCGTTCTCGATCGACTGCTCGTCGCCGATGTCGATGAAAATGCCGTCGAAAAGGCCGATCTCGGAGTTTTCGGAGACCGGGATCAGGTAGCCGCATTGGAACATATACTGCAACAGGCCCACTGTCTTGAGGCAGACCGACTTGCCGCCTGCGTTGGGGCCCGAGATGACGAGCAGGTGCTTCTCGGGCGTGAGCCACAGGTCGAGCGGGACGACCTGGCCGCCCTCGCGGGCCAGCGCCTGGGCCAGCAGCGGGTGGCGGGCGTGGCGCAATTCGAGGCGCGTGCCATCGGCGAGGATCGGCCGCACGCATTGGTTGGCCAGCGCGTGGCGCCCTTTGGCGCGGATCATGTCGATCCCCGTGAGGTAGTCGGCCGCTCCGGCAATGCCGTCGAGGTCGGGGCGGATCTTATCGGTGAAGTCGGCGAGGATGCGGACGATCTCGCGGCGCTCCTCGTACTCGAGTTCCTTGATCTCGTTGTTAAGCTCGACAACTTCGACCGGTTCGATGTAGATGGTCTTGCCGGTGGCCGATTCGTCATGGATAAAGCCCTTGAGCTTCTTTTTGTTGCCCGCGGCCACCGGGATCACGGCCCGCCCTTCGCGGATCGAGACCGCGGCGTCGGCCTCGACGATGCCCGCTGCCTGGGCCTGCGACATGATCTGTTGGAGCCGCTTCGAAACCTGCCCCTCGCGCTCGCGGATGCTGCGCCGCACGGCATAGAGGGCCGCCGAGGCGTTGTCCCTGACCTTGCCGAACTTGTCGATGATCGAGTCGATGTGGTTGACGATGGCGGGGAAGCCGTCGACTCCGTCAGAGAAAGCGTGCAGGGACGGGTACTTGATCTCGTCGCCGCGGCGGAAGAAGGCGACCAGCTCGCCCGTGGCGGCCAGCGCCTTGCGCAGCGCGACGATCTCGTGCACGTCGAGGAAGGTTCCCTCGATACGCGCCTTGCGCAGGAACGCATCGGTGTCGACGAACCCTCCGTCGGGGAAGTCGCTCTCCATCATCAGTACGGTGCGCATTTCGTCGACGAGCGCAAGCCGGCGCCGCACCTCGTCGTGCGAGCTGCTGAACGTTTCGGCCCGGAGCTTGCCGACCGCGCCCGCCGTGGCGCAGAGCGCCTCGACCTGTGTGCGGATACGGTCGAAACCTATCTTGGCTTCAAAATTATCGGGATAGATCAATGGGTGTCGGGGTTAGATCATTTGGCTTTGCTCTTCTCCTTCTTGTCCTCGGTTTTCGCTTTCTTTTTCTCCTTGTTGCTGCCGCCGAAGACGGAGAAGTGGACGTAGCGCTTGGGGTTGGCTTTGAGGTCGGCAAGCAGGGCTGCCAGATTGCCGCTGGCCACCGTCAGCGAGTCGTAGAGCGCCGGGTCGTTGACCAGTTGGCCGAGGGCTCCCTCGCCCGCGTTGATCTTGCCGATGGTCGCATTGAGCTCGCCGAGCGTCGTGGTGAATTCGTTGACCATCGTAGGGATATGCGAGCTGCTCAGCGAGTCGGTGAAGTGCTCGACGTTGGCGATGATGTGGTCGATCCGCTCCGAATTGTCTTTGAGGTTGCGCGACATGGTGTTGAGGTTCGAGATCATACCCTTGAGCGAGCCCGATTCGCTTGAGATCACGTCGTCGATATTGCCCGAGATCGAGGCCAGGTTGCCCATCGTCGCGTTGATGCTGGCCGTGTTGTCGACCAGGATCTTATTGACGCTGCCCAGCGTCGTGCTGATGTCGCTCACCAGTTGGTGGAGCATCTGCTTGATATACTCGAACTCGGACCCGGCCACCTCGAGGAATCCCTTGTCGACCTCCGAGTAGAGCGTATCGCCGCTCTGGAGGTACTGGGGGGCCGAGCCGAGCTGTATCTCGACCGACTTGCCGCCCATGATCCCCTCGCTGAATATCAGGGCCTTGGAGTTGGTCGGGATCTTATATTTGGACTTGACCGAAAGCTCGAGGACGATCTTGCCGTCGGCGCCCTGCTGGTAGTTCATGCCGCTGATCACCCCTACCTTGTAGCCCTTGATCACGATGGCCGACGAGGTCTGAATGCCGTTGACCTGGTCGAGCGCGGCGTAATAGGTGTTGTTGCGTGCGAATATGTCTTGTCCTTTCAGGAAATTGATCCCCCAGTACAGGACCAGGACCATCAGTATCCCGAAAATACCCACTTTGGCTTCCTTGCGTAATTTCATTGTCAGTCGCTTTTTGTTGTCTTCAAGTATGTGTTGCAGCCTGTTAACGGGCTGCCTGCAATCTGCGTGCCTCGCTTACCGTAATCTGCCTGTCGCCGTCGAAAGCGACCAGAAAAGCGTCCTTAACCACCTTCCTGACCTCTTTTTGCAGGGCGAGGGCTTTGGTGTACGAGGTTTCCGATCCGACGAAATACTTGTACATCCGGCCGATCTTCCGCTCTTCGACCTTGCCGCGGTAGGGGCCGAACTGGCGGCTCCGGGCGTCGAGCCGCACGGTCGAGCCGGCGACCTGGACCCGGTAGCGGACCCCGGAGGTCGGTTTCGTCCCGTTCTCTTTCGTGGCGGCCGCCTCCGGGGCCGCTTCGGCATCCGTGGCGCCGGCCGCTGCATCGTAACTGGCCAGTACGATCGGGATGCCCCTGCCTTCGGTCTTGACCTTATAGGCGCTGAAGGCGTTGAACAGCGACCGGGCGAACTCCTTTTGTCCCGATGCCGACCCGACGAACCGCACGTCGTTCGGGTTGGTGATAAAGCCCATCTCGGTGAGCACGGCCGGGCAGGCGGTTTTCCACAGCACGAGGAACCCCGCCTGTTTCACGCCCCGGTTACCCAGCGGCAACTGTCGTGCGTATTGTCTCTGTACCAGGTCGGCGAAAGCGAGGCTTTGCTCCCGGTAGGCGTATTGCATCAGCGAGAAGATGATGAACGACTCGGCCGAGCCGGGCTCGTATCCCTCGTATTTGGTGGAGTAGTCGCTCTCGTAGGTGATCACGTCGTTCTCGCGCATGGCCTGCTCGAGGTTGGCCTGCTCTTTGGCGACGCCCATCACGTAGGTGCTGGTGCCGGTCGCGCTGCGGCTCTGTGCCGCGTCGACGTGGATCGAGATGAACAGGTCGGCGCCCGCCTTGTTGGCGATGTTGCCGCGCTCGTACAGGTCGATCAGTACGTCGGTCTTGCGCGTATGGATCACCTTGACGTCCGGGTAGTGCTTTTCGAGCAGCGCCCCGAGGTAGCCGGCCACTTTCAGCACGATGTCCTTCTCGCGGTACTGGCCTGAGCAGGCCCCGGGGTCTTTGCCTCCGTGTCCCGGATCGAGCACCACGGTCTTCACCAGCGGCACGGCCGATTGGGCGCGTACTCCGCCGGGCAGCGTAATTCCCGCCAGCAGAAGGCTCCCCGCCAAAATTACCGTCGTCGCAACTTTCATCCTACTAAACGTAAAGGTTCTCCGTTTTTTTACTACTTTTGCCCGCGTACTGTCCCCGTGCGGGACGCGGCGCACCGTATTGCCCGCAAAGATAAAAAAACTTTGCAATAACGGGTAACCCCGGGGGAATTATCCCGTACGGCCGGGAGCCGGCGGAATGTATTGGAATTAAGCTGTGACCCTTTGAAAATTGATGCCAGAAAATACCTGATCACCGCAGGCGTCCTGCTCTCGCTGGGGCATATGGTGTTCGGCGCAGGGCTCGCGCGACCGTTCGGACAGGTGTCCGGGCAGGCGCCGGCAGACTCGGTCACAACCGCCTCGCAGTCCGGCCCGGTCCCCGTCGACGGGCAGGTGGCCCGGCTCGACAGCGTGGGCCGGCATCGGGTGCTCGCCGACACGACCCGTGCCGATACATCCGCTCAGGCGGCTCCGGCGGTGCCGGGACAGCCGGCCGATACGGCGACCGATAGCTTCCTCGACGACATCCTCTCGGGTACCAACAAGGACTCGGTTGTTTTCGACGTCAAGAAAAATAAGGTGTACATCTACCAGGAGGGCGATATCAAGTATGTCGGCAATAACCTCAAGGCCGACTACATGGAGGTCGACATGGAGACGCGTCAGATCTATGCCCATGGCGTTGCCGATACGTCAGGGGTCACGAGCCGTCCGCAATTTACCGAAGGGAGCAACACCTACGACATGGATACGCTCACCTATAACCTCAAGACGGGCAAGGCCAAGATCAAGGGGGCGACGACCAAGCAGGGGGAGAATTACGTGCAGGGCAAGACGATCAAGAAGATGTCCGACAATACGATCAACATCGCCAACGGCCGGATGACCACCTGCGACAACCCCGAGCACCCCCACTTCTATCTGCAGATGACCAAGGCCAAGGTGATCCCGGGCAAGAAGACGATCTTCGGGCCTTCGTACCTTGTGATGGAGGACGTGCCCATTCCGTTCCTGGGGTTGCCGTTCGGATTTTTCCCGATCATGGGTGAGAAGCACTCGGGCTTTATCATTCCGACCTACGGCGAGGAGCTCTCGAAGGGGTTCTTCCTCAGGGACGGCGGCTATTACTTTGCGTTCAGCGACTATCTCGATGCAACGGTCACCGGAGGCATCTACACGCTCGGCTCGTGGGAGGCGGCGGTCACTTCGCGCTATGTGAAGCGCTACAAGTACACCGGCAACTTCGGATTCCGCTATTCGAAGGATATTTTCGGCGAAAAGGGACAGCCCGACTATATCAACACCAGCAGCTATCGGATCAACTGGACACATACGCAGGACCCGAAGTTCAGGCCCAACTCGACTTTCTCGGCCAGTGTGAACTTCTCGTCGAGCTCCTTCTCGAAATACGGGTCGACCAACATGAACGACTACCTGAACACGCAGACCAACTCGAGTATCTCGTACTCCAAGTCGTGGGCCGGCAAGCCGTTCTCGTTCTCGACCAACGTGCAGCACTCGCAGAACTCGAGCGACTCGACCGTTTCGCTGAGCTTCCCCAACGTCGTGTTCAACGTCTCGCGCATCTATCCGTTCAAGCGCAAGAACGCGGTCGGCAAGCAGCGGTGGTATGAGAAGATCGCGATGCAGTATACCGGTACGCTGGCCAATAACGTGACGGTCAAGGAGCGCGACCTGTTCAAGCCCGGCATGTTCAAGGAGATGAAGAACGGCGTGAACCACTCGATCCCGATCTCCACGTCGATCAACCTGTTCCAGCATATCAACCTCAGTCCGTCGGCCAACTATACCGAGCGCTGGTACTTCAAGAAGATCGACAAGGCGTGGGACCCGGACAAGAACCAGGTGGTCAATTCCGACACTACCTATGGTTTCTACCGGCTGTACAACTACAACGTCTCGGCCTCGCTCTCGACCAAGGTGTACGGGATGTTCCAGTTCAAAGGGCCCCGGTTCCCGATCCGGGCGATCCGCCATGTCATGACGCCCAGCGTCGGATTTTCGTATGCGCCCGACTTCAGCAAGGCCAAGTACGGCTATTACAAGCCCGTGCAGAGCGACTCGACCGGGACGATCTCTTATTACTCGCCTTTCGAGGGAGGGATGTACGGGGTCCCGGGCCGCGGGCAGTCGGCCTCGATCAACTTCAGCCTGTCGAACACGCTCGAAATGAAGGTGCGTAGCGAGCAGGACACGTCAGGGTTCAAGAAGATCAAGCTGATCGATAACCTCAGCATCAGCAGCTCCTACAACCTGCTGGCCGACTCGCTCAACCTGGCGCCGTTCCAGATCAGTCTGCGAACGACTTTCTACAAGAATGTCGGTCTGAACCTGAGCATGACGCTCGATCCGTACCAGGTCAATTCGAACGGACAGCGGATCAATAAGTTCATGTGGCAGCAAGGCAAGATCGGGCGTATCTCGAGCGCCAGCTTCGCGTTCGGCTACTCGTTCAACTCGAAGAACTCGGCGCAGGGCGCCGTGAACGATATCAACAGCGGCTACAATCCGGTTCCCCCCGAGTACACCGACTTTTTCGATCCCAACAACCAGATGGACCCCAACACGAGGCGGCAGATGATGACCTCGGCCTATTACGACTTCAGCATTCCGTGGAACCTGGGGATCAACTATAGCTTCAACTATACGAACAACGGGGTACGCAAGAATGTGATCCAGACGCTCGGCTTCAATGCCAGCGTTTCGCTGACCCCCAAATGGGGTATCACCTTCAACGGCGGCTACGACTTCGAGGCGCGCAAGCTCACCCCGGGTACCTTTACGCTCAGCCGCGACCTGCACTGCTGGCAGATGAGCTTCAACTGGGTACCGATCGGTTTCCGCAAGAGCTGGAACTTCACGATCGGCGTCAAGTCGGCCACCCTGAGCGACCTGAAGATCGACAAGCGGAACAGCTATTATGACAATTTGTACGATAATTGATGTTTCCGTACACCGGCCGGGCAGGGTGCCCGGCGCCAATCATTCATACCGATGGATAAGCAACAACCGATACGTTCCGATGCCGCGATCGGCGAGAACCCGTTGTACGCGCCGTGGCTGACGCCGTACGGCGTGCCCCCGTTCGACCGGATCGGGACCGAGGACTACCTGCCCGCGTTTGGGCGCGCGATGGACGATGCCCGGGCCGAGGTCGAGGCCATTGCCTCATCGTCTGAGGCTCCGACTTTCGCCAATACGATCGAGGCGCTCGAGCGCAAGGGCGAGCGGCTGAACGCCATTGCCACGCTCTTTTTCAACCTGAACAGCGCCGAGACCTCGGACCGGATGCAGGAGATCGCCCTCGAGATCGGTCCCCGGCTGACCGGGTTCAGCAACGACATCTCGCTCGACGAGCGGCTGTTCGCGCGGGTCAAGGCCGTTTACGACCGGCGGGATGCGTTGCCGCTCGATACGGAGCAGCGCCGCCTGCTCGACGAGACCTATACGTGGTTCACGCGCAGCGGAGCGGCCCTCCCGCCTGCCGACAAGCAGACCTATCGCGAGCTGACGGCCGAGCTGTCGGAGCTGACGCTCCGTTTCGGGCAGAACGTGCTGGCCGATACGAACGACTATTTCCTGCATATCGCTCCCGAGCAGGAGGCCCGGATCGCTTCGCTGCCCGGCTTCGTGCGCGAGGGTATGGCCCAGGAGGCTGCCGAGCGCGGGCTCGAGGGCTGGGTGGTGACGCTCCAGGCCCCGAGCTACCTGCCCTTCCTGACCTACTCGACCGACCGGCCGTGGAAGGAGGAGCTGTGGCGGGCCTATAACTCGCGCGGACACCGGGCGAACGCGAACAATAACGAGGAGATCGTGCGGCGGATCGTCGGGCTCAGGCTCCGGATCGCGCGGCTGATGGGCTATCCCGACTATGCCGCCTTTGTCCTCGGGGAGCGGATGGCCGAGCGTCCCGAGACGGTCGAAAGGTTCCTGCACGAGCTGCTCGACGGGTCGAAGCGGCACGCAGAGGCCGAATACGAGGCGATCCGGGCGTTCGCGGCGGCCCGGGGGCACGAGGGAGAGCTGATGCCGTGGGATTTCGCCTATTACAGCGAGAAATACAAGAACGAGCATTACAACCTCTCGCAGGAGGAGATCAAGCCCTATTTCAAGCTGGAGAATGTCCGCAATGCGGTCTTTCTGCTGGCCGGGCGGCTGTACGGGCTCACGTTCCGCCGCAATGCGGAGGTACCGGTATACCATCCGGATGTGGAGGCTTACGAGGTGTATGACGGGGACGGGACGATGCTCGCGCTGCTCTACCTCGATTTTTTTCCGCGGAGCACCAAGCGCGGCGGCGCATGGATGACCTCGTTCCGCGAGACCTGGACGGACGCCGCCGGAGCGCGTGTGCTGCCGGTCGTCTCGCTCTGCTGCAACTTCACCAAGCCGACGCCCGAGGCGCCATCGTTGCTCACGTTCGACGAGGTGACCACGCTGCTTCACGAGTTCGGCCACGCGCTGCACGGGATGCTGGCCGAGGGACGCTACGCGTCGCTCACCGGCACGAACGTCTATCAGGATTTCGTCGAGCTGCCGTCGCAGATCATGGAGAACTGGGCCACGGAGCAGGAGTTCCTCGACCTCTGGGCCGTGCACTACAAGACCGGCGAGAAGATGCCGGCGGAGCTCGTGGCGAAGATCGTCGCGGTACGGAACTACCTGGCGGCATACCTCAACGTGCGCCAGCTCACGTTCGGCATCTGCGACATGGCATGGCATACGGTGACCGCTCCGGTCACGGGGCCGGTCGACGCGTTCGAGCGCGAGGCGACCCGGCCGGCGCAGCTGACGCCGCCGGTCGAGGGAAGCTGTATCTCGACGGCTTTTGGACATATCTTCGCCGGCGGGTATGCCGCAGGTTATTATAGCTATAAATGGGCCGAGGTGCTCGAGGCCGACGCATTCGAGCTGTTCCGTGAGCGGGGCATTTTCGACCGCGAGGTGGCTGCGTCGTTCCGCCGCAACATCCTGGCGCGGGGAGGTACGGAGCATCCGATGGCGCTCTATGAGCGCTTCCGCGGGCACCGGCCGGGCACCGACGCGCTCTTCCGCAAGATGGGCATCGCGCCGGCGGCCAGGTCCGGTAACGACTAAAACGGGAATCCTATGAAACGGTTGTTCTTCCTTTGTGCCGCGGCGTTGACGGCGGCGTGCTCGGGTGGCGGGGAGCCGTCGGAGGCTTATTTCGGGGGCGAGTTCTATGTGTCGGGCGATACGGTCCGGATCGCCGACTGTGCCTCTGGCGTGACGCTGCTCGTCGCTGTTGACAGCGAGTATGACGCGGCTGTGCGCAAATATGAGGAGCTTGGCCCGAATCCCGGCGAGCGTATCTTCGTCGAGTTCAAGGGTGAGCTCGATCCGCTGCCCGAGGGATGGCCGGCCGTGCCGCGCACGGTGGTGATCCGCGACCTTATCGGGTTCGACCGCACGGCGGGATGCGATCCCGGGTTCATGCTGGCCGGCGTGTACGAGGCGTCGGGAGCCAATGGCAAGTATCTGTTGCGCCTGAAGCCCGACTATACCTACACCGAGTCGTTCTTCCCGAACAATCATGGCGAGATCGTCTCGTCGGGCGAGTGGCGCAAGACAGGCGACCTGGCGCTCGACCTCAGGCAGGATACGCCCGAGAACGGCCTGACGGGCTTCGAGATCATTCCCGCGCAGCAGACGCTGGTGCGCAATTGCGGCGAGGGGAGCCGGGTCTATACGAAGGTCTACCTGCGGTAGCGTACAGGCCGGCGGTAATCCGCCGCGGATCAGGTTATTTCGTTTTCTTTGCTATCTTTGTAAAGGGCAGGATGTGTCTCGGGCAAGATCCCGGGCAGATCCCGTCCGGTGGTCTTTCGGCTATCACGGTTTTTGTAGCTAAGATTGAGGTGTGCGGCTCGACGATCTCCCGGGAAACGGGTTTCCCCGCGATCGCCCGCTCCCTGCACCTGTCTTTGCATGGCTGTCCGATGTGCCGGAGGGCGCAAAGTGCGCAACCTAAAACCTGAATCCTATGAATAGAACGTTACTGACCGCCTGCGCGCTCGTCGCATTGAGCCTGGCCGTGCAGGCCGGGGCGCAGCGGAAAGCGGAGCAGGGCGCGAAGGCGCTGCCCGTGGTACCGGTGGGTCTCGATGCCTACCGTATGTGGGACCGGCTGCCCGAGCAGCGCTTCGGCGTGCGTGCCTACATGCGCAGCACGTATGACCGCGAGGGCGGCAACCAGTCGGCCGACGCCAGCCACTATCTGTTTGCGAACGAGGAAGACTACAACGTGTCGCTCGATGTGAAAGGGCGCGGGGTCTTCTACTTTTTCCGGGCCAACCACTGGCACGGCAGCCCGTGGCACTTTGTGGTCGACGGTACGGACAACGTGGTGAGCGAGACCGGAACGGCCGACCCGATCCATGCCAAGCGCGACATCAAGCGGTCGGAGTTCATCCCGGCCGGGGCTTTCCCGAATCCGCTCTGCTGGACCTGGGCCGATACGAAGGGGGCCGACCTGATCTGGACGCCGATGCCGTTCGGGGAGTCGATGCGGGTGGCCTACTCGCGGACCCGGTACGGTACAGGATACTATATCTATCACCTGTTCGCCGACGGCGCGCCGCTCTCGCAGCCCGTCAGCACGTGGAACCTCGGCCAGACGCCCGATCCCGACGTGGTCGAGCTCATCGGCCGCGCCGGGCAGGACATTGCTCCGAAGAATATTGCCAAGAAGACGGGAACGGTCAAGCTGGATCGCGAGCGGGTACCGCTGGCCGAGATCAAGGCCGGCCCGTCGGCCGTGCGGGCGCTGCGGCTCACGATCCCGCTCTACCGGGCGACGGCACTCGAGCGCGTACGCCTCGTGGCGACGTGGGACGGGGCTGCGCATCCGTCGATCGACGTGCCGCTCTGCCTGTTTTTCGGTGCCGGGACGCTCTATAACCGGACCGAGCGCGAGTTCCTCGTCGAGGGTTTCCCGATCAACATCCGGTTCGATTATCCGAACAACAAGGTCAAGCTGAGCTGCTACTATCCGATGCCGTTCTTCCGCTCGGCGCGTTTCGAGCTGGCCGGGATCGATCCGGCGTCGGGCGATGAGGTCGGGTACGAGATCCGTTACGAGCCGTGGCGGACAGCACCCGAGCTGAGCAGCTATTTCCACGCCACATATACCGATATTCCCGATCCCGAGCTGGGGCACGACATGGTCTACCTCGATACGAAGGGGATCGAGGGTCATGAGCACTGGTCGGGCAGCTTTGTCGGGACCTCGTTCATCTTCTCGCACAACGGTTTCCTCGGGACGCTCGAGGGCGATCCGCGCTTCTACTTCGACGGTAGCCGCACGCCGCAGGCTTACGGTACCGGCACCGAGGAGTGGGGCGGCGGGGGCGACTACTGGGGTGGCCAGAACATGACGCTTCCGTTCGCCGGCCATCCCTGCGGGGCTCCGGGTCGCGACAAGGCCAGGCATGAGAAGGACCTCATTGAGTCGGGCTATCGCTTCCTCCTGGCCGATATGATGCCGTTCGGCAACAGGGCCGTGATCCGCTTCGAGCACGGGGGCGAGAACCTCACGAAGAAGCATTACGAGGCGGTTGCCTATTGGTATGGTCTGCCTGCGCCGTCGCTCGTGCTGACCGACCGCTTCGACGTGGGGAATGCCGCGAGTGAGCAGGCCCACGGCTATGTGTCGCCCGATGCCTCGGAGGTGGTGACGCTCACCTCGCGCTATGAGCAGGGGATCGACCTGTTCCCCTACTATCCGTGGTTCCTCGACCGTAACGGCATTCCGGGTTACGACAAGCTGGCCGGGACCGAGGTCTACCCGGCCGAGACGCGCGACGGGCGCACGACGCGCGGAGTGTCGCAGTTTGCCGTGGCGCTTGATCCGGCCAACCGAGGCGCGCTGATCCGCCGCACGCTCGATTACAGCTTCCCCAACCAGACGGCCGAGGTGTGGGTGGCCGATCCGGCCACGCCCGACGACTGGCAGCGGGCAGGTGTCTGGTACCTGGCCGGATCGAACACCTGTATCTACTCCGATCCGGCGGGCGAGCTCGAGCCTCGCCTGCTGCGCACCAAGACCTCGAACCGCCGCCTGCGCGACGACGAGTTCATGATCCCCGAGGCGCTGACCCGGGGTAAGGATAAGGTACTGCTGCGGCTGAAATTCGTTCCGGACGATCAGCAGCTTTTCCCCGGGTTCCCGTTCCCGAAAGAGAGCGCGTGGAGCGAGCTCGATTATGAGGTTTACAGCTATGTGGTGCCCGATTTCAGTGTGAAATAGCGGGACGACACAACGAGCGGCGGGCGGCAGATCATCTGCCGCCCGCTTTTTGTGCGCAAAGCCGTGGTCTATTGCTGTTCGCCGCGTTGTTTGTGGCGGACGTGGTCGAGATGGAGGTCGAGCGCGCGGACCGAGATCACGATCTCGCGGATCGAGACGGCCAGCGACAGGATCAGAGTGATGAGCGAGGCCGCGAAGATGTAAACCGCGGCGCCGTTCCAGCCCACGTAGATAAAGAACGTGCAGACCAGACAGAGCAGCAGGCTCAGGATGCCCAGTATCTGCATCGATCGCGTCAGGTAGAGCCGCTTGCGGAGGTTCCGGATCTGTTGCAGCGCCACGGGCGAGCCCGAGCGGTCGTACTCGGCCGAGAGGTTGCGGATCACCTGGGCGTATGAGAGGAAGCGGTTGGTGTAGGCCAGCATGATCAGCGAGATGGCCGAGAAAAGGATCGATGGGGTGACGAGGGTCAGTTCTTCCATGGGTCTGTCTGTTTGATATACGCTCAAAAGTAGCAATTTCGGTGCAAAAATCATCGGAGAGGACAATGGAGATCGTTTTCAGGGAGTCCGGCAGCGCGCAGGCGCAGGGGGACGGGCTGCGTCACTCCATGACGACGGCTGTCTTCGGGGGAGCGAGGAGTGTGGCGGGAGCGCTGATCCCGGGCCCGGCATAGGCTTCCGCCGTATCCGTGTCGCCTGCACTTCTCGGGCGGGCGACACGGCCGACCTCTGGATCGCCACAGCCCGGGGGGATACACGGCGGCCATCCCCGATCGAGCCCGGCCGGCTGTTCGGTACACGTGCCCGGTATCTGAGCGCAGGGGCCGGCACCTTGCGGCGCCGGCCCCTGCGGGAAATGGATCAGAACGGGTGGTGTTATTTCTTGCAATCCGTACAGTCGTGGGTGTGCGTGTATACCTTGCCTTTGATCGGCTGCATCTTATCCTGCGCGATACGGGTCTGGGTCGGGTACTCGAGCTTCTCGAACTCGGCGATCGCGTTGCGGATATCGGCCAGCAACATATCGGCCATATCGCGGCTGAAGCCCTGGCGGACGACGATACGCATCACCACATAGTTGTCGATGTTCTTGGGTAGCGTGTAGGCCGGGACCATCCAGCCGCTCTGTTGCAGCGTCGATTGCAGGTCGTACAGCGTCCATTTGGCCTTCTTGGCGTAATCGGGCTTCATGTACCAGATGAACAGCGGGTTGACCACGTCGTCGCTGTAGTTCTCGAACGGGGCCATTTTGCCGATCTGGTCATGCAGGTACTGCGTGATCTCCATGCTGTTGCGCTGGATGTCGCGGTAGCCTTCGAAGCCGAGGCGGATGAACTGGTAATACTGGCCGAGGATCTGCGCGGCGGGACGCGAGAAGTTGAGGCCCACCTGCGTGATATTGGCGCCCAGGTAGTTGACACTGAACGACATTTCGCCCGGCAGGTATTTCTTGTCTTTCCATACGACCCAGCCCAGGCCCGGATAGACGAGGCCGAACTTGTGGCCCGAGGCGCTGATCGAGAGGACCCATTTGAGGCGGAAGTCCCATTTCTTCTCCGGATTGAGGAACGGCAGGATATAGCCGCCGCTGGCTGCGTCGACGTGGATACAGATTTCGTATCCGGTTTTCTTGTTGTAGGCGTCGAGGGCTTTGTCGAGCGCTTCGACGTCGTCGTTGAGGCCCGTCCAGGTGACGCCTTCGATCGGTACGATACAGATCGTGTTCTCGTCGCACATGGCCAGCGCGGCCTCCGGGTCGAGCGTGGTCTTGTCGAGCGTCAGGGGCACGGTGCGCATCTCGATCTGCCAGAGCTGGGCGAATTTCTCCCACACGACCTGGAACCCGGTCGAGATCACGAAGTTCGGCTTGTCGTAGGGCTTGCCCTGCGCTTTGCGGCGCTCGCGCCAGCGGAGCCATGCGGCCACGCCGCCCAGCATACAGGCCTCGGACGATCCGATGGCCAGCGCGCCGGCTTTCCAGTCGGCCTTCTCGGGCGAGTTCCACAGGTTGGCCATGATGTTGATACATTTGGCAGCCATCACCGCGACGCGCGGGTACTCCGTCTCGTCGATATAGTTGATGTCGATCGCCTCGTTCATCAGCTTGGTGGCATAGTCGTCCATGTACGTGGTGACGAACGTTGCCAGGTTGAGGCGCGGCTGGGTCTGCGAGTAGGTCTCGTCCTTGACCATCTGATAAGCGATCTCGGGGGTCGTCGGCTTCTGCGGGATCTTGTCGACCGGCGCGGGGCTGGCCATCTCTTTTGAGCCGTAAATAGGTGTTTCAATCGTTGCACGATAGTTTTTTTGATCGTCCATTGCAGTAGATTTTAAATGGTTATGTTGAAATGCTGAAAGTTCTGCAGGCGGGTCAGCAGGCGAGGCGGGCAAGCTCTGTTTTTGCATATTTCATGCCAGCGATGGACGGACGGGGTGCGGAACGGGTGTCCCGCGAGCGGCGCATGGGGCCGGGAGCACTGATTGCCAGCGGATCGGCGGTGCGGGACGTTTTTTCGGGAGGGGAGCGGCGGCCGGCAGGTGGGGCCGGAGGCGACCATGCAAAGTTCAGGGGAATGAAAGGTCCGGGTCATGCGAAATGGCGTCCTTTGCACCGGACCTCGCCCTGGAGCCGTTCTTTCCCGCCTCCCGTTTTTGCCGGGCGGGGAGTCTGTATCGCGGCCTCCCTGCCTTGCCTGACACGGGGTTGGTCGCCGCGGTGCTATCCGGCGTCGGGAGTGTCGAGTGCGGCGAACCAGTAAGCATAGTTCTTTTCGGTCCCGTCGTCGAGCCGGACAGGGAACGATTGCCGGAACGGAGCTCCCAGGCGGAATGCCACGGGTTCGGAAAAGATCGGCCCGTCGTAGCAGAACGTGTGGTACTCGCCGTTCTCGCCGCAAGGGTCGGCTCCCGGTGGCAGGTCGCGGATAAAGCCGGCGTCGAGCCTACGTCCGACGAACCGTTCGTCGAGGATGTCGGCCGTGGTCGTCACGACGACGGTTTGCAGGCCCGAGGCGAGGAACTCGGCGATGATCTGGTCCGTGGTTCGGTCCCAGAGCGGCTCGACCACCTCGATGCCGTACGGGGCGAGCTGGCGCTCGCGGTAGCTGCGCACGTCATGCAGGAAGATATCTCCGAAGATGAAGTGGGTCACGCCTTGTGCCTTGAAATGTCGTACGGTGTGTTCCATGGCCTGTTCGTACCCGGTCATCTGGCCTTCGGGGTCGAGGTCGACCACGTGGAGCGGCAGGCCGAGGCTGCGGGCCTGCGCCCGGAGCAGGGCCTCGGGGATGGCGTGCATCGACGAGCGCCGGCTGGTGCGGTTGACGGTGGTCAGCAGCGCGACGATCTCGTACCGTCCGCTTTGCAGGGTCTTGTGGAGGGCCAGGGCGGAATCCTTGCCCCCGCTCCAGTTGAAGACGGCTTTCGTGCGTTGCGGCTTTTTCATGGCGTGATCGGTTGCGGGCAACAAAGTTAGCCGGTTTGGCGGAAAACCGGCAGGATCGCGAAGTAATTAAAAATTATTATTATCTTGGGGAGGACATATACTGACTACTATGTATAAAATCGGATTACTTTTTACCGCTTTGCTCCTGTGCGGACCGCTTGCCGCCCGGCAAAGCCTGATCAAACCGGCCAAGGTTAAAGTCTCGTCCGAGGCATCGGCGCAGGCGGCCGCCGCGATGGCTGTCGACGGCGATTATGCGACCTGCTGGACGGCCGCCTCAGCGGATGGACAGCAGTCGTTCTGGGTCGACCTGCGCGATTGGTACGCTCTCGACCGGATCGTACAGACATTCGACGAGAGCTCGGTCTGGAAGTTCGTGATCGAGGGCTCGGTCGATAATAAGCATTGGTTCGTCCTTTCCGATCATTCGAAGGGGAGTGCCGGCGTTACGTTCGGCGAGCCGGTGAGCGGCGTGTGGCGCTATGTGCGGCTGACGGTCGACGGCTCGGCCGACGGGCTTCCCGCCTCGTCGCGCGAGTTGGCCGTGTACGGGTCGAAGCAGGGGCCCGACCTGGCCCGCGGGGCTCAGGTCGAGGCGACCTCGTGGGCACCGTACTATGAGCCGGGCAAGGCTGCCGACGGCAATTTCTCGACCTATTGGGGTGCGGCCGAAGGGACTTTCCCGCAGTCGATCACCTTCGACCTGGGTGCAGTGAAGAAGATCTCGGGCGTGCGGCAGGTGTTCAAGGACCACGATCCGTGGAAGTTCGTGATCGAGGGCTCGGTCGACGGCGAGCGCTGGACGATGATCGACGACCGGTCGGCCGGCGAGCTGGGCCACGACTTCCGTAAGGTAGCCAGGGGCGACTACCGCTTCGTGCGGCTCACGGTGCTGGGCTCGGCGTCGGATTTCTGGGCGCATAGCTGTGAGTTCGAGGTGTATGGAGATAAGCTGGACAGGAAGGCGCCCCGCGACCTGTCGCGCGACGTGACGGCCAGGGCCTCGTCGATCCGTGACGTACGCCATTCGCAGTATGCGGCCATCGACGGAG
Source organism: Rikenellaceae bacterium (assembly GCA_017415005.1). Taxonomy (GTDB): domain Bacteria; phylum Bacteroidota; class Bacteroidia; order Bacteroidales; family Rikenellaceae; genus RGIG1874. Next base: position 26,340 of record JAFQJK010000015.1, read on the forward strand.
CCGATACGACGGCATGGCTGGCGGCCGACAATACCTACCCGCAAACGCTGACGCTCGATCTGGGTCATACCTGCCGTGTGGACCGCATCGTGCAGGAGTTCGCCGAGGCGGGCCGCTGGTCGTTCGAGCTTGCCGGGTCGCACGACGGCACGCAGTGGACGCTGCTCCGGAGAGTCGATGCCGACCGGCCGCAGGCGCTGTTCGACCAGAAGGTCGCGGGCGACTGGCGCTATGTGCGGCTCACGGTGCTCGACTCGCCCGAGGGATATGCCGCATCGAGCCGTGCGCTTGATGTGACCGGTACGGGCTCCCCCGTTCAGACGCGCTGGTGGGCCGATCAGTCGGGCATGTGCCGGTACTACTGCAAGATATACCGCAATACGATCCGCGAGATGATCGATGATCTCGACGATCTGCAGGCGCAGGGCTTCAAGATGATCGAGCTGTCGTCGGTCTACGAAGGCAAACCCGAGATATGGGGCGGTCTGGGCGGTACGAACAACTATGCGATCGACCCGATGCTCGGGACGATGGACGAGTTCGAGGAGTTCCTCGACGAAGCGCATAAGCGCGACATCAAGATCGTCTTTTTCGGTAATGTGGGCTACTGTCTCGACGAGGCGCCCTTCTTCAGGAAGGCGTGCGACGACTACCGTAACGGGATCGAGAGCAAGGAGCGCGATTGGTTCCACTTCAGTCCCGACTCGCTCGGCCATCTCTGGTTCTGGAGTGACCGCGCGCAGGCCTACTACTATTCGTTCTGGGGCCATACCGACGGCGCGCGCGGGCGTATTCCGTCCTACTGCTTTCACAAGCAGGCCTGGAGGGACGAATGCAGCAAATACCTGAAGTACTGGGCGGAGAAGGGTGTCGACGGTATCTTCCTCGACGCTCCCGAGGTGTACGACGGGATCGACGACCAGATCATCGGCGACCACATCATCAACGCCGTGCTCCCCCACTCGCTGATCTCCTGTGCCGAGGGGTCGGGCGATCCGCGCCGCTGGCTGGGCCGCCTCGGTTTCAATACGATCCAGGGATTCGATATGTACGGCTGGGGCGGCGGGGGTCGCAGCGAGGCGCTGATCGCCATGCGCAAGCAGGATCCGTCGGAGCTCAACCTCAAGCTCAAGCTCTACCGCGACGCGACCAATGCCGTGGGCGGCGTGACGCTGACCCCGCCCATGTGGGAAACGGCTGCAACGCCGGCCGAGCGCGCTTTCGAGACGGCTTATCTCGTGGCCTCGGGGACGCTGCTGGCCAACCATTTCGGCGATTACCACCTTGTGGGACAGGATATCATTGCGCAGTGGCCGAAAGAGGATCAGGAGCGCTTCTTCCGTCTCATCCGTATGCAGAACGCCTACCGGGGGCTTGCCCCGTCGGGGCAGCGTGTCGTACTGCCGACGAACGATGATAAGAAATTCACGGCCATCAAGCGGAGCAACCAGAACGGAAAGGTCAATGCACTGGTGATCTTTAATTTCCAGGACACGCCGCAGTCGGTGACGGTGGGCCTGCGCAACAGCGGGATCAACGTCGGACAGACGCCGGTCAACCTGATCGACGGCACGGCTGCTGCGCCGATCCTCTCGGAGGACTATACGGTCAGCCTGCCCGCGTACGGGTATCTCTTCCTTGGAGTGGAGGACTGACGTTTTCGCGTCGGAGCGTTTGGATGTAACAACGGGGATCTACCTTTTAGGTTGATCCCCGTTCGTTATTTGCCGGGATGTCTCAGAATCTGGCGCCGACCCCGATCTGGAAGACCCGGTTCGAAACATGCTCGCCTCCGGTTCCTTTCAGGACATTGGTCAGGCCGATGTTCGCGCGTGCAGAGAACAGAATATGTTTTGTGATGTTCCATGTAAAGCCGAGCGGAATGCTGAAATCCACATTGTTATACACGTCGTTGTCCAATGTTGCGCTGGCACTGTTCTGTTGGCCATTGGCCGTTGCCTTGGCTTTCGCTTCTGCACGTACGCCAAATCCGATCTGGGGACCGAAGTCAAAACTGAGTTTATCCGGGACCACATACGCTTTGAACAGGACCGGGATGTTGATGTAGTCCATCAATAGCCGGTATTTGACGGTGGCCCTGTCGATATTGAATGTCGCCGATGTCCCCTGCTGTGAGTATACGAATTCCGGTTGGATGCTCAGTGACCGTGAGATTTTAGCCTCGATAAAAATACCTACATAGAAGCTGGATTTATACTTGGCATCAACATATGAGCTTCTGGGTGTCGGGTTCTCGTCGGGGGTGATCTTCAGATTGCTGATATTGGTCATATTCAGGCCTCCTTTAATGCCGAAGTAGGTCTTTTTCTGAGCCGATGCGCCGGCGGTCAGGCCGGCCATCAAAAGGACGAGTAATAGTTTTTTCATAAGCGATTGTTTTGATAGGTTAGGGTTAGGTTTGCTTGCCGAAAGCAGTATTTGTTATTGATTAAAATTAGCCCGAAAAATCCTAAAAAACAATAGCTGGTTGATTTTTAATGTGTTAATCTGATGTATTCTGAGTAGGTGATGCGCGAATGCGGGTTCTTCGAGACAATCTCCTGCCGCAGGCATTTGGTACCGAAGCGGAAGAACAGGAACTTGCGCGGAACGCGGTGCACCACCTGTACCAGCGTGTCGTATGAGACGATGCTGCCGTCAAAACGGTCTCCGGTCACGATCCCGTCAAGGTGTAAAAACGGGTCGGTGTACCGGATCAGGGTGGCCGGTTGCCGGGCGATGACCGTGTCGCGGACCGGTGCCGAGATTTGTCGCCCGGTCTGTGTGGCTGCCGTGGCCACGCTTTCCACCCGCTTCACTTTGATGTCCATCTCCCGGACCATCTGTTTCAGCTCAGCAAAGTGCCGCTCGAACTCGGCATTTTTCAGCATCAGCACCTCGACCGAAGCTGCCTGCAGGCTGTCCCGGAGGCGGTACTGCCTCAGGTCGGCCAGCAGCGCGCTTTGGTTACCAGCCAGGCGGATGCACTCCCTGCGCTGGGTCTGCCCGTATTTCAGCGCCCACCAAAGCGTCGCGCCCAGCCCGGCGAATGCCAGTGCCCGGGTCCACATTGCGATTTTCATGGCTTGTGTTTTTTGAATAGTTCCCAGCCTTCCGCTACTTCCTGCGGATCGGCCGGCACGCCGTTCTCAACGCGGCTCATGGCCGCGACGATCGCGGTCATCTGCGTTCGGTCCAAAGTGTGGAGGGGTTGGGCGGCGGCGATCCCGCTTTCGCGGGCGACGGCTGCCACATAGCGGTCCGTGGCGTTCTCGGCCGGAGGGGCATAGCGGCCGATCATCTCGCTCAGTGTTTTCAGCCCGTGCCGCTGCCAGTAGGTGTGCAGCACCACGAACATGGCCCGGTAGCCCCATGCCGCCGACTCGAACTGCTTGAACGCCGGGTCTGTCGACGGGTGTTTTTCGCCGCGGTACTTTACCGCCGAACGCCGGATGTTGCCCGGGTTGTTATTCCTCACTCCTCTGCTCATCCTCTTCGTTCTCGAGATTGCGGTCCAGTTTGCGTTTCATATATCGTCTCAGTCGGTTGAAAACGGGGTGCTCCGAGATTTCGGCGGCATTCTCGAGGTAGCTCCAGAACTCCACGCCGCACACGAAGCCTGTGAACAGGTTGGCCAGGTTGGTTTGCGCGAACGCCAGGATATAGCGGTCGATCATCCAGGCCATGACGATCCCGGTCATCACGAACCCGGTCTTGAGGACGGTCCTCCATGCCTTGTGGCTTTCGAAGCCCCACTCTTCTCCCTGCCGCAGCGCCCGTTTCCGGCTGGCTGCGACGCCGGTGACGAAGTCGATGCCGATAAACAGGACGGTGCACACGATCAGCTCGTGTACCGGGGCGAAGAACGACGCGATGCCGAACAGCACGCCCGATAGGTATTTAAGGCAGTTTTCCATGGCGTGGCAGGATAATGCCCCCGCGTACCGATGTCCGGACCGGCCGGTCGCGCAGGGGGTCGTATTCGGGATATTCGGCCCGGTTCGCTTCGATATGGTCGATCGCCCGCGCCAGCAGGGCCTGGGCATCGCTGCGCACCCGGCGCCTGGCGGCGCCCAGCCCGGCGGCCGGGGCGGGAGCCATATGCTCGCTCTTGTATTGCACGACACCCTGTGCCGTTGCCTGGGCTGCGAGTTCGGGCATGATCAGGTACTTGATGTAGAGGGCGAGCGGAGCTTTCAGGTAGTTGTTCTTCAGTTCGGGATAGGCGCCGTTCTCCACGGCGTCGTACAGGCGCCCCAGGGCCGGGCGGAGGAACTTCCGCTGGGCCAGCTCGAGGCGGATCTCGCCGATCATCTCCTCGCGGATACGCTCGGTGCTCCCGAAAGCGATCTCGATCACTTCGCGGGGCGATATCATGGGTTTTGTCATGCTCTCTCAGTCGATGTTGCGCAATCCGTATTTCGTTATCTGGGCCACGTAAAGCTGCTGTGTGGGGTCCTCGGGGTCGTATTCGAGCCCGTCGGCCCGGCGAGCCTCCCATACTTTCATGTAGAGCGGTTTCGACCGGGCGGGCGGTTTGTTGATCACCCGCAGCGACGATGCATCCGTCCGCATGATGTTTCCTATCGCCTCTTTGAGGGGTTCGAGCAGCTCGGCCTGCTCGCCGAGGATGACCGTGTTGAGTGCGATCTCATACTCGTGCAGGATCCGCTCCGAGCTGAAGCTGGTCGCGTAGTCGAGGCCACTGAGCGAGCGGAACCACGAGTGGGCGACCACGATGTCGGCCGTCGCCTGTTCGTGGAGGGCGGCCCAGTCTCCCTCGTTGGCCGAGCTGATCGGGATGAACTTCGAATTGTCCCCTCCTTCCGCATCCTTGACCATGAACATCACCTGTCCCGGCTTGCCGGCAAACCGGTTCTCGGCTAGGCTGACCATCTCGGCTGCCTCCTCGTCGCTCTCCACGCTGCCGTCGAGCACCATCACGCCCGACAACTGGAACGAGTTGTCCAGCCGGCTGATGTTCCACCGGTCCGTTTTGTAGGCGATGGCCGAGACGTTCAGCCCGGCAATGTAGGGGGGCACGCCGTAATGTTCAAACGTCGGCTCATAATCTTTGTAATGGATGACCGACCGGAGCGTTCCGTCCTGGGCCTGCTCGAACAGTGGGTAGAGCGGCAGTTTGCGGGCGTCTGCCGGCGTGTATGACGCCCAGTTGTGATGGAGCAGGATATGCCGGTTGTCGCGGGCTATGCGGCATTTCGAGGCGTCCTGGTGGTAGAGCGACAGGAACGAGTGCCCGGGGTCCGTGACGATCTCGAGGAAGGCGTTCCCGAAGAGCGCTTTGTCGAAGGCGGTCTTGTTCAGCACCTGCCGCAGGCTCTCGCCCTGTCCGTTGGCCTGTGCGACGAGCCCCGCGAGGACCGGGTTGTCCCGGTCGGAGACGAATCCTTTGCCGGATATGTAGTCGGCTTTGTCGTTGATGATCCGGCGGTGTGTTGTCGATCGCCGGGCCATCAGGGCCAGCGCGTCGGGCAGCAGGTTGTCCGTCCCCCACCGCCAGTAGGGTGTGTTTTTGGCCTCTGTCCGGCCCTGGATGGTGTAGGGATCGGCTGCGTGGTTACGGGCCAGGAAGAGCCGTTGCTTTCCCCGCCCCGTTCGGCTGTTGTTTTTCATAAGCGTCGGTTTTAGCGTATAAGGAAGGGCAGCGTTCGGCTGCCCTTCCATCCTGATGCCGTCAGGCGGTCAGGGTTGAAATGTCGCCGGTGTAGGCGCGTGCCTTGGCCGTATCGGTCGATACGAGCGTTACGGCCTCCTGCGTCGGGTCTGCGAGTTTGCGCCCCGATTGCCCGTCGGCGGCCGCGAGGCCGAGCGGCCGCTCCTTCCCGAATTCCTCTGAGTAGCCGGCCAGTACCGTGTACCCGTTGTTGTCGGTGATCAGCGCCACGATTCCCCCGCACGATGCCTCGGCGATCTCCTGAACGGCCTTTCGCGATGCCGCGTCCATTTTACCCAGCACGAGCGTCAATTCGTGTTCCACGACCAGCGATCCCTTGCTGATGCTCATCTTTTCCGCCAGCCGGGCTTCGTCTTCGCGGAACTCGTATCGGGCGAACTTGGCCCCTGCCGCCAGTGCGATGGCGGTGTAGGAGTCGGTATCGGCATGGTAGGTCGCCGCGGTGATCTTTCCGGCCTCGATCAGCGCGACCTGCCGGATGCCTCCGCTCCTGCGGGAGCAGAGGCGCTTGTATCCAGTCAGTGCCATAACGGTTACTCTACCGGTTCGTAAGCCAGCGAGATCAGCTCGGGCAGCAGGTAGTCGCATCCGGCCATGAAGACGGCGCGCTGGCGGTTCTCCATCAGGTCGGGATTGTACCACATTCGGATCTCGGTGCCGGGGAAGTCCGAGGTGTTGACTGCCAGCGCGAGGTTACGGCGGTCGGTCAGCAGGGCGAACGACTGCGGCATATCGTCGTAGCTTGACAGGTACCCGCCGATCTGGATGTCGATGACCGGAATACCGCGGTACGACAGGCGCTCGCGGCCGTTCTGCTTGGCCAGGTAGGCAGCCTCCAGTGCGACATTGTCGAGCTCGTCCTCGTATTTGGCGTAGATGTCCGATGTGACGAGGTAAACGAGGTTCCCCTGCGGCTTGAACGCTTTGAGCACCTCGGGCGCGTTGTCCCAAAGCGTCTTCAGTGTTTTCTCGGCCGTGTCTCCCGTGGCGGGGTTGAAGCTCTTGATCTGTGTTTCGCCGGCCTTGATGTCGGCCATCATGCGTTTGACGAAGCCGTCGAACGTGTTGAGCCCGCTTGCGCGGCTGGTGTCGCCGAGCCACATGGTCGCGCGGATGCTCTCGCTGATCGCCTCACGGAAGAGCGCGGTCTCCGCCTCCTCGAGCTCGGTGCCCGAGAGGTCGTCCATGTTCACGTCGGGACGGTTGGTGATCTGCTCGTACACCATCGAGAAGTAGTCGTCTGCGGCATACCCCAGCTCGGCCTTGACGCGCGCGAGGCCGATCGTTTTGCTGTACTTGTCGGCCGGCGTTCCTCCGTTCCAGCCGCTCGAGGCGTATTTCTGGAGGATGTCGCCGCCGCGCTTCCAGAACTGGAGCGTCGTCGGGACGGGCATGTTGTACATGATCCGGATACCGAGCTCGCGGGCGTCGGGGCCGCTCAGCATCGGGCGGAAGAATACGGTTTCCAGGTCGCGCCCGGTGTACGTTTTCGCTTGTTCGATTTTAGCCATTTTGGTTTGGTCTGATTGGTTGCTGTTTACTTGAAATGTTTGATGTCTTCGGCGTACGCCTGGGCGTTGGCCGGCTGGCGGTGTTCCGTGGTGTCCGGGTCCTCCCGGGGCTTGGTCGTGGTCGGGAGGGCCTGTGCTCTGGCCTCTTCCGCCCGGTCTGCTGCGGCCTGGACGGCATCGTCCCGGTTTTCCGGCATCGTCCCGTTTCCTGCGGCCTGTTCCGGTGCCTCCCGACCGGCGTCTGTTGCCTGGGGCGGAGTTTCCTTCTCTGTTTCGTGCTGCCCGCCGGCGATGGCCGGACCCAGTCCGAGCCTCTGGGCGATCGCTTTCCATCGGTTCTTAACGTTCATATTGTTTTGGTTTGGTTCGGGCAGTCCGAGCCGGGCGATCATGTCCGCCGCGTCATTGGCCACCGGTGCCGATCCGGTGATCCGGTCGACGAGTCCCGCCTCCATGGCCTCAGAGGCCGATAGCCATCTTCCGTTCCCGTTGTTTTCGTTCATCAGTCCGACGAAAAGCGTTTTTGGTCTTCCTGAACGGGTGGCGTAGATGGAGGCGATGCGCTCGTCGGTTTTTCCGAGCAATGCCGCTGTGCGGTTCATTTCGTCCGCGTTGCCTTCCGCTGCCGAGTGCGATTTGTGGATCAGGTAGAGGGCGTTGGCCGAGATTTCCCGGCGTCCGGGCGATGCGGCCTGCGCGATGATCGTCGCTGCCGAGGCGACGTAGCCGAAGCAGCGTGTGGTGACTTCCGCTCCGCTGGCGGCGACGGCGTCGTGGATCAGCAGCGCGTCGTTCACGTTGCCTCCGGTCGAGCGGATATTGATGACGATCCTGCGCGATGCGATCCCGCGGATCGCGTCCAGCATCTCACGGAACTTCTCATAGGTGGCCACTTTGGCCTTCGGGTGGCAGAACTGCTCCTGCTCCGGCAGCCCTATGATGCCTTCGATGTCGATCTCCGTGACGGTTTCCGACCGGTTGAGGATACTGATCCGGCTGTCCGTGCCGTTTACTGATGCGAATATAGTGTCGTTCATGGCTGGGGTTTTTCTATGTTTTCCGATCTTAGCTCAGGTTGATGTCGAGGTAGTAGTACATGCATTTGCGGATATATTCGTACGAGCATGCGAACTGCTCGGCCGCCGTCCACATCGCGTCCGTCTTTTTCATTCCCTTCTTCATGAGCCGGCCCACAGCCTCTCTTACGGCCAGTATCTTGCACCGCGAGTAGTCCACGACCCCGATCTCGATCAGCTTTTCGACGAGCGCGCGGCCCGTAAGCCCCGCATACCTCTCCTCGACCATTTCGGCCAGTTGTTTTTCGTAAGTTGTCATGTGTCAATATGTTGATTGTTCGACGATCGCCTTTATGGTGTTCTGTGCGCGCGTGATGTCGGCCTCGACCACTTCGACCCGAATGGTCGCTATCTTGCGGTCGATCATCTCCAGTACCTCTTCCCGCGATATGGCGGCATTTTGCCCGGGGGTGCCCGGCGTGGCCGTCATCTCCGTATATCCCGCTGCCGCGAAGGCGGCCGGGAGACAAGGCGTCGCGGGTTCGATAGCTGCCTGGGGCGCGGGACTGTAACGCACTGCGCCTGTTGCCGCGGCAGTGTCGGGTGCGGTGCCTGTGACCGGTTCCGGACGTGCCACAACGAATGTGTCGGCCATGCTCCGGACCGCTGCATCCGGTGTTTTGTCCGGCCGCTCGTCGTCGGTCTCATCGATGATGATCGGATAATAGTTCATAGTGTTATATTTTTTGGATGAATGTGCATCGTGCTGGCACTCCGCTTTCCGGGGTGAAGTCCTCGATGGCCTCGAGCCGGAATAACAGGCCCTCGCCCCCGATCCGGAGCTTGAAAGCAGCCCTGAAATCCTTTCCGAGCCGGTTCGGGGCGATCAGCGGTTCGATGTCTTCCGGTGTCAGGTGCAGGTAAGCCGTTACACGCCTGCCCCGGTTATACAGCTCCGCATTGTCGTCATAGTACTGGTGGAGGCCTGTTATGCCGTTTCGGTCCTCGAAGCAGAGATTGACGCTGCCGGTTCCCTGCCCGCCGGATGTGCCGGCCGCCGTCGGCGTGTCCGCTTCGATGGCCGCGGAGGCGCCATCCCCGAGCAGGAATGCGGCCAGCGGATACTGTTCCCCGAATCCCGGCCATCCCCACAGCTGTCCTTCCGGCAGGGCGGTCATACCGAGATAGCGGACGATCTTGGGTGGAAAGTTGAGGTCCTCCGTATCGGCGGCCTGTCCGGTCCGGTTCCGGTCTCCGACCTGTACGAGCGATGCGTCCGGCGCTTCCGACAGGGCTTCCTGTCCGTTTAGCGAGGGCGTGAAGAGCGGGTTTCGCAGGGTTTTCTCTCCCGCCTTCGCGCAACGGTTCAGGATATCCATGCTCCACAGCCCGAACTTTTGGCTGTTGGTCTCGTTCCACCGGGCGACAGCGCCGTCGCCGTCCTGGTACGTCCAGGTCAGCTGTGCCGCCAGGTCGCTTCCGGGCTCCTCGACCGTTATCGGCCTGTCGAGGTCGATCCGGTCGCTCCAGTCCACGATTGCGTCGTCGCGGTAAAAATCCCTGCGAGGTTCCATGATGACCTCCCTGGCTATCTCGTCCGTATAGAAATAGAGGTTGAACATATGCCGGAGGCTGTTCACAAAGTCGATCTGGCTGACCGCATGGGCCGCGATGTCCTCGAAACCGACGGTCGAGCCGACGGCCGGGTGCGGCAGGAAGACCGGCCTGATCTCCGTTTTCCTGCCGATCGTGAGGCTCATGCCCTGTTTGGCGCCGCCGAAGTAGCAGTAGTCGAAGTATTTCGGCTGCGAGGGCAGGATGCGTTCCGGTGCGCTCCGTACGGTCAGCATGACCTCGGTCGTTCCCGTTTTGTTCACATAACCGTCGTACAGTCCCCATTCGCCCGTGAAGGGCACGAAAGCCGTTGCTCCTGCTTTTTTGACGATCACCCTCGGATTCGCTACCCTGTACGGTGTCGTTACGCTGATATCCTTTGTGTCTGCGGTGAACGCGCCGCAGGTGGCGGTGAAGTGCTCGCCTGGTTGCAGGTTGTCCGGGTCGGCGCTTTCGCTGGTCAGGCAGTCGTATTGTAGGTCGTAGGTCTCTCCCGCGGTGTAGTCGAATACGAACAGGCGGAACGCCTTGCCTGTGACGAAGCTGTCGCGCCGTTCCTTGTGCGGATTGGGCACCTTGAACCGCCGTTCCTGCTCTTCGTCGATGTAGAGCCGGTCGAAGCAGGTCAGCTCGCGCCGGTTTTTCATCACGAAATCGGTCGTGTAATGGATCCGGTATTCGAATCCGACGGTCACGGCCTCCGGCGGGATAAAGGCGATCCGGTCGCCGTCCTTGCGGAAGCAGTTGTTCCGGTTGAAGACGCCTTCCACGACCTGCCCGTCCTGCTCCTCTTTCGGGTCGGCCGTGTCGACGAGGTTGCCGATCGTGTTGAACGACACGAGCGGATCGGCGTAGACGCGCCCGAACCGGTCGGCCTGGGCTGTTTTCTCTCCGAAGCGGCCGGCCCGGAAGTCCACCCGCTGGCGGACCGCCCCGACGTCCCGCGTCGGGTAGCGGCCGCTGACATAAAGCGAGTCGAAGAGCGGCGATGCGGCAAATTCCGACCGGAGCGTGTATCCGGCCTCTCCCAGGATCGTCCTGAGCAGGGTCCCGGCGTGGATGAACGGGTGGTAGTCCTCGAACGAGCGTATACGTACGGGCGGGTACATGCCGTCCGCCTCCGCCGCCTGCCTGTCGCGTTTGACCGGCAGGAACCGGACAGGCTTTTCCCAGCTCCAGCTTTGCTCGACCGTCTGGCCGTCGATCGTTGCCCGGAAGTCGACGGCAGTCTGCCGGAACGGTGTTTCCGCGGCGTGCCTCACCCATTGCCGGCCCGCTCCGGCGATCGCGATCTCATACCATCCCGTTCCGCTGTCTCCGGTCTCGTGGCGGAGCAACTGCGGGATACCCTCGATGATCGTGCATCCCCGGCTCGCGATACGTGCCGTATGCGCCTGCTGGTTGAACAGCGTGGCGCCGTTGATCTGCTCGCTGTCGCCCATGATCTCTCGGTTGCATGCGGTTGCGGGGATGCGGATCGTCTTCGAGTAGCCCGTCTTCGAGGCTCCGGGGTCTGTGACCGAGGCGATCGAGAGTGAGATGGCGATCCGTGTCGACTGGTCTGTGTCTGCCAGCTTGTTGTCGATGTACAGTTCCATGGTTTACCGATTTTGCATGAGCGTTCTCCGGCGCGGCCTGATCCTGATCTCGCATCCCTGCAGGGGCTCTTCCCGGACGGCGAGGGTGTCGGTGATCACATCGACGGCTTCCCATCCGTTGGCTTCCAGGCGCCAGACGGCGGGCGAGGCGATCAGTCCGCCCAGCCAGCGCATCTGTGCAGCACAACCGGCCGCCACGTGCAGGGCGGTTTCCGTTTCGGCTTCCGATCCGAGCACTTCGTATCCGTTCCGTGTGCAGACCCGTTGCTTTTTCGCGGTGATCAGCTCTGTCCCGATATGTTCGAAAGTGAAGGCGTCTATCGCGCCGTACCGGTTGACCCAGGCCAGCCTGGTGCTGTTGCCGCTTCTGTCGACAATCCGGTAGCGGCGGTTCAGCGGGCCGAGGCTGCCAGCCGTGATGCCGAGCGTCAGTGTACGGTATGCCGTGACCGGCCCCTTTCCGGCCTCTGCCAGCCTGTTTTCGATATCCTGCATCGCGATCAGGACTACGTACATCCCGTCGTCGCAGGTGATCGACGGCAACGCGATCTGGTGTGTGCTGCTGCCGCCCAGCGTGATCCGGGCCGTTACGGATTGTCCCGGGGCTACGAACGCGACCTCCTCGATATCCCTGCGGCTGAGCGTGCCGCCGTCCGGCTTGTCGGTGAGGGCATGTCCTGTTTCTGCCCGGACAGTGCCTCCGCTGACCGGGACGGCCTGCGACGTCAGGCTGCCGACCCGGATGCGGGCCGTGGCCATGCGCCCCGGCGCGGGATATATGCCGCATACGGTCTCTGTTGCTGGCCAGATGTTCAGTTGCCGCTGGACGTAGCCTGCGATGTTCACTTCGTACTGGCTGCTTCCGCTCATCCGTTTCGTGCCGGTCACCGCACTCGTGTCCGGCCCCAGGATCTCCACTTCGGTCACCTCGTCCGGTATCGCTTCCGTTAGCGTGTATGTTACCTCGGGGTAGGCGCCCTGATAGGCCTGCGGTTGATTCGCTATTTTCATTCGTTCGTATTTTGAGAGTTGCATTCGAACAGCTCCGCCTCGAACTCCACGTTCATCGAGAGTTCTCCGGCGCCAGTCCGGCTCAGTTCGTCCGGTTTGCAGCTCAGGTTCCGCACGGCTGCCATGTGGTCCTGTACGGCCAGCCCGGTGAACAGCATGATCGCGTCTTGTTCCATCTTGGTCCAGAGGGCCTCCTTTTGCCGCTCTGTGTAGCGGTCGTTGAGGTGCATCAGACACACGGCTACGCGGTATTTGATGCGTCGCTCCTGCCTGCCTTCCACGCCAGCCAGTTGCAGTGGTGCGATCCACAGGGCCGGGAACCAGTCCGCATCCGTTCCGGCCCGGTGGACGAACCCTTCGTAACAGGTGTATCGCAGCTTCTTGGCTTCCTGCCTGATGTAATTGTTCAGTAATGCTCGTGTCATATGTTTGGTCTTAAGTGATTGATGATGCCGATATCGCCGGTGTCCGGCCTCGGGCCGCCCTTGCCCGGGGTTGCGTGCGGTCTGGTCCGGCCGCTACCGGAGCCGTCGTACTGCTGCCAGCCGGTTGTGCGCCAGCTGCATGAAACGGTAGCACGGCATGCGCTCCGCCGCGGCAACCTCGCTGGGCAGGTGCTGCGCGATCATATCGATCAGCGCGTACCACGCTCCCTGCCCGGCCTGGCTGTGAGGTGCGCCGGCCGCCCGGCCGCTGTAACACAGGGGGAATTCCTGTTTCAGGTAATGGTGCGCTGTGGCAAGCAAAAAAAAACCTCCATTGCGATCGACATGGGAAGGCCGGTCATCGTGCGTGCGCGTTCTTTCGCCCTCCGTTCGTCGTATGGCTCTCCCTCCGGCCGGCAGAGCATGGCAACGATCATCGCCGCCTGGGCGCCACGGCCTGCATTGTACAGGTCTGTGGCTCCGCACAGCTCGGCGGCCGAGGCGTCCGCCATCGGCATCGTCATCCCGGCCAGGTCGATGTCCGTCCGGGGAAGGTGCAGCGTCTCTCCGTTCCATGCGAACGAGGTGATCCGCCGGGGTACGTAGTCGGGCTCGAAGATCATTCCCGCGGCAAATCGCAACAGGTACCGTCCGACCAGCTCCCGGATGTGCTCCGGTTCCGTTGCCAGGACCGTTTGGTCGGGGACTCCGCACAGAAGGCCGAATATCTTTTCTCCGAACGTCTCCAGTTCCGCCTGTACGCCGGGATCGGCGGTCTCGCGCATGGCCGAAGGTTCGTACACCTCCGCCAGCGCATCTTTTGCAGCGCCGGAGAGCTGCTCGCTCAGCGACTCGAGCCGTACTGCCTGTGCGAGCGTGATGTCGTCCCAGCTGGTAGGGCATGTGTAGCCGATATTGTTTATAAGTATGTTTATCATCTGTTGGTAAATGATAGGAAAACGTCGACAGGTTGTTGATAAGGTTTTATCGGGACGACATGACCTTGATCAGGTCTTTCACCTCGCGGGCGACACCGAGCGCCCGGTGATTCGACAGTTTGTGTCGTGCGCGTGTTTCGGCCAGGATCTCCAGCGATCGGACCACGCCGAGCATCATGGCCCGGGCCTGATCCTCCTGTTCGGTGATCTCGCGCTCTGTCATATCTGACGAAGGATGATGGGGGGTGTCGAGCCCTGTTCCGGGGCCGACAGCGTGGCACAGGTTTTCCATAAAAAACGATTTAGGGGTATGTTACATTCGGTTATATCGTCTGCATGAGGCACAGTCCTGCCGGTCGACACGGCGATCCGGACTGGCGCAACGATTCCTTGCCAGGACCGTTTCATTCAGGCTTGGGGTGGTGATCGGGGTAGGGCTTATGAAAGATGAAATATAAATTATTGGATATTGTTCGGGGTTACGTGCCGGATGTATCTATATATTGATAATTAATATAATATATTGCTTGTCGGGTTGTTTTACAGGACAAATATAATATAAAAACCCCGCCTTGTCAAGAGGCGGGGTTAAAAAATTGGATTTTGTATAAAAGATCGTTATCCGAACAGGGATAACTGGTCGATATTCGGGTTGAAGGTACGCCTGTGGTAGGGTGTCAGTCCGTATCTGGCCACGGCGATCCGGTGTTCGCGCGTCGGATATCCTTTGTTCTTGGCCCAGTTGTATTCCGGGAACTCCGCGCCGATCTGCCGCATGAAATCGTCCCGGTAGGTCTTTGCCAGGACCGATGCCGCAGCGATCGGCATATAGATGCCGTCGCCTCCGACGATACACCGGTAGGGGATGTCGAGCGTGGTCCTGAACCGGTTGCCGTCGATCAGCAGGCTTTCCGGCCTGACCGTCAGTTTGCCGACCGCGCCCGTCATGGCGGCGAACGATGCGTTGAGGATGTTGATCCGGTCGATCTCTTCGGCGCTGACCTGCTCCACGGCCCAGGCCACCGCCTCTTTCCGGATGATGTCCCGCAGCTTCTCCCGGTTCCGCTCGCTCATCTGTTTCGAGTCGTTGAGCAGCGGATGGGCAAAGCCGGGAGGCAGGATGACGGATGCGGCGAACACCGGGCCGGCCAGGCAGCCCCTTCCCGCTTCGTCGCATCCGGCCTCGAGCGTCCCTTCGCTAAAACAGGCTTTCAGCATCGCGGTTCCCGGGTTATTTCAACCCCAGCGTCGAGAAGTAATTGCGGATTCCGTTCGCGATCTCCGTCTGCCCGAATTCATCGGCCATGCCGTACAAGTCGCTGAGGATATACAGGTTCTCGTCGAGCTTGTTCTTGACCAGCTCGCCGTTCCGTCCCGTAAAGCGCATCATGTAAGTGATGTTCTCTTCGAGGACGCGCACGTAGTCGTTCAGTATCTCGTTGGCTTTCTCCGTCGCCCCGGCCAGATAGTATGCCTCGATGACCGGCGGTGTCAGGCCGTACGAGTGGCGGATCTGACTGAACGGCAGCTCCTCGACACCCCGGTCGAGCACCTCGATCGCCCTTACCGTATCGCCCTCCGCCACCAGTTGCTTGGCGAGCCGTGCAAAGGCCGTGCGCGAGAGCGACGAGTTGAGATTGGTCTGGACGAAGAAGTCGGCATAGACGCGCGGGTCCTTGACATTGCCGTAGCGGAACTCGTTCATCAGCTTGTCGTACATATATTCCGTATCGATCCGTCCCACTTCCGTATAGGTCGAAGAAGGCGTCTTGATCGGGACGAGCCGGTAGGCGAAGCCGTCGAATTGCAGGTAATCTTTCAGCCCGAATGCCGACAGGTTGTGCGGTTGGGTGAAGTAGAGCGGACGTTTCCAGTCGAACGTTGCCAGCAGGTCGAGCAGCATCAGCTCGCTTTTGTCGATCCCCGATTTTTGGATGGTGATGTATATCGTGTCGACCATCAGGTCGGCGTCCTCGGGCTTCACGATGCCGCTTGCGATCGCATTCTCCTTGTTGACCGGCAGCGCCAACTGTTTGGTGGGGATGTAGTCGATCTGCCGCCCGCCGCTCGTTGCCTTGGTCTTCGGATCGTCGCTGGCGATGAACTCCATGACCTTGCGGATGTCTATCGGTTGCTTGAACAGGTCGTTGACCGCTACGTAGTCGTTGCTGTTGTTCCGGTATTTCGACCGGGCCAGCGAGAATGGCACGGGCTCCGAGTCGTTGGCCTTGATCCGCATTTCGTCGATGTACCAGTCCGCCCCGAGGTAGCTCATGTTCATCACGCGGACATCCGTGCGCACGCCTTCCACTTCCTGGTTGTACCAGAGCGGGAACGTGTCGTTGTCGCCGTAGTTCATGATGATCGCGTTGGGCAGCGTCGATTGCAGATAGTTGTATCCCAGGTCGCGTGCGATGTATCGGTGCGACCGGTCGTGGTCGTCCCAGTTCTGTGCGGCCAGGATGATCGGGACGCAGCTGCAAATGGCCGTTGCCGCAACGGCTGTTGCCACGTTCTGCTTCTTCAGCACCTTGGCCAGCCCCTGGTAGATCGACAGTACGCCGAGTCCGATCCAGATGCAGAACGCGTAGAACGATCCTGCGAATACGTAGTCGCGCTCGCGCGGCTCGTTCGGGGCTGTGTTGAAGTAAAGGATCAGCGCGATGCCCATCATGAAGAACAGCCACAGTACGACGGTGAAGTTCCGCTTGTCCCGGTTGAGCTGGAAGATCAACCCGATGATCCCGAGGATGAACGGCAGGAAATAGTAGGTGTTCCTGCCTTTGTTCGTTGCCATGTCCGAGGGGATATTGTCCTGCGGGCCGAGGTATAGCTCGTCGATGAACTTGATACCCGAGAGCCAGTTGCCGCCGGTGATCTCCCCGGTCGACTGCACGTCGCTCTGGCGGCCGACGAAATTCCACAGGAAATAGCGCCAGTACATGAAGTTGAGCTGGTAGGCGAAGAAGTAACGCAGGTTCTCTCCGAATGTCGGGACGGTTATCATTTCGCCGTTGAACGGGATCTTGCGCCCCGTTACGTTGCCCCATACCTGATAATCCTTGACATGGGCCTCGCGGGCCGAGTACATGCGGGGGAAGAAGAACGTGAACTCGGGCGGGTACTCATAGTCCGATATCCGTGTTGTGGTTTTGTATTTCCCGTCGTCGTCCAGATAGTAGCTCGTGGATTCCTTGATCCCGATCGGAGGCGACGAGTATACGGGGCCCCTGAGCAGCGGGCGGTTGCCGTACTGGTCGCGGTTGAGCAGCGATAGCAGGGCGTACGGGTCGCTCGGATTGTTGCTGTTCATCGGCGGGTTGGCCGCTGCGCGGATGATGACCGAGGCATAGCTGCCGTATCCGAGCAGGATCACGGTCAGGCAGAGCACGATCGTGTTGGCCAGCACTTTCCCTTTTTTATGCGTACGGTAGATCGCGTAACCCAGGCCGGCGAAAAGGGCCAGCACGAAGAACGTGATCCCGCTGTTCACGGGGAGTCCGAAGCCGTTGACGAACATCCGGTCGAACACGGCGCCGATGGCTACCGTGTACGGAACGATGATCGAGTTGATGACGCCCAGCAGGACCACGGCGATCAGCGTCGCTTTCACTACGCCCCACTTGGTTGTTTTCGGGTACTTGCGGAAGTAGTAGATGAAGACGAGCGCCGGGATCGTCAGCAGGTTCAGCAGGTGGATACCGATCGAGAGTCCCATCAGGTAGGCGATCAGCACGAGCCAGCGGTTGGCGTGCGGTTCGTCGGCGACGTTCTCCCATTTCAGCATGGCCCAGAACACTATGGCCGTGAACAGCGACGAGAGGGCATACACCTCGCCTTCGACCGCCGAGAACCAGAACGTGTCTGTGAACGTATAGGCCAGCGCCCCGATCAGTCCTGCGCCGATCACGGCCCAGCTCTGCGGCCGGGTCAGCTCGTCCTCGGTCTTGCCGTAGGCCCTGCGGGCGAGGTGGGTGATGCTCCAGAACAGGAAGAGGATCGTGAACGCGCTGGCCATGGCCGACATCAGGTTGACCATCATGGCCACCTTCGTCACGTCGGGCGCGAACATCGAGAAGAAACGCGAGATCATCATGAACAGCGGTGCTCCGGGAGGGTGTCCCACTTCGAGTTTGTACGATGTGGCGATAAATTCGCTGCAGTCCCAGAGGCTTGCCGTAGGCTCGATCGTCATGCCGTATACGACGGCCGAGATGGCGAACGCGAGCCATCCGATGATCAGGTTGTACTTCTTGAAGTAATTCATAGATTCTCTTTGTCGTTCATAATCGGGGGAAACAGTTGCAAAATTAAAAAAATAACGGCGCAAACCGGCATTTATTCCGATTCTTAGCGAGAAAGTTGTAATTTTACGACCATAATCTTTGCCGGGCGCGCTGCATTTGCGCGCTGCTCCGTGCCTGCGCCATATGCCTGCTGCTATGTACAAACCAGCGATCGTTACCTGTTGCCTGCTGCTGATGCTTTGTGTCCTGCTGCCGGGCTGCTCTTCGTCCGTTATGTCGGCCCGGTCGGCTCCCGAAGCCGGCAAGAGCGCCTTTGCGGGCGACAATGTCCGTCCGGGGATGACCCGCGCGGAGTTTGTCAGGCTGAACGGCGAGCCCTACAAGACGGCCTTTTCCGACGAGCCCGGCCGGTATGTCGAGACGCTGTATTATAAGGAGCGGCTGGGGATATGGTACGTGCTCAATATGTCGTTCCGTTTTGTCAACGACCGCCTGGTCGCCCAGGAACAGCTCGGCGAGGAGCGCCTCTATGTCGAGGGCTGCTGCTCCGGCAAGAACGATTAGTCTGTTTTACATTTTTTATGAGATAAGCTGACGATGGATTCCAAACTGACGATCTACAACACGCTCTCCCGCACCAAGGAGGAGTTCGTTCCCTATAATCCGCCCCATGTGGGCCTGTATGTCTGCGGACCGACGGTCTACGGCGACGCCCACCTGGGCCATGCCCGGCCGGCCATTACGTTCGACCTGCTGTTCCGCTACCTGACCCACCTGGGGTACAAGGTGCGCTACGTGCGCAACATCACCGATGTGGGCCACCTCGAGAACGATGCCGACGAGGGCGAGGACAAGATCAGCAAGAAGGCGCGCCTCGAGCAGCTCGAGCCGATGGAGGTGGCGCACTATTACACCGAGCGCTACCGTCATGCCATGGAGCGGCTGGGTGTCCTCTCTCCGAGCATCGAGCCGCATGCTTCGGGCCACATCATCGAGCAGATCGAGCTCATCAGGCAGATCTTCGAACAGGGCTATGCCTACGAGAGCAATGGCTCGGTCTATTTCGATGTCGAGCGGTACAATGCGAAGTACCATTACGGCAAGCTTTCGGGCCGCGTGCTCGATGAAATGCTGGCCTGCACGCGCGACCTCGACGGCCAGAGCGACAAGCGCAGCCCCTGCGACTTCGCGC
Source organism: Rikenellaceae bacterium (assembly GCA_017415005.1). GTDB lineage: Bacteria > Bacteroidota > Bacteroidia > Bacteroidales > Rikenellaceae > RGIG1874. The sequence goes on from JAFQJK010000015.1 coordinate 45,587, forward strand.
TCTGGAAGAAGGCTTCGCCCGAGCACATCATGCGCTGGCCCTCGCCGTGGAGCGAGGGTTTTCCCGGTTGGCATCTCGAGTGTTCGGCCATGAGCACCAAATACCTGGGCGAGCGCTTCGACATTCACGGGGGCGGCATGGACCTGATGTTCCCGCACCACGAGTGTGAGATCGCGCAGAGCACGGCCGCCAGCGGCCATGGCGCCGCGCATTACTGGATGCACAACAACATGATCACGATCAACGGCCAGAAGATGGGCAAGTCGCTGGGCAACTTCATCACGCTCGACGAGTTGTTCACGGGTAGCCACAAGCTGCTCGAGCAGCCCTACTCGCCGATGACGATCCGCTTCTTTATCCTTCAGGCCCACTATCGCAGTACGCTCGATTTCTCGAACGAGGCGTTGCAGGCTGCCGAGAAGGGGCTTGACCGCCTGATGAAGGGCGTGGCCACGCTTGACAAGGTCAAACCGTCCGATCGCTCCACCGTCGATGTTGCCGACCTTGCGCGCCGCTGCGCCGAGGCGATGAACGACGACCTGAACTCGCCGATCGTCATTTCCGTGTTGTTCGACTGGGTACGTACGATCAACCAGCTTTACGAGGGTCAGCAGCAGATCACGGCGGCCGACCTCGACGAGCTGAAGCGGCAGGTGCGTACCTTTGTTTTTGATGTGCTTGGGCTGCGCGACGAGCGCGTGGCGGGCGAGACCGACCGCGTGACACCGCTGGTCAATATGCTGCTCGATGTGCGCCAGCAGGCCAAAGCCAATAAGGACTGGGCGACGTCCGACAAGATACGCGACGAGCTGACAGCCATCGGTATCCGGGTCAAGGACCGTAAGGACGGTGTCGACTGGGAGATCGAGTAGCGGGTCTGCCGGGTATAAAGCGAGCCCGCGCGGTCCGGTCAGGGTCGCGCAGGCTTTTTTCGGTCATCGCCGCCCGAGCTGCACGGGCGGCTCCGGTCACAGCCTGATCTCGCCTTCGGGATAGCACACCGCCGTTCCCCCGATGGCCACCCGGTCGCCCAGATCTTCACAGATAAGCGCTCCGCCTGCACAGCGCCGGAAATTTGTATTGTTTTGAGTGTCCGCAGCCGTGGGGTACGATTCCCGGCTTCGTGCCCGACCCTCCACCTGCCAGCTCTGTGGAAGGCCGGTGCTTCTCTGGGCGTCTGTAGCCTTGGGAGTGGGTCTTTGGCTTTGTGCGGGTCTCCGCCAGCTCAGTTCGGGATATTTGTAATTACTCTATTGTCAGTGATTTTTAGCGTGGTCCTGGGCTTCATGCCGGGTTTCTCCTTCCCGCCCGGCTCCGGACGCCCACGCCGTGTCGTACAGCCCCTGCTCGAGCATGAATTCTCCGGCGGGCGGATTTGCCCGGTGCGGCGGTCGCGTTCTCACTCCGTTTCGGCCGTTCGGCTCCGTCAATGGGTTGCTTTCGCGGTCCGCGTTCACGGGGATCCGACACACGTTACTTTGAGTCGATCTCCTCGGCCGGGCAGGGGAGCCAGTATCCGGCGTCCATGATCTCGTCCGGGGCGAAAAAGTGGCTCCACTCCTCGCGTGCGTTCTCGTCGCTGTCCGAGGCGTGGATCGCGTTGCGCGTGAGGCTTTCGGCAAACAGCTTGCGGATCGTCCCCGCTTCTGCCTTGGCCGGATCGGTGCTTCCCACGATCCTGCGCAGCTCTTCGACCGCGTTCTCTTTTTCGACGACGGCTGCAACGATCGGGCCCGAAGTCATGAACGTGACCAGTCGGCGGAAGAACGGCCGGTCTTTGTGTACGGCATAGAACCGTTCGGCGTCGTTCCGGCTCATGCAGACCATTTTCAGCGCGCAGATGCGGAAGCCCGCTCCGGCGATCATGTCGAGGATTTTACCCGTGTGTCCGTTCCCTACGGCGTTGGGCTTGATCATGGTGAATGTCCTGCTCATTTCGTTTCGGTTTTATCAGGTTATGGTTATGATGTGGCTCAGGCAGTCAAAGCGCCGCTTATTTCCGCTCCGGTTATCCCGAAGGATGTGTTTCCGACCATTCGGGCCCGGTTCGGGCCGTGCCGCGTTTCCCATCGCGTGCCTGCACGGCAGGCGGCATTGCAGGCTTCGTGTCTCTGTCCTTTGCCGTTATTCCTCCGCTCATTGACGGCTGCCGGGCCTTCCTCTCCCTTGCCTGCCCCGCGTTTATCTTGTTCCCTGGGTGACGTCTTCCGCGGCTTCGGCGGTCATCCCCCGCCGGATCATCGCGTCGTTCCCGTTCTGCGCGTCAGGATTCGGTGTCGTCCCTGTTGGCGGTATAGATATCCCACTTGGTCAGGACCGCCGCCATGTCGGCTGGCAGGTCGCTCTCGAAGTAGACCTCCTTGCCGGTGGCGGGATGCACGAACCCGAGGCTGCGCGCGTGTAACCCGTGGCGGGGCATGACCGTAAAGCAGTTCTCGATGAACTGCTTGTACTTGCTGAAAGTGGTTCCTTTCAGGATGCGGTCGCCTCCGTATCGCTCGTCGTTGAACAACGGGTGCCCCGTGTGTTCCATGTGGACGCGTATCTGGTGCGTACGCCCGGTTTCCAGGCGGCACTCGATGAGCGTCACATATCCGTACCGTTTGAGCACTTTGTAGTGGGTGACGGCGTGCTTGCCGGCCGATCCGTCCTCGAATACGGCCATTTTCAACCGATCGCGCAGGCTGCGGCCGATGTTCCCGGTGATCGTCCCCTCGTCCTCGTCGAAGTTGCCCCATACGAGTGCCGTGTATACGCGCCGGATCGTATGGTCGAAGAACTGCTTGGCGAGCCGCACGTGGCTCCGTTCGTTTTTGGCGATCACCAGCAGACCCGATGTGTTCTTGTCGATCCGGTGCACGAGCCCGGCCCGCATGTCTCCTTCCTGGAACAGTGGCAGGTCCTTCAGGTGGTAGGTCAGTGCATTGACCAGCGTTCCCGTGTAGTTGCCGTGCCCGGGGTGGACCACCATGCCGGCCGCCTTGTTGACGATGATCAGGTCGTCGTCCTCGTATACGATGTCGAGCGGGATGTTTTCGGGAATGATCTCCACTTCCCGCTTCGGATAGGGCATCACGATCGATATCTGGTCGAGCGGCTTGACCTTGTAGCTCGATTTGACCGGTGTGCCGTTCACGAGGATCGATCCGCCGTCCGCCGCACTCTGTATCCGGTTGCGCGACACGTGCTCCATCCGGTTTGTCAGGAACTTGTCGATGCGTAGCAGTGCCTGTCCCTTATCCACCGTGAGGGCGAAATGCTCGTACATTTCATCCTGTTGGTCCTCGGCCTCGTTCAGGAAGTCGTCGTCGATGATCTCTTTCTCGCTCATTCGTTCCGCTTTACAGGGCTTCCTCAGTCCGTTCCTCCTCTTCCGCCTGGCGTGCCGCCTCCTCGCACGCCGCTTTGTCCGAAGCGGCGCTGTTCTTCTCCACGAGCTTCTCGTCGAGCGTGATCGAGAGGTCCACGGGCGTTCCGAGCGTTACGCGCCGGCCCTGTCCGGGCGACTGGACATACACGCGCGCATCCTTCTCGTTGAGGGCGTTGACCCCGTCTCCGTACGAGATCTTGCCGATATTGAGCCCGACCTCCCAGAGCCGGCTTTTGGCTTCCTTGAGCGGGAAGCCGATCACTTTCGGCACGGCCTGCGGCGCAGCGTCCTCGCTGATCCCGACGATCAGCGTGATGCCCGACCCGATCTCGGCCTGCATCTTGCTGCCTGCCGTGACCGCCTTGCCGTCGTAGCGTTCTTCGAGGACGTTGTTGGTGGCCATGTCGCTGCGGTAGACGAGCTTTTCGATCCCGAGTCCGGCGACCTCCAGATTGTTCTTAGCCTGACGGAGCGAGTACCCGGTCACGTACGGAATGTCGACCATCTTTTGTTTGAACGAGTTGACCGTCACGAAGATGCGCCGTCCCGATTTGACTTTGGCCCCGGGGGCCGGATTCTGCTCGAGGATCACGCCGCCCTCGTACGTGGGGACGTAGAGCGAGTCGTTCACTTCGATGCGCAGCGATCCGTGGTGCCCGGCCCGCTCGGCCTCGGTGACGGTCATTCCGCTGAAGTCGGGCACCGTTTTGTGCTGTCCGTGGCGGGTGAAGAGGTTGAGCAGGACCGTTACCACGAAGAAGAATACGATGATGGCGCAGAGGGCCAGGATCAGGTTCCGTGCGATCGTATTGCCGTTGATCCGTTCGATCAGGTTTTTCAGGAATCCCATATGCTGTTGAGTCGCTGATTAGTTTGGTTCGTATGCTGAGCCTGCCGGCTTCGTTCCGGAGCGTGCGGCCGGGCGTTTTCACCGCGCACCCTCTGTCCGGATCGTTCGGGGTGTAGGGTCCCGGGCGAGCCGCTCCGGGTCTCCCCCGTCCTGTCCGGAGTCCCGCGGCGGGCCCCGGCTTCGCTTCTTCCCGGTCCGCTCCGCGCTCTCTTTCGGGGCCCTTTCCGGTTTTCCGTTGCAGGCGTCACGTGCCGCGGCCGGCACATGCGGGTAAAGTTATGACTTTTTTACCGGATTATAAAACGAGTCGCGCTCGACGGGGCGGTATCCGGCGGCCCGCACCATTTCCTGCATCTCGGCAGTCGTCATGCGGGGTGCGGTGTCCTCTGCCCCGGCCATCGAGTAGATTTTGGTGCTGTCGTCGATCGTCCCGTCGATGTCGTCCGCGCCGAACGCCAGTGCCAGCGCCGTCGTGTCCTTGCCGTACATCGGCCAGTAGGCTTTGACATGGGCGAAGTTGTCGAGGAAGATACGGGCTATGGCCAGCGTGCGCATATCTTCGACGATGCTCACCTCGCCGATCTCCGACATCGGGTTGTTCAGGTTCCGGTATTTGAGCGGAATGAAGGCGTTGAACCCGCCCGTCTCGTCCTGCAGCGTCCTGAGCCGGTCGAGGTGGTCGATCCGGTGGCGCCACTCCTCGACGTGCCCGTAGAGCATCGTCGCGTTGGTCTGGATGCCGAGCCCGTGCGCCTCGCGGTGAACGGCGAGCCATTGTGCCGTGCTTCCTTTCTCGGGGCAGATCCGGCTGCGGACCTCTTCGTCGAATATCTCGGCCCCGCCGCCCGGCATGGTCTCCATTCCGGCCTCTTTCAGCCGGACCAGTCCCTCGCGCAGCGGGAGCCCGGCCTTGTCGATCATGTAGGCCAGCTCGATGGCCGTGAACGCCTTGACCACGGCATCCGGCAGGATCGCCTTGACGCGCCGGATCATTTCGATGTAGTAGTCGAGGTCGTGGTGGGGGTGTACGCCGCCCACGATATGCACCTCGGTCACCCCGCTTCCGACGTATCCGCGGGCGATCCCCTCGATCTCGTCGAGCGAGTATTCCCAGGCCTCGGGCGACGACGCGGGCCGTCGGTACGAGCAGAACCGGCAGTTGAACAGGCAGATGTTCGTCGGTTCGATGTGGAAATTCCGGTTGTAGTATACGTCGCGCCCGCTCTTGCGCTCTTTGATCGTGGTGGCCAGCAGGCCGAGCAGTGCGAGCGGAGCCTCTGAGGCCAGCACGGTCGCTTCTCCCGTTGTGATCCGCTCCCCGCCGAGCGCCTTGCGGGCGATCTCGCCGACCGTTCTGTGTAGGCTTCCTATCGTGATATCCAGTATGTTATCTTTCATGTTTATTGCGCAGGTTTGTGTCGGCGAACCTTCAAAAATACGAAAAAAGGCTGCAAATCCTGCAGCCTTGTTCTTATCTTTCCGGGAAAGCTATTTTGCGCGGGCCTCGTCCGAAACGGTCAGCTTCTTGCGGCCTTTGGCGCGACGTGCGGCCAGCACCTTGCGGCCGTTCGCGGTCGACATTCTTTCACGGAAGCCGTGCTTGTTTATTCTCTTTTTCTGCGAGGGTTGAAAGGTCCTTTTCATGGTACGTTAAGCTATTTTGTTATTTCTTACTATTTCACAGCGGACTGCAAAGGTAAAATAAATTTGTCGTTTCCAAAAATTTTACCTCTTTTTTATGTATACGACACGCTTCGTGTCAAAGAATTCGTCAGAGAAATCGCGGCCGATGTCGAACAGCCTGTAATCCTTTCCCGTCTCGCCGAGCTCGTCGTCCAGGTCGCCGCCTTTGAGGTAGAGGATACCGTTCGGGAGCGTTCCGGTCTGTCCGGGCCTGATCTTGTCCCAGACCCAGGGGATGAATGCCGCCATCCGCGTCACGGCCCGGCTCACCACATAGTCGACCGGTCCCTCGGCCTGTTCGGCCCGGATGTTGAGTCCCCGTGCGTTTTCCAGCCCGAGCTTTTCGATCAGGTCGTTCACTACCCTGATCTTCTTGCCGATCGAGTCGACCAGGGTGAAGTCCGCCTCCGGGAACAGGATGGCGAGCGGGATGCCCGGGAATCCCCCACCGCACCCTACGTCGAGGATACGTGCCCCGACGTCAAACCGGCAGACGCGGGCAATGGCCAGCGAGTGCAGCACATGCCGCGTGTAGAAGGCCTCCGTATCCTTGCGCGAGATGAGGTTGATCCGCTCGTTCCAGTCGAGCAGCAACGGTCCCAGTCCGGCCAGCTGCGCGCGCTGCCGCGCCGTGAGGTCGGGGAAGTATCGCTCAATCGTTTCCATGTCTGTTTCCCTGGGTGCCCACGAGCATGTTGCAGAGCTGCTCCCGTGCGCGGTGTATCTGGGTTTTTACGGTTCCGAGCGGCAGCCGGAGCTGCTCGGCGATCTCCTCGTACGAGAACTCCTTGATAAAACGCAGGTCGATCAACGTGCGGTATTTCGGGGCCATGCGCTCCATGCAGGCTTTGAGCTGCGCGCCGGTCTGGTCGTTGATCATCAGCTCCTCGGGCGTCGGGAGTGCCGAGACGGGCATGTTGGCCGGCGAGCCGGAGGCTGCCTGGTCGATCGACACGAGGTTGTCGCGCAGCTTGCGGGTGTAGTCGATGAACGTCCTGTGCGCGATCGTGTAGACCCATTGCCCGAACGTGTAGTCCGGATTGTACTTGTGCAGGTGGACGAATACCTTGATGAAGGTCTCCTGCAGCAGGTCGTGGGCGTCGTCGCTGTTGCCGCTCGTCCGTTGGATATAGAGCTGGTATATGGCGGCGCGGTAGCGGTTGAACAGCTGTTCGAACGCCACGGGATCGCCTTCGAGCGCCCGTCCGATCAGTTGCTGGTCGGTTGCGCCTATGTATTTTTCTATCTCCATATTCCTTTGGCGGGTCTGAGGTTGCGGCCGATCCACAGGCTGCATTCGATGAGCGGGCCCGCGAGGTCGTAGATCAGCACGGGCCAGAACAGGCCCCCCTCGCCGAGTCGCTTGCGGATGCGCCACATCTCGAGCTCGACGATGAGTATCTGCAGTGCGGCGAGCGCCGCTGCGCCGATCCTGATCTCCGGCGGGGCCAGCGCCATCAGCAGGATCGCCGCCGTGAAGAACGCCGCGCGGCTCAGCAGCTCCCAGCGGATGTTGTTCTTGATCCCGGCGGGGTAGAACTTATAGCTGTACGTCCGGAACTTACGCTGCCGGCGCCACCATCCGAGGCCGCCCTGCCGGTCTTCGCGCACGGTGGCGTTGGGGCTGAGGATAATGCTGGTGTTGTATCGCGTGGCGATACGCTGTACGAACAGGTCGTCCTCGCCGATGTTCATGTTCAGGTAGTTGAATCCCCGGGCGCCGAAGTAGAGGCTTTTCGTATAGCCCAGGCTGTTGCGCGACCCGGCATACGGCACGCCCCGGATCGCCGATGCAATGGCGCGCACCGCGCTCCATAGCTGGCTTGTGCGCATCATGCCTCCGGCGAGTCCTTTGGTCCGTTCGATGCCGCAGTAGCCGATCACCACGTCGCCCGAGCAGAAGCCGCGCGCCATGAGGGCGAGCCATTGCCGCGACGCCGGCCGTGCTGCGGTGGTGGTCAGCAGCAGGTGCTCGTGCCGGGCGGCCTTGATCCCGACGTTGAGGGCCAGTTTGTTGTTCAGCTCGGCATTGGCGGGCCGTGTCAGCCGGGTGGTGCGCAGGTGCGGGTGCCGGGCGGCCAGCGCGGCCAGCTGGTCGTCGAACTCTTCTGAGGTGTCGACCGCAACGAGGACCACCTCGAATGTGTCGTACTCCTGTCCGAGCAGCTCCGGGAGCGTCTGCTCGAGGAAGAGATAATCCTCTTCGACCACGGCTATGACCGATACGGGGGGCGATGTCGCAGCCCCGACCGGCTTGCGGCTGCGGTACGAGGCGATGCGTCCGTAGACACGCACGTAGTACCAGAGCTGTACGCCGAACAGGAGCAGTGCCACGGCCATCAGCCATCGTTCTCCTGTCGAATAATTGATAATCAGTTTATTGTATGCCGAATCGAACCACTCCACACCAAGCCGGATTTCCCGCAAAGCTACGTGATTTTCAGCGAATGCCCAAGCGGGTTCGGTAAAAAAACACTATCTTTGTCGCCTGACTCTGCCTTATGACTTTCGACCTTCAACATACCGCCCCCGGATCGCAGGCCCGCGCCGGCCTGATTACGACCGACCACGGTACGATCGAGACCCCGATCTTCATGCCCGTGGGTACCGTGGGGAGCGTCAAGGGCGTTTTTCACCGCGACCTGAGCGAGGAGGTCGGTGCTGAGATCATCCTGGCCAACACCTACCACCTCTATCTGCGTCCCGGTACCGCGACGCTCGAACGGGCGGGGGGGCTGCACCGCTTTTGTGCCTGGGACCGTCCGATCCTGACCGACAGCGGCGGCTTCCAGGGCTTCTCGCTCGAGTCCAACCGTAAGCTGACCGAGGAGGGGTGCCGCTTCAGTTCCCACATCGACGGCTCGAAGCACCTCTTCACGCCCGAGAACGTCATCGACACGCAGCGCCTGATCGGGGCCGACATTATGATGGCCTTCGACGAGTGTCCGCCGGGGACGGCCGAGTACGCGTATGCTGCGAAGTCGCTGGAGCTCACGCACCGCTGGCTCGGACGCTGCTTCGACCGTTACGCGGCCACGCAGCCGGTCTACGGCCACCGCCAGTCGCTGTTCCCGATCGTACAGGGCTGCACCTATCCCGACCTGCGCGAGAGGTCGGCCCGTTTCGTCCAGCAGTTCGATGCCGACGGCTACGCCATCGGGGGCCTTGCCGTCGGCGAGCCCGCGCCGGTCATGTATGAGATGATCGAGCTGGTCAATGCCATCCTGCCGGCAGGGCGCCCGCGCTACCTGATGGGAGTGGGTACGCCGGTCAACCTGCTCGAGGCGATCGACCGCGGGGTCGATATGTTCGATTGCGTGATGCCGACGCGCAACGGCCGTAACGGGATGCTCTTTACGGCCGAAGGCGTGATCAATATCAGGAATCTCAAGTGGAAGGACGACTTCTCGCCGATCGACCCGATGGGCCATTGCTTCGCCGATACGGCCTATTCGAAGGCCTACCTGCGCCATCTTGTCGTAGCGGGTGAGATGCTGGCCGCCCAGATCGCGAGCCTGCACAATCTGTCGTTCTATCTCTGGTTAGTCAAGGAGGCGCGGCGCCATATCGCCGACGGCACGTTCGCCGCGTGGAAGCCGGCGATGGTCGAGCGGCTGAGCCGTCGCCTGTAATTAATACGCGAAGACGATGAAGATCAAATTCCCTGGCGTCAGGATCCTCGACCGCTACATCATGGGTAAGTTCATCGGGACTTACTTCTTTGCCATCATGCTGATCATCGTGGTGGTGGTGATCTTCGACGCCGCCGAGAAGGTCGACGACTTTATCGAGAACAAGGCGCCGCTCAGTGCGATCGCCTTCCAGTACTACATGAACTTCATCCCGTTCTTCATCAACCAGTTCAGCGGGCTGTTCACGTTCATCGCGGTGATTTTCTTTACGTCCAAGATGGCCTACAACACCGAGATCATCGCCATCCTGTCGAGCGGCGTGAGCTTCCGCCGGCTGATGTGGCCGTACTTCCTTTCGGCGCTGGGCATTACGCTGCTCAGTCTGTCGCTCAACCTGTTCGTCATCCCGGCCGCCAATGCCCGCCGGCTGCACTTCGAGACGCGCTATTTCGACCGGATGAAGAACGTCAAGTATGACCAGCATATCTACCGCCAGCTCTATCCCGGCACGTTCGTCTATATCCGCGACTATACCGACGAGAACCACAGCGCCAGCTTCTTCTCGATCAAGCGCTACGAGGACGGCCTGCTGGCCGAGAGCCTCGATGCGGGCAACGTGCGCTTCGATCCCGAGACGCAGCGCTGGACGGCTAAGGAATATATCGTCCGCCGCTTCGATGCGGCCGGGGGCGAGCACTTCGAGCAGCGGACGCAGCTCGACACGCTGGTCAATCTCGAGGTGACCGAGCTGGGCAAGGTCGAAGAGCTGGTCAAGACGATGAACATCTTCGAGCTTTCCGATTTTATCGACCAACAGCGCGAGAAGGGCTCCGACATGATCTCCGTGTTCGAGGTCGAGAAGCACGGACGCTTCGCCTTTCCCGTGGCGACGTTCATCCTGACGCTGATCGGCGTCTCGCTCTCCGCCCGCAAGGTGCGCGGCGGCACGGGCCTCCATATCGGTATCGGTATCGGGCTTTGCTTCTCCTATATCCTGGTCAGCAAGTTCGCCGAGGAGTTTGCCAAGGGGGGTGTGTTGCCGGCTGCCATTTCGGTCTGGCTGCCCAATATCCTTTACCTTTTCATCGCACTCTACCTGTACAAGAAAGCTCCCAAATAGGGCGCGTTCCCAGCGCTCAGGCCGGCTTCGGCGCCGCTCTCCCTCCCCGTTTCCCGACGGGCATCACTGCTGCCGCGGCCATCGTTCGCTGTCTCCCGTTTCCGGTCCTGTCGCTTGCTGCCATCATGTTGCGTTGCCCTCTCCCCGGATCCCGTACGGTTTGATTACTCTCCTGTACCATGCGACCGCCAATCCCTTCCCGGGTCTTTCGGGAGGGGTATGGGCACGGATGGCTACATTGTGGTTATTGGATGATGAGCCGCTCCTCCCGGAAACTGAAGCTGTCGGCGGTGGCGATAACGATGTGGTCGAGCACGACAATATTGAAGAGTGCGGCGGCCTTGACCAGTTTGTCGGTCAGGTACTTGTCCTCGTCGCTTGGCGCCGGATTCCCCGAGGGGTGGTTGTGGACCACGATGATGCCCGTGGCCAGTAGCTCGATGGCGCGCTTGAGGATCAGCTTCGGGTCGACGACCGTACCGGTCACGCCGCCCTGGCTGATGCGGGTCCGGTCCAGGATACGGTTGCTGTTGTTCAGGTAGATGGCCCAGAACTCTTCGTGACCGAGGTGCCCGATCAGCGGGCGGAACAGCTCGACCACGTCGGCACTGCTCCCGACCGTGTCCTGCCTCATCGACTCGTCGCTGCGCAGCCGGCGCCCCAGCTCCAGGGCCGAGGAGACCATTGCGGCGCGGGTCAGGCCGATCCCGTCGCCTGTCCTGAGCTGTTGCAGGGTTTGATGGGCCAGTCGTGAGAGGCTGCGTTCGTGGGTGTCGAGGAGCTGTTCGGCCATTTCGACGGCGCTCAGCTCACCGGCCCCATCGCGCATCACGATGCTGAGCAGCTCGGCGTCGGTCAGCGCGTCTACGCCCCTGGCGATCAGCTTCTCGCGTACCAGCTTGTCTTTGATGTGCTGTCCCATGGCGAGTTAGTGGATATTGTCGATCCGGTCCGATATGTAGTTCCGTGCTTCGTCGGGCAGGAGCTCCGCTGTGGCGGCTGCCGCGTGCTGCTCGGCCTCTTTCTTCGACTCGCCCTCCCCGGTGCCGTATGCCTGGCCCTCGATCGTCACGGTTGCCCGGAATCGGGGGGCCTGGGCTGTCGATCCGCCGCTCGGCACCGTGTGGAAGTGCACCGATTGCTTGTTCTTCTGGCACCACTCGATCAGCCGGCTCTTGAAGTCGGTCTCGTGCTCGATCAGGTCGTCGAGATTGATGTGTTGCGGGAATATCCGGTTTATTATCAGTCGGTTTATGTAGTCATACCCTTTGTCCAGGTATATGGCGCCCACCATGGCCTCGAAGGCGTCGCCGTACAGGTGTTTCTGGGCATAGTTGCCGCCTGCCTGCGAGATGATGTATCGGTCGAGGCCGATATCGATCGAGAGCTGGTTGAGCGTATGCCGGCTGACGAGTTTCGAGCGCATCTGCGTGAGGAAACCTTCGTCCCGGTGCGGGAATTCGATGAACAGGAAGTCCGAGACGACCGATTCGAGGATCGCGTCGCCGAGGAACTCCAGCCGCTCGTTGTTGATCGGTGTTCCTCCGGGCAAAAAGAGCGAAGCTGACCTGTGTATAAGGGCCAGCTTGTAGAGCTCGATGTTGTTTGGATAGATACCGAATATGCGGTCCAGTGCCCGGTAGTACTCTTTGTCCTTGCCGAAGTTGAGCTTCAGCGGACGCAACAGGCATGCAAACACGGTGTCCGGTTTTAGATCTTTTTGAAGATAACGGTCGAGTTATGTCCTCCGAATCCGAACGTATTGCTGAGCGTGTAGTTCACCTCGCGGTGCTGTGCCTTGTTCAGCGTAAGGTTCAGTTTCGGGTCGATTTTCGGGTCGAGCGTCTCGACATTGATCGTCGGGGCGATCACGCCCTTGTCGATCGCCAGGATGCAGGCCAGCGCCTCGATGGCTCCGGCGGCGCCCAGCAGGTGGCCGGTCATCGACTTGGTCGAGTTGATGTTCATCTTGTAGGCATGCTCGCCGAAAGTCGCGAGGATACCGTTGATCTCGGCGATATCGCCCACGGGGGTCGATGTGCCGTGCGTATTGATCAGGTCGATCTGGTCGGGGGTGATCCCGGCGTCTTTCATTGCGTCCTTCATTGCCTTCATCGCGCCCATTCCTTCGGGATGGGGTGCGGTCAGGTGGTGTGCGTCCGCGCTCATGCCGCCTCCGACGACCTCGGCGTAAATTTTCGCGCCGCGGGCTTTGGCGTGCTCGTATTCCTCGAGGACAAGCGATCCGCCGCCCTCGCCCAACACGAAGCCGTCGCGGTCCACGTCGAACGGGCGCGATGCCTTCTGGGGCTCGTCGTTGCGGGTCGAGAGGGCCTGCATTGAGTTGAAGCCACCCACTCCGGGAGGGTTGATCGCCGCTTCCGAGCCGCCGGTCACGATGATGTCCGCTTTGCCCCAGCGGATCAGGTTCATCGCGTCGATCATGGCATGGTTCGACGACGCGCAGGCCGATACGGTGCAATAGTTGGGTCCCATGAACCCGTATTTCATTGAGATATGTCCGGCGGCGAGGTCGGCGATCATCTTGGGGATGAAGAACGGGCTGTAACGGGGGACGAGTCCGCCCTCCACATAGCTTTTGACCTCCTCATAGAAAGTTTCCAGGCCGCCGATTCCCGAGCCCCAGATCACGCCCACCGATTCGAGGTCGGTCTTTTCGAGGTCGAGTCCCGAGTCCTTCACAGCCTGCTCGGCAGCGATCAGGGCATACTGCGTGAACAGGTCGTACTTACGGAGTTCCTTACGGTCGAAATAAGCTGTCGGGTCGTATCCTTTCAGCTCGCAGGCAAACTTTGTTTTGAAATTCGTGGCGTCAAAATGAGTAATGGGTCCCGCGCCGCTTACTCCCTTCTCAAGGTTCGAGAAATATTCTTCGACGTTGTTACCCAGTGGGTTAATAGTTCCTATGCCTGTTACTACAACTCTTCTTTGTGCCATAAACGGGAATTTGTGAGAATGAAACAAATTTTGCCTGAAAACAGGAAACTGTCTAAGACTTTATAGACCTTTCGGTTTATAATTATAAAGTTTTAGACAGTTCCAAATGTAACCAAGATTATTTCTTCGCTTCGATGTAAGTGATCGCGTCACCTACGGTGGTGATCTTTTCGGCGTCCTCGTCGGGAATCGAGATTTCGAATTCCTTCTCGAACTCCATGATCAGCTCAACGGTGTCGAGAGAGTCAGCGCCCAGGTCGTTGGTAAAACTTGCTGCGGGCACTACTTCGGCTGCATCAACGCCCAGCTTGTCGACGATGATCTCGACAACTTTAGAAGAAACTTCTGACATGATTTCAATAGTTTAAGTTTAACATTCAAGTCCTATTTTCGATGAAAAATAACTTTCTTTGGAAAGTCAATTTTTGGCAAAAGTAATACATTTTCCATTATTTTTGACACTTCATTCGTTTTTTTCCGCCGCATGGCGGCCGATTTAAGGATAAATCATTAATTATGAAGAACATAGCTATCTTTGCCTCGGGATCGGGTACCAATGCCGAGAACATTATCCGCTACTTTGCCGGTTCCGGCCGCGTGCGGGTTTCGCTGCTGCTGTCCAACAGTCCGAAGGCCTATGCGCTCACGCGCGCCGAACAGCTGGGCGTTCCGACCGTGGTTTTCGACCGCGAGGAGTTTGGCTCCGGCAAGGTCGCAAATATTCTTGAACAAAACAAGGTCGATTACCTGGTGCTGGCCGGTTTTCTCTGGCTGGTGCCTGCCGGCCTGATCGCCGAATACCGCGGCCGGATCGTTAACATCCACCCGGCGCTGCTGCCCCGCCACGGTGGCAAGGGGATGTACGGCATGCGGGTCCACGAGGCTGTTGTGGCGGCCGGCGACCGCGAGTCGGGGATCACGATCCACCATGTCAATGAGGTTTATGACAGTGGCGACATTATTGCGCAGTACCGCGTAGCGGTCGATCCGGCCGATACGCCCGACGACGTGGCCCGCAAGGTCCACGAGCTTGAGTACCGCTATTTCCCGGCTGTCATCGAACAGGAACTTGCTAAACTGTAAATGATATGCGACTGCTTCTGATCAGTAATTCGACCAATGCCGGCGAGGCCTACCTGGCCTATCCGATGCCCCGTATCCGTGAGTTCCTTGCCGGCGTGACCGAGGTGGCTTTCGTTCCCTATGCCGCCGTGACCTTTTCGTACGACGAGTACGAGCGCCGCGTGCAGGAGCGTTTCGGCGAGCTCGGCATCCGTGTCCGCTCCGTGCACCGCGAGGCCGACCCGGCTGCGGCGATCCGCGCCGCGCAGGCCGTTGTCGTGGGCGGCGGCAATACCTTCCATCTCGTCAAACTCATGCAGGAGCAAGGGCTGATGGAGGCGATCCGCGGGCGCGTGCTCGGCGGGGCCCCTTACGTGGGCTGGAGCGCGGGCAGCAACGTGGCCTGCCCGACCCTCTGTACGACCAACGACATGCCGATCGTCGAGCCGCGTTCGTTCCGGACCGTCGGTCTCGTGCCGTTCCAGATCAACCCGCACTATCTCGATGCCCATCCCGACGGCCATGCGGGCGAGACGCGCGAGCAGCGTATCGAGGAGTACATTGCCGCCAATCCGGACATGTACGTGGCCGGCCTGCGCGAGGGCTGTATGCTCCGCATCGAAGGCGATCGCATGGAGCTCGTCGGTAGCCGCCCGATGCGCCTTTTCCACGGGGGCGATGCGCCGCGCGAGCTACATCCCGGCGACGACCTGGACTTTCTGTTGCGATAGGTCATGCCGGATGCGCGCAATATCGGACTGCGGGGTGAGGAGCTTGCCGTCCGCTACCTCGAGGGTGCGGGCTTCCTCATTCTCGCCCGCAACTGGCGCTCGGGCCGCTACGAGCTCGACATCGTGGCCCAGCGCGACGGCGTGCTGCACGTGGTCGAGGTCAAGACGCGTCGCGCCGGGGGGCTCACCGCGCCCGAGGATGCGCTGACCCCGGCCAAGTTCCGCGCGCTCTGCCGTGCAGCCTCGCTATATATAGAAAGGTATGGTCTTGATATGGAGGTCGTCTTCGACCTGGTCGCCGTCGACGATTACCCCGACGGTGCCCGCGTCCGGTTTATCCCGTCCGCCGTGTCTCCTTCGTGGTAAGGGTGTGTCCGCCCCGGCCTGCTTGTCCCCGGCCGGTTTTTCCTGCCTGCCTCCGTGCGGCCCGGCGATATTTTTGCAGATTCTCGAAAATATAGTATCTTCACGGTAGAATTTAAAGCCAACAACATATGTACGATCTATTGACTGCCTGCCCGTTGTTCAGGGGGCTGACCGCGGACCAGATCAGGGGGCTGATCGAGCCGAATGACAACCATACCGTTACCCGTTATGCCAAGGGCGACCTGATCGCCCGTCGCGACACGGCCTACTCGGGCCTGATGATCATCCTCAAGGGGCGTGTGACGGGCCTGATGACCGACGCTCACGGCAGGCAGCTCGTGATCGATACGCTCGAAGCGCCGCAGCTGATCGCGCCGGCTTTCCTGTTCGGAGGCTACAACCGCCTGCCGATCGACATCGTGGCCGACGAGCAGGTCGATATTTTGACGCTTCATCGGGGTTTCGTTTTCGAGATGATGCAGGAGAACGTATTGATTCTCTCCAACTTCATCGACATCATCTCCAACCGGGCCAACGTCTGGTCCAAGAAGATCTACTTCCTGTCGTTCAAGTCTTTGAAGCAGAAGGTCGCGCTCTACCTGCTCGACCATACGAGCGAGTCGAACGCAGTGGTTCCGGTGCCCGATATCCGCGAGATCGCCGAATTTTTCGAGGCGACGCGTTCTTCGCTTACGGCGGTGCTCGAAGACCTGCAGAAAAAGCATCTCGTCCGTTGCGACGCGTACAATATCACCGTTCTCAGCCGCGAGGGGCTGGGCGATTTGCTCAAGTAAGGTCTCCGCAAGGATGGGATGGTTGTATGATCTGGGGATTTATGCCATGCAGGCGGGGATCGCCCTGGCTGCGCTGTTCAATCCCAAGGCCCGGCTGTGGAGGCAGGGGCGGCGGGATATTTTCCGGCGGTTGGCCGATACGGTGGGGCGCGACGACGGACGTCCCGTGGCATGGTTCCATGCCGCCTCGCTCGGTGAGTTCGAGCAGGGGCGTCCGGTGATCGAGGAGCTGCGCCGGCGGCGCCCCGGCTATAAGATCCTGGTGACCTTTTTTTCCCCTTCGGGCTATGAGATCCGGAAGAACTATTCGGGTGCCGACTATATCTTCTACCTGCCGGCCGATACGCCGCGCAACGCGCGCCGCTTTATGCGGATCGTGCGCCCCGAGCTGGCGTTCTTCGTCAAGTACGAGTTCTGGCTCAACTATCTCGCCGCGCTGCGCCGCTCCGATTGCCGGACGTTTATCATTTCCGCCATCTTCCGTGCCGACTCTGTTTTTTTCAAATGGTACGGCGGCGCTTTCCGCCGCGCGCTGCATACGTTCGAGCGCCTGTTCGTGCAGAACGCCGAGTCGCAGGCGCTGCTGCGCACGATCGGCGTGACCAATGTCTCGGTGGCCGGCGACACGCGTTTCGACCGGGTCTGCGAGATCGCCTCTGCCACCCGCGAGCTCGATCTGGTTCATGCCTTTGCGGGCGACAGCCGGGTCGTGGTCTGCGGCAGTACATGGCCTCCCGATGAGGAGCTGCTCCTCCGGTTGATCGGCGATTTCCCTGCGTTGAAGTTCATTGTCGCCCCTCATGAGATCGTTCCGTCGCGCATCGAGCGCCTGATAGCCCGGTCGCCCCGTCGCGCCGTGCGCTATACCCAGCTCGCGTCGCCTGCCGACCTGGCGGGGGCCGAGGTGCTGGTCGTCGATACGATCGGCATCCTTTCATCGGTATACCGCTACGGGACATACGCTTATATCGGGGGCGGCTTCGGCGTGGGTATCCACAACATTCTTGAGGCGGCGACATTCGGCCTGCCGCTGGCGTTCGGCCCCAATTATCACCGGTTCAAGGAGGCCTGCGATCTGGTCGCGATGGGGGGGGCAGCCAGCATCGATGCTTATGAGCCCCTTCGCGCATGGCTCGGAGGTCTGGAGGCCGATGCGGCGCTGCGTGCCCGCGCATCCCGTGTCTGCGCCGACTATGTGGCCGATAACCGGGGTGCGACGGCGACCATCCTGGGCGCTCTCTGACCGGGCCGCCGGGCCATTAATTCCCTGAGATCAAATATTTTTGCGAATTAGTTGCCGGGTTCGCAAAAAACAACTACATTTGCGCCACGCTTCGCGAGTACCCGGTAAGGCGGATCTCTATCGAAGTATTACGAATTTAAATTCAAACCAATGAGCTATTTGACACCTGAGAAAAAGCAGGAGCTTTTCGCGCAGTACGGAACGTCTAATACGGACACCGGTTCTTCCGAGAGCCAGATCGCCCTATTTTCTTACCGTATCAGCCACCTTACGGAACACCTGAAGAAGAACCGTCACGACTATGGCACGCAGCGTTCGCTGTTGCGTCTGGTCGGTAAGCGCCGTCGTCTTCTGGAATATCTGAAGCAGACTGATATCGAGCGTTACAGGGCCATCATCAAGGCGCTGAACCTGAGAAAATAGACGTTTTTCCCACGAAAAATCCGAATAAAGGCAATTTTTAATTAAATTGCCTTTATTTCTTCGTTTTGGGTTGGGAATTTTTGATTACCTTGCACGACATTTAGAGTAAAAAGATATGTATAATGCGACACGAAAGGTGATTATGCTCGGCGGAGACCGGGAGGTGATCATCGAAACAGGAAAACTGGCAAAACAGGCCGACGGCTCGGTCGTTGTGAAACAGGGCGACACGATGCTGCTGGCTACCGTGGTTGCGGCCAAGGATGCGAAGCCCGACTGCGATTTCATGCCCCTCCAGGTAGATTACAAAGAGAAATACGCCGCCGCCGGCCGTTATCCGGGCGGCTTCCTCAAGCGTGAGGCCCGTCCCAACGACAGCGAGATCCTCGTAGCGCGTCTGATCGACCGCGCGCTTCGCCCGCTGTTCCCGGCCGACTATCACGCAGAGGTGTTCGTTACGGTCAATCTGATCTCGGCCGACAAGGACATCCAGCCCGACGCGCTGGCCGGTCTGGCTGCCTCGGCTGCGCTGGCCGTTTCGGACATTCCGTTCGCCGGTCCGATCTCGGAGGTCCGCGTAGCGCGCATTGACGGCCGGTTCATGATCAATCCCACTTTCTCGCAAATGGCGAACTGCGACCTCGACATCATGGTCGCCGGTACGCTCGACAACATTATGATGGTCGAGGGTGAGATGAAGGAGGTTTCCGAGGCCGACATGCTCGACGCTATCAAGTTCGCTCACGAGGAGATCAAGAAGCACTGCCAGGCCCAGATCGAGCTGAGCAGGGAGCTGGGCAAGGACGTGAAGCGCACCTACTGCCACGAGACCAACGACGAGGAGCTGCGCCAGCTCATCATCAAGGAGACCTACGATAAGGCCTATGCTGTTGCCAAGGGGGCTACCTCGAAGCACGACCGGATGGATAAGTTCGACGCTATCGAGGCCGAATTCTGCACCCGCTACTCGGAGGAGGAGCTGGCCGAGAAGCTGCCGCTGATCAAGAAATACTTCCACGACGACGTGTTGAAGAAGGCGATGCGCAATATGATCCTTGACGAGGGCGTGCGCCTCGACGGCCGTAAGACCACCGAGATCCGTCCGATCTGGTGCGAGGTGGGCTACCTGCCCGCGGCTCACGGTTCGGCTGTCTTCACCCGCGGCGAGACCCAGTCGCTCACGAGCGTGACGTTGGGCACCAAGCTCGACGAGAAGCAGAAGGACGAAGTGCTCGTCCAGGGTAGCGAGCAGTTCGTGCTGCACTACAACTTCCCGCCGTTCTCGACGGGTGAGGCCAAGGCTGCGCGCGGCCTCTCGCGCCGCGAGATCGGCCATGGCAATCTGGCGTGGCGTGCGCTCAAGCCGATGGTTCCCGTTGGCGAGGAGAATCCTTACGCTGTGCGCGTCGTGTCCGACATCCTTGAGTCGAACGGCTCGTCGTCGATGGCCACCGTCTGCGCCGGTACGCTGGCCCTGATGGATTCGGGGCTGAAGATGAAGAAGCACGTATCGGGTATCGCCATGGGTCTGATCTCCGACTCGGCCACCGGCAAGTATGCCGTGCTTTCGGATATCCTCGGCGATGAGGACCACCTGGGCGATATGGACTTCAAGGTAACGGGTACGCGCGACGGTATCACCGCCACGCAGATGGATATCAAGGTCGATGGTCTCTCGTACGAGGTGCTGGCCAAGGCGCTTGAGCAGGCCAAACAGGGTCGTCTGCATATCCTCGACAAGCTGGTCGAGACGATCGCCGAGCCGCGTGCCGATTTCCGTCCGTTCGTTCCGCGCATTGTCCAGATCGTGATCCCGAGCGACTTCATCGGCGCCGTGATCGGCCCGGGCGGCAAGGTGATCCAGGATATCCAGAAGACCACCGGTACGACCATTACGATCACCGAGGCCGACAACAAGGGTTTTGTCGACATCTTCGGCGAGAACAAGGATGCGCTCGACGCGGCTCTGGCCCGCATCAAGGGGATCACCGCGACCCCCGAGGTCGGCGAGATTTATAAGGGCAAAGTGAAGTCGATCGTTGCGTTCGGCGCGTTTGTTGAGATACTCCCGGGCAAGGATGGACTTCTGCACATCTCCGAGATCGACCACAAGCGCTTCGAGACGATGGAGCAGACCGGTATCAAGGAGGGTGATATGCTGGAAGTCAAGCTGATCGGAGTCGATCCGAAGACGGGCAAGATCAAGCTTTCGCGCAAAGCGCTCATCAAAAAGGAATCGTAGCGCATTTTTTCCGGAATAGTGGCACATATTTTGACACGGTTTTTGTGCGGTAACGACCTGAGGGCGTGTCAGATTATTTTTTCGGCAGTTTTTGCGGAAAATTAAAATATATTCTTAAATTTGTCGCTACTATGCAGTTAGCAGAAAAAAGAGATTAAATTATATTTAAATTAACTTAATGACTTGACTATGAAAAGGTTTGTAAAAGCAAGTATGGTTCTTGCTACTTTGGCATTACTCCTTTCGAGTTGTAATTGCTACAACAGAATGTTAAAAAAAGTGGACAGAGTCAAGGCAACTTGCACTCCGGCCGTCCTGACGTTGAAGGGTAGCAACGTAACCGCTGACCTGAAAGTCGAATTTCCGCCGAAATATTTTGACGAAATGGCCGTGCTGAAGATCACTCCGGTGCTGGTTTATGAGGGTGGCGAGATTGCAGGTACGCCGAAGTTCGTCCAGGGTACGAAGGTAAAGGACAACTATACCGTGATTCCGTGGAAGCAGGGCGGTTCGTACACGCAGACCGTGACGTTCCCCTACACTCCGGCCGCTCGTCTGGCTACGCTTGAGCTGCGCATCGATTCGAAGTGCGCCAACAAGTGCAAGAAGAAATTCAAGGAGTTCGTGCCTTTCGCAGCCATCCCGGCCGCACAGGGTGTGAGCACCGTTCAGCTGCTGGCCGACAACATGGCTTACCTGTCGCTGATGGATCACAACTACAAACGTGTCACCACCGAGACCGAGCAGGCCGAGATCATGTTCCAGATCAACAAGGCCAATGTACGCGACAATCAGCTGACCACCGAGCAGCTCAAGGCTTTCGAGGATTTCGTGAAGGAATATTCGAACAAGGAGCGCGCTACGCTGGGTAACGTATTCGCCAACGGTTACGCTTCTCCCGACGGTCCGGTTAAGTTCAACGACGAGCTTTCGAAAGAGCGTGGTACCAATGCCAAGGACGCTGTCAGCAAGAAGCTCGAAGGCGTTAACGCCAAGTATGACGTTGCCGCTTACGGTGAGGACTGGGAAGGTTTCAAGAAGCTCGTTGAGGCTTCGGACATCAAGGACAAGGACCTGATCCTCCAGGTACTGGCCATGTACAGCAACCCTGTACAGCGTGACCAGGAGATCAAGAACATGTCTTCGGTATTCGACATCCTGGCTAAGGAGATCCTTCCGCAGCTTCGTCGTACCGTGATGGTTGCCAATGTCGATATCGAGGGTCTGACCGATGCCGAGCTGAAAGAGGCGGTCAACAGCGGTAAGCTGAACGACCTGAACGAACAGCAGATGCTTTACGCTGCAACGCTCTTTACCGACGGCGCTACTCAGATTAAGGTTTACCAGGCTGCTGCCAACAAGTTCCAGTCTGCCCGCGCATACAACAACCTGGGTGTTGCCCTGGCTAAGAACGGCCAGCTCGCCGAGGCCAAGCGTGCCTTCTCTCAGGCTGCCGGCAAGGCTTCTGATCCGGCTATCTCGAGCAACCTGGGTGCTGTGGCTCTGGCCGAGGGTAATGTAGCCGAGGCTAAGCGCTACCTGTCTGCCCTGAACACTCCGGATGCCAATGCCAACAAGGGTCTCGTTGCCCTGGCCGAAGGCAACTACACTGAGGCGGTCAAGACGCTGAAGGGTTACAACCTGGCTGTTGCCGAAGTGCTGAACGGTAATCTGGCGAAGGCTTCGTCTGCCCTGTCGGGTGACAACAGCGCCGATGCCGACTATCTGAAGGCTGTGATCGCCATGCGCCAGGGTGATTCGAGCTCGGCTATCGCCAACCTTAAGAGCGCATTCGCGAAGGATCCTTCGCTGAAGGCTCAGGCTAAGACCGATGTTGAGTTCGCCAAGATCTTCGGTTCGACCGAGTTCCTGGCCCTGTAATCAGCTAAGCCGATACTATGGAGGGGGACATCTTCGGATGTCCCCTTTTTTATGGTATCTTGCGGTAGCGGGGGCTCATTGCGGCCTGCTATTCCCGTGCATCGCGATTGTGCGGCACCCTCCGGTCCGGCCCGACATCCTGTACGGTCCGCCGGCGTGGTTTTAGAAACCATACGGTCCCTTGGGATTGCGGAAAAAAATACGATCTTTGTTATAAATTTACCGGATATGGAATACCTCAGCATGCTTAAAGAACTGGAGGCCGACTGTCGCCCGTCCGATATCGGGGCTGGTGTGGCCCAGGCCCGCGCCCTGGCTGTCCGCAATCAGACCGCCGATGTGTATCGCCGTTGCTTCGGGTGTCTCGACCTCACGACGCTCGGCGTCGCCGACACCAACGAATCGGTGCAGGCGCTCGCTCACAAGGCGGCCGCTTGTTCGGCCTGTTTTTCGGGGATGCCCGATGTGGCATCCGTCTGCGTCTATCCGGTTTTCGTCGATGCCGCCGGCCTGGCGTTGGGCGATGCCGATATTGCCGTCACGAGCGTTGCGGGCGGTTTTCCCGCTTCGCAGACCTATCTTGAGGTCAAGATGCTTGAGTTGGCCATGGCGCTCGAGAACGGGGCCGACGAGGTCGATATCGTGATGAACGTGGGCCAGTTCCTGAGTGGCAATTATGAGGCGATGGCCAGCGAGATACAGGCCCTGCGCGATGAGGCGGGTGAGGATACGACGCTCAAGGTCATCATCGAGTCCGGGGCTTTGGTCCAGCCCGAGCTGATCCGGCGTGCTTCGCTGCTGGTCATGGAGGCCGGGGCGGATTTTATCAAGACTTCGACGGGCAAGACATCGGTTTCCGCGACGCCCGAGGCTGCATTGGTTATGTGCGGTGCGATCCGCGATTTCTATCGTAAGACCGGGCGTCGGGTGGGCTTCAAGGCTGCCGGCGGGGTCTCTACGCCCGAGGCTGCTGTCCTGTACTATTCGATCGTGCAGTCCGTTCTTGGCGAGGAGTGGCTTACGCCGTCATTGTTCCGTATCGGGGCCAGCTCGCTGGCCAACCAGTTGCTATCCGCGATAAACGGCCAGCCGGTAGCCTATTTCTGATATTTTTTAAGGCTCCTGATGACAAAGCGCATACACCGAAAGGTGTCTGCGCTTTGTCTCTCGGGTCATGACCGATCAGTTCTCCTGCGGCCTGCCGGCCTCGGTCTTTTGTCGGTATATCCATAGCGACTTATCTGCTTTAAGCAGCTGTTTCAACCTGTGTGACGCACGCTGTTCCG
Source organism: Rikenellaceae bacterium (assembly GCA_017415005.1). Taxonomy (GTDB): domain Bacteria; phylum Bacteroidota; class Bacteroidia; order Bacteroidales; family Rikenellaceae; genus RGIG1874. Next base: position 69,228 of record JAFQJK010000015.1, read on the forward strand.
AGTCTGTCTGGTAAATGCTGACCACCACTTTCCCGTTTGTCATGAATACTTTGGCATAGGGCAGCGTGTCGGCTTTTGTCCGGGATTCCCGGATAAACTTATCTGCATTTTCCTCTGTGCTGAAGACTCCGGCTACGATGTGGTACGATCCTCGCCGCGAGGTTTCGGCGACCCGTGTCTCCGTGTTACCGTCCGTTGTGGCGGTCCCCGTCGTTTCCGTGCCTGACAAGGTATGCGTCGCTGCCGTCGCGGAGTCGAGGCATGTACTGTCGCCTGCGACGCCATTCCTGTCACGGGATGTCCCGACCTGTCCCGAATCGGACACAGGCAGCTTCCCCGCTGCCGGCATCCGGGGTGTCGGTGCCTCTGCCTGCTCCAGTCCTCCGAGCTCGCCGATGACCTCGCCGGGTTTACCGGCCAGGTAGTCGTAATAATAGTAACCGGCAGCCGAGATGGCCAGGATGGCCGCGGCAACGATCACGTCCACTGTTGCTCCCCGCCTGCGGCGTGGCTTGAGTCTGACAGGCGCTGCGGCAACGGGGTTCAGCAAGGCGTCGAGCTCGCGCTCGGCCAAGAACTGTCCGTTCCCGATCGTGCCTGTGCCCTCGATGACGATCTTGCCTTCCTGCTCGGCACGGCTGCGCCATGCAGCGTAAATAGCTTCGGCCCTGTCCTGTCCGACCCCCGCTTCCTGACCGATCAGCTCTGCGAGCGTAGGGCTACCGGGTAGTTCCCGGGGGGCAAAGACGATCCGGCTGGCGGGAGGCACCACTTCGCGCCGCGATGGTCGCATGGCCGGTGTCTGCTCGACCCGCAGCGATCCGATGCCGGGCAGGTTGAGTCTTCCCCGGCGGGCCAGCGTGTTGAAGATGACTTTGTCTACGGCATCCATCGATCTATTTTTTTACGGGCAGTACCGGTTTCCTGTAGGCCCAGATCAGTACGGCCACACCGGCCAGGATGAATGGGATGCTAAGTATCTGTCCCATGTAGAGCGACATGCCCACTTCGAAATCCTCCTGCGGGTTTTTGATGAATTCGATGAAAAAGCGCGCCGTGAACAGTAGGATCAGGAACCACCCGAACATCACGCCGGGCCGTTTGAGGGCAACGTCTTTTTTGTAGTACATCCACATCAGCAGCGCGAAGATCGCCAGGTAGGCCAGCGCCTCGTAGATCTGGGTCGGGTGCATCGGGACGGTCTGGCCGTCGCGCACGAAGATAAAGCCCCAGGGCAGCGAGGTCGCCGTGCCGTAGATCTCCGAGTTGAGCAGGTTGCCCAGGCGTACGAAGGCTCCGCCCACGGCGACAGGCAACGTGATGCGGTCGAGCGACCAGATGTAGGGCATCCTGTTCTTGCGCGAGAAGAGCCACAGGCCGATGAGCAGGCCGATCGCCGCGCCGTGGCTGGCAAGGCCTCCCTGCCGGAGGTTCAGGATCTGGACCGGGTGCGTCAGGTAATACTCAGGCTCGTAGAACAGGCAGTGCCCCAGCCGGGCACCGATGATGGTCGAGAGCGTGCCGAACCAGAAGATCGAGTCGAACATCTTTTCCCGGTATCCCTCGCGTTTGATCATGTTCATGAACAGGATCATGCCGACCCCGAACGTGAGGGCCCACAGCAAGCCGTAATAGCGGATCTCAACGGGACCTATCGAGAAGAAAACGGGATCGATGTCCCAGTTGACGAATAGCAGGTGTGCGTTCATACAGATAGTGTTTTGTCGTTATGCAGCGGCCGTACCGGCCGCCGTCAGGCAAAGATAGCGAAAGCCGGGCGGCGAGCCAAACCTGTTTGAGCTTGCCCGGGGCGCATCCTATTTAAGACGGAGTTAAAGATAGCGAAAGCCGACTTGCGTGGGGTTTTGCCCGAGGTGTATCTTATCCTCTACAAAGATAGTGAAAGCCAAGTGGCGAGCCAAACCTGTTTGGGCTTGTCCGAGGCGCATCCAGTCCAAGACAGAGTCAAAGATAGTGATATATTTGTAACGGCTGTTACGTGTGCCCCAGAATCTGGTTAGGGTCTGGTTGTTGTGCCGGTTGGCTGTGCCGCGCGCCGTGGCTTGCGGAGCAGCAGCAGGAACGGCAGGAAGCAGCATAGGGTCATCAGCGTGACGATCAGGAAGTCGTCCGTGATCCCGGCGATGTAGATCTCGGCCTTAGTGCCGACATCATGGGCTGCATGTGCGGCCGTGCGCGCCGTGAGGATCGAGGTGAGCATCGCTACGGCTATGCTGCCTGCGAGCTGCTTGATGCTGTTCGATATGCCCGAGGCGGCAGCCATGTCGCCATGTTTCAGGTTCTTGAGCGAGAAGACGTTGAGCGGTGCGAACGTAAGTCCCATGCCGAACCCGCGCAGGTAGAGCACGAGCATGATCCCCGAGTGGGGCGTGTCGACGGTGAACCGGCTTGCGAACCAGAAGCTGAGCGTCATTACGGCCAGTCCGCAGAAGACCTGCGGCAGCGTGCCTATGTATTTTGTGATGAATCCCGACAGGGTGGAAAGGATACCCTGGATGAGCCCCACCGGCAGGAACACGCTGCCGGCCATGATAGCCGTGTACCCCAGCCCGTTCTGCATATAGAGCGGCAGCAGGTAGGTGCCGCCGAACATACAGATGCCGAATATGACCAGCACGAGCATCGCGATGCCGAAGTTGCGGTCGGCAAGCAGACGGATATTGAGCAGCGGGTACTTCGACCGCAGCTCCGCGACGATGAAGACCACCAGTGCGATCACGGCGATGGTACCCGGAACGATCACGCTCGGCGACGACCATCCCTGCGGATTGCTCGTCGCATTGCCGCGCGCGAGGGCATAGATCGCCAGCGGCATGAATGTAGCGACGCTCACGAAGCCCACCCAGTCGAACGGACCGATGTCGGGCCGCTTCCATTCCCGCTGGATCAGGATCGTGGCCAGTACGCCGACAATCCCGATCGGAACGTTCACGTCGAATATCCAGTGCCAGCTGTAGTCGTCGACGAGGTATCCGCCGATCAGCGGTCCGAACGAGATCGAGGCTGCCGAGGCAATCGCCCACAGGCCGAGGGCCATCGACCGTTGCGAGGGTGGGAATTCGCGCGTTACGATGGCCAGGCCGAGCGCCTGGATCGTCCCGCCGCCGATGCCCTGCAAGGCCCGCGAGGCGATCAGGAATACGTCGGTCTGCGCCCGTCCGCAGAGCCACGAACCGAGGGTGAAGAGCACCATGCCGATCAGGTAGAGGTTCTTGTTGCCGTATTTGTCAGCGAGCCAGCCGGCCGTGGGCAGCATGATCGTCATCGTGATCATGTAGGCCGTGATGACCCACTCGGCTGTCGATAGGCTGACCCCGAAAGCGTGCATGATCGTCGGGAGCCCGACGTTGACGACCGTAATGTCGAGTACGGCCATGAACGTGCCGAGCATGATCACGCCGAGCACCCACCATTTATATCCTTTGCTTTGCTGAATCCGGGTCTGGAGGTGTTTCATTCTGGCTTTTTCCGGGTCAGGGTACAAATAAAATGCCATCTGCCGACGGCGTGGCGGCATGCCACCGCCGTCGGTGATCGCTTTCGGGCCGGGTCTGTTTGCAGGAGTGACAGGCTTTGGCCGTAATGTCATCCGATGTACCGCATGCCCCGTCCGGGCCGGGGCCTCGGTCGGGTGCACCCGGGTTATCGCAACCTGTGCTTTTCGAAATGGGGGCCCACTTTCAGGTTGAAGATAAGGGCCGAGATGACGGTCAGGCAGGCGCCGAACAGGTAGGCGTTGTTGAACGTACTGATCTGTCCGATGTAACCGCCGATGAGCAGTCCTGCCCCGATGCCCACATCCCATGAGGTGAGGTAGGTCGAGGTGGCCGTGCCGCGTTGGCTGTTAGGGGCGAGGTTGACGAACAGCGTATTGAAGGCGGGGAACATCGTGCCGAAACCGGTACCGAGCAGCAGCGCGATCCCGAAGAACACGTAGCGTCCGACAGCGGGGTGCCAGCCCATCAGCCATTGGCACGACGAGAGAGCGAAAAAGCAGAGGCATACGAGATAGATGCCGAGCGAGATGACCGCCACGATCCGCCCTTTGTCGACCTGCCGGCCCGAGAATATGCGCGATATGGCCATTCCCACAGCCATCAGCGTGAAGAAGAGTCCGGTGCCGCTCGTGATCCCGATCTGCCGGGCGTACATCGCCACGTAGGTGGTCGTCATGCCATACGGGATCGAGAGCAGGAGCAGGTCGAGTCCGGCCGGGACGCCTTTGAGCAGGATGAAGCGGTCGAGCGAGATCGGTTCGCGCTTGACGGGCACTTTGGCCGGGGTCCTGACCAGGCTGGCGAAGCCGAATCCCAGTGCGCACGAGGCGAGCGAGCAGGCGAAAAGGATATCGAAGCTGACGCCGCCATCGTGCAGGAACAGCCCGACCATCGGACCCACCGACATGGCCGTGTTGTTGGCCAGTCCGTAGTACCCGAGCCCTTCGCCGCGTCGCGACGAGGGCATGATGTCGATCACCACGGTGTTGCCCGACACGGTCACGGTACCGAACGCGAAGCCGTGCACGACGCGCATGATGGTGAAGAGCGTGAGCGTTCCGGCCAGCAGGTAGCCGGCGAATATGCCGGTGAAAACGAAGTAGGCCAGCAGGTAGAGCGGCTTGCGGGCAAAGGTGTCGAGCAGATAGCCCGAGAAGGGGCGAATCGTCAGTGCGGCTATCGTGTAGCAGGACAGTACGATACCTACCGTTGCATGTCCGGTATTGAAGACCTCCGTGAGGTAGAACGGCAGGACGGGCATCAGCAGGTAGAAGCCGAAGTAAAGCAGGAAGTTGGCTGCCAGGATGTAGCAGTAACTGGATGTGACGAGACGCTCTTTGGCCATACGGGGATTTTCGGCAAAGATACGATAATTACCGCTTCGATGTCAGGTCGCGCGGGAGTTCCTGGCCGGAAGGCGTTGTTTTCGGCGTTGTGCCCTGCCGGTCGGGCGCCGGATTGCGGGCGTGGGGGTGTCGTATGCGGTTGGGAGAGAGTGTCGGTGCAGCGGTGCGGGCTGCGGGGTGACGTTTGCCTGACGCAGACTGCCGGTTCGGTGCCGGTTTACGGACCGTGGACGGACAACGGTTGCCGATGTGCTGCCAATGCCGGAGGAAGGGGGCCGGGCAAGCAGGTGCGCGGTGATCTCTTTTGACGGAGTGCCGGTCCGCTGACCATTTGCTGACTATCTCCTGACGGCAGGTTGCCAATGCCGGACGGAAGGGCGGACGGCCAGGCAAAAACCGCCCTTCCCGGAGAAGGGGAAGGGCGGTTTGCGTGAGTTCCGGGCCTTCCGGAAGCGGACCGGGGATTGCCGGGTAGTTCGGTGCCGGATTAGATCTCGGTGCTGCCGTTGGTGCCGCCATTGGTCCATTCGCCGATCTTCGAGGTGAAGACGGTGCCCGACTTCTTGACAGTGACGGTGATCGTCGTGATCATGCCCTCGGCCAGCGACATGCCGAGGCTGCTGACATCGGCCGTGATGACCTCCCCGTTGATCGTGAGCTTGAGGTCGGTGACCGAGGCGCCGGTCGGGACGATCGGACTGAAGTCGTCGGCCGTGATGCCGGCTTCGGTGACAGCCGTCGCGGTGGCTACGTCCTTGCTCAGGGTCACGGCGGCGCCACCGGCGGCCTGCACGCCGGAGACCAGGTTCAGGGTGGCCTGGTCCTTGTCGAGCGACAGCGTCACGTTCGAGAGCGAGCAGGCCGGCGCGCCGGCTTCGAGCTTGACAAGGAATGAGATCCGGGAGAGCTTGTGAGTGAAGTCGAGGCCGGGTTTGCCCGATGCCGTTACGGCAACGTAGCTCTGGCCTTCGAGCCTGGCCCAGAGCAGGTCTTCCTCGATGCCCGTGCCGGCCTTGGCCTTGACGGTCACGGCCGGGGCTGCCGAAGCGGTGGCCTCGGTAAGCTGGTAGCCCGTTGCGCTTGCGACGGTGGTGGCCACCGGGTAGTAGGCGTAGAAGTTGTGGGTCTGGCCGCGGTCCCAGTAAGCGTTGTCGGCGTTGGGATCATCGGTCCCGATGCCGAATGCGTTGCTCGTGAACACGAAGCCGGCGTTCCTGAGGAACGCGCCGTCGTAGGCCGAGGCCGGGACGGAGCCCTTGTAGGCGTAGATGCCGATCTCGTCGTTGTCGGCGAACTGCGTGCCGGTCTTGATGGCTTTCACTTCGATGCCGCTGCCGAATACGATGGGCGACTTTGCGTCCGGATCGCCGGCGCCTTCTTCGTTCTTGGAACAACCGGCCAGTGCGGCGGCGGCCCTCAGGCCTAATAACAGTTTTTGCATGGTGGTAGAAATTAAGGTTAATGATGTATGAAGGGAATAATGGTTACTGAAGTTCCGTATAGGTGGTGTCGCCGATCTTCCAGCTGCGGATGACGGCCGTGAGGCCGAGCTCGGGATTGAGGTTGACCCCGACGTTGACCTGTACGCTGCCGCCCGGGGCCTGGCCGCTGATATCGGTGATGTCGACCTGGGAGGTCCGCTGCGAGCCGTCGGTGAGCGTCGCGCGCATCTGAAGCATGAGCGGCGTGCCGCTGCTGCATCCGAACGTGACGGTGTGGGCCGTGTATCCGCCCTCGCAGGCCTCGGTGCTGAACCGGACCCGGGCCGGGGCGTCCGGCGAGGGCGTCCGCGAGTGAAGATAGAGGCCGGATGCGGCGCCCGAGAGCCGGGCGTCGAGCGCCGAGGCCCGGTCGAGCCCCTCGACGGCGATCTGCACCGTGATCTCGGTGACCAGCGCGCCGGGAGTGAGCGGGACCGGGCCGGCCATATCCGCAGCAACGGCTATGCCCTCGCGGGCGTCTGCATAGAGCCAGTCGGCGCAGGGGATGTAGCCGGGCTGTGCAGCCCCGGCCCGCTCCCCGGGCAGGATGTATGCTTCAGCGTTCTTGAATGAGTCGAGACCCCGGAATCCAAACACGGTCGAGTTGTTGTTGAAGATTAACAGATCGTAATCATCGCAGGTCAACAGGAGCGTGGTGTCTCCGCCGATCGTGAAGTGAGCGCACCGGCCGCTTGCGCGGCCGTAGAGGAACAACTGCATCGAATCGGGCTTCTCGCGTCCTTCCGCCAGCTTCGACCAGTCGAGGCTGATGCGGATCGGGGCGGTTCGCCCGGGGGTGCATTCCGGTTCGTGGATACAGGCAGCCAGGAACGGCAGTATGGTAAGGATGAACGATCGCTTCATAAAACTGCCGTGCCTTTAAACCTTCGTTATTGACAAATAACGTATCGAGCACAATACGCCTCGTTCGCGCTATTTGTTTCACCGTTCGTCATAAATAAACGGCTGCTATGTAATATGACAGCGCACGAAAACGGCATGCCATCGGTCGAAGATGGCACGGCAGGGGGCTTGTGTCGCATGGATCACAAAGAGTTACATGATGTCGGCGGGTGATTGGATCGCGGGGTCCAGACCGCTATGATAAGTGGATTTTTGTCGGGAAAGATTTTCCCGGGGGTAAAAAATGCAGTTACAGTGCATTGCGTTGCTCAGGATGACCCTTTCAGATCGGTTTTCCGCTGGTTAATAGTGTGTTAAATGTGTCCTGAGCCTGTGCTGAAACCCGAAGGTGCGGTTGAGGACAACCGTTTCCTTCGGGCTGAGTGACAAGAAGGGTACCAGTGTGGGACGGGATGGTGCTATTTAGGGCGAATTAGGTGGATTTACCGGCGCGATGCCCGTGTGGTCGGCCACCAGGCCGTCACGGCCCGGGTCGCGGAACGCATGGCAGGCGTAGTGATCGCCTGAGAATGCGGTGTCGAGCAGGTTCTTTATGTGCGGGGTGTGTATGCCGGGGATCAGCGTCGTGCGCAACTGGTACTCGATACCGCTGCGGCGCAGCAGGTCGATCGATCGCCTGACGGCATCTACCTGGGCCGGCGTGATGCCGGGCGTGACCCGGGCATAGTGCTCCAGGTCGGGGATCGACTTGACATCCATAGCCACGGCGTCGAGGAGGCCGTCGGCGATCAGCGCGGCCAGCAGTCCGGGATGCGTGCCGTTGGTGTCGAGCCGGACACGGAGACCGAGTGCCCGGACGCGGCGGATAAAGTCGGCCAGGTCGGGCTGGAGGGTCGGCTCACCACCCGTGATGACCACACCTTCGAGCCAGCCGCGCCGCCGCGAGAGGTAGGAGAGCACCTCGCCCTCGTCGATGTCGGGGCTTCGGTCGCAGAGCGCCGGGATGACGAGCGACGGGTTGTGGCAGTACCCGCAGCGGAAGTTACACCCCTTGGTGAACACGACCGCTGCGAGTACGCCGTCCCAGTCGAGCAGGCTCTGCTTTACATAGCCTCCGATACGCATGGCTCCGATCCGGTTTCGCCGACGATGCGGCGGTCGAACAGCTTGCGCGCGGCGAACTCCTCGCGCTTGCCGTCGTTCCACTGGCTCACGGGACGCATGTAGCCGACGATCCGGCTGTAGACCTCGGCCGTGGCCCCGCATTTGGGGCAGGTGAAGTGCTCGCCCGGCATATAGCCGTCGGACGGGCAGACGCTGAACGAGGGCGAGAGCGTGATGTAGGGCAGGCGGAAACGTCCCGTCACGCGGCGCACCATGCGCTTGGCCGCCTCGGCCGATATGGCGCTGTCGCCCGTGAAGACGTGGAACACCGTGCCGCCCGTGTAGAGCGTCTGCAGCGGGTCCTGCAGCTCGAGCGCCTCGTAGAGGTCGTCGGTGTAGTCGACGGGCAGGTGCGTCGAGTTGGTGTAGTAGGGTTTGGCGCCCCGTTCAAGCCGGTCGCGCTGGTTGGCGGTGATGATGTCGGGGTACTGCTGCGTGTCGAGCAGCGCGAAGCGATAGGCCGTGCTCTCGGCGGGTGTCGCCTCGAGGTTGTAGATGTTGCCCGTCTCTTCCTGGAATTCGGCCATCACATCGCGCATGAAGTTCATCACCCGCCGGGCGAAGGCCGTACCCTCGGGCGAGGCGAGCGAGACGCCGAGGAAGTTGAGGCAGCACTCGTTCATGCCGTTGATGCCGATGGTCGAGAAGTGGTTCTTCCAGTAGCAGCCGAAGCGGTCGTGGATGTGGCGCAGGTAGAATCGCGAATAGGGGTAGAGGCCTTTCCCGGTGTAGCGCTCGATCACCTTGCGCTTGGTCTCGAGGCTGTCGCGCGAGAGCTCCATCAGGTGGCGCAGCCGCTGGAAGAAGATCTCCTCGGAGGCCGACTCGTAGCCCAGGCGCGGCAGGTTGATCGTCACGACGCCGACCGATCCGGTGAGCGGGTGGGATGCGAAGAGGCCGCCGCCGCGCTTGACCAGCTCGCGCTTGTCGAGCCGCAGGCGGCAGCACATGCTGCGCACGTCGTCGGGCTTCATGTCGGAGTTGACGAAGTTGGAGAAGTAGGGGATGCCGTACTTGGCCGTCATCTCCCAGATGCCCTGGTAGTCGGGGTTGTCCCAGTCGAAGTCGGGCGTGATGTTGTAGGTGGGGATCGGGAACGAGAAGAGGCTGCCCGCGGCGTCGCCCTCGCACATCACCTCGGCGAAGGCCCGGTTGAGCAGCGTCATCTCGGGCTGGAAGTCGCCGTAGGTCTCCTCGCGCGTGGTCCCGGCCCAGACGACGGGCTCGCCGCGCAGGAAGTCGGGCACCACGAGGTCCATCGTGATGTTGGTGAACGGGGTCTGGAAGCCCACGCGCGTCGGGACGTTGAGGTTGAACAGGAACTCCTGCAGGCACTGTTTGACCTGCTCGTAGTCGAGGCCGTCGAAACGGACGTAGGGGGCCAGGAAGGTGTCGAAGTTGGAGAAGGCCTGGGCGCCGGCCGCCTCGCCCTGCATCGTATAGAAGAAATTGACGATCTGCCCCAGGGCAGTACGCAGGTGTCGCGCCGGCGAGCTCTGGGCCTTGCCTTCGACGCCGCGGAAGCCGGTGGCGAGCAGGTCGCGCAGGTCCCACCCGACGCAGTAGACGCTGAGGAATCCCAGGTCGTGGATGTGGAGCGCCCCCGAGCGGTGCGCGCGGGCGATCTCCTCGGAGTAGAGGCGGCCGAGCCAGTACTGCGAGGTGATCATCGTCGAGATGTGCTGGTTGAGGCCCTGGAGCGAGTAGGCCGAGTTGGCGCTCTCCTTGACGCGCCAGTCCTCGCGGTCGAGGTAGTCGTCCATCACGTCGAGGTTTGAGAAGAGCTCCTTCGACTGGCGGATCTCCTCGTGCTTCTTGCGGTAGAGCATGTAGCTCTTGAGCAGTGCGAAGTCGCCGTGGCGGTAGAGCGTCTTTTCGACGGCGTCCTGCACGTGCTCGACATGGGGAACGCTCTGCGCGCCGTCCCGGGCGAGCTCGGCGAGTACCTGCCCGCACAGCTCGCGGGCCAGCCCGCGGTCGGGGCTGCCCACGGCGCGCGTGGCTTTGAAAATGGCCTGTTCGATCTTCTCGGGCCTGAACTCGGCCCGCTCTCCGGTGCGTTTGACGATCTGCCGGAACTGAGTTTGTCCATTCATCTTGCGTGAATTTAAGTTAGTGAAACAATGAAGATAAAATGGTAACTCCAGGGGAAACGATAATAGACGCCGGGACCTCCGCGGTCCCGTAATCTGGTTGCTTTTCACCCGAAAGCTACAGTGGCAACGCCCGGCAGGTCTTCTGACTCGTCCCGGACCGCGCGCCTTCCCATTGATCGTTGCAACAGTGGCATTTGAGGATGCGCGGCCTTGTGTGGAGACTTACAGCTACGGGGATAGTTCCTGATTTGCACAGGATTCCCTTTTGATCCCGATGTTCCGCTGCGGGCGGAACGGGAACCGTTCGTTACGGGCAAAGATAGACGAAATGCCTGCCGGAACCCCCGGGCGGACCGATACTTATGAACAAATTGCGCACATACCGTAGCTCCCGGCGTCGTATCCCGCGCACCATCACGCTTCCGGAGGGGCGGCCCTTCGATGTGTCCGCGTACCGCCGCGTGGCGGCGGAGCCGGACCCGTGCAGGGAGCGGGTGCGTGGTGCTGCGGAGCCGGAAGGCATGCACCGGACGTCCCGAATCGCAGGTTATTTGTGCTAATCGGGACGTTTTTCCGTAAAGTAATGCCGGAAAAGGTAGGTTTGCGAATAATTGATTACTTTTGTCATAGACTCCTGAACGCAGGCCCTGATCACTCAAACGCATCCATGAAGAAATCCATACTCCTTTGCGCCAGCTTGTTGTGCTTCGGCGCAGCCACGGCCCAGAAGCACAATGTCTCGGGCGATATCGACTCGGCGGCCACCTACTCGGTCGGGCTCGACGAAGTGAAGGTGCTCGCCTCGTACGGGCACTCCCAGGGCCATGAGCCGGTCGTGCTGTCGACCGTCGGGTCGGGCCAGATCGCCACGAAGCTCAGCAACCAGGAGTTTCCCGAGATACTCAAGTCGACCCCGTCGGTCTATGCCACCAAGCAGGGTGGCGGTTTCGGAGACTCGCGCCTCGTGTTGCGCGGTTTCGGGTCGGAGAACATCGCGCTGCTGATCAACGGAGTCCCGATGAACGGCATGGAGAACGGCAGCATCTACTGGTCGAACTGGGCCGGCCTGGCCGATGTCACGAACAGCATCCAGGTGCAGCGCGGCGTGGGCCTCTCGAAGCTGGGCCTCTTCTCGGTGGGCGGAACGGTCAACATCATCACCCGCAGCGCCGACCTGGCGCGGCAGGGAACGGTCTACTACGGCATCGGCAACGATGGCTACCGGAAGGCGGGATTCGTCGTCTCGTCGGGCATGACGCCCAAGGGCTGGGCCTTCACGATCATGGGGACCCGCACGGCGGGCGACGGCTATGTGAACGGCACCAACTTCGAGGCATGGGGCTACTTTGCCAACATATCGAAGAAGATCGGTACCCGCCACCTGCTCTCGCTCACGGCCTTCGGCGCCCCGCAGTGGCACAACCGGCGCAGCAACAGGCAACTGATCGAGGACTACGAGAGCAACCGGGACGGCATCCGGATGAACACGGCCTACGGCTATATCAACGGCAAGGTGGTCGGTACCTACTCGGGCTATAACGAGTACCACAAGCCACAGATCTCGCTCAACCACTTCTGGTCGATCACGGGCCGGTCGAACCTCTCGACCGTGGCTTACGTGTCGAACGCCAAGGGAGGCGGGCGCAAGGTCTATGGCAAGGATGCCAACCGCCTGCAATACAACTATAAGACAGGGCGGCCGAATCCCAACTCGTCGCTCACGCCCGACGGGCTGATCGACTACGGACCGGTGATGGAGGACAACCGTAACTCGGACCACGGCTCGGACGCCATCTTCACGATGGGGACCAATGCGCACGACTGGTACGGGCTGCTCTCGTCGTATGTCAACGAGTTCACCGAGCGGATAAAGCTGACGGTCGGTATCGATACGCGCTACTATAAGGGCTACCACTACGACGAGATCTCCGACCTGCTCGGGGGCGCCTATTACAAGGACAACAAGCTGGCATGGCGCGATCCGGATGCCGAGCTGCACGTGGGCGACCGCGTGAGCCAGGACTACGAGAGCAAGATACTCTGGGCCGGCGGCTTCGCGCAGGCCGAATACAAGACCGACCGTTACAAGGCGTTCATTTCGGCCTCGGTGACGAGCCACTCGTACAGGCGCCGCGACCCGGGCCGCTACGGCGCGTTCGGCGACCAGGATAAGTATCCCGCCTCGCAGGTGCAGACCCGCTGGCGCAATTTCGTCCCATTCAGCGTGAAGGGGGGCTTCAACTACCGCTTCGGGGGTATGCACAACGTCTTTGTCAACGGCGGGTACGTGACCCGGGCCCCGATGATGGACAATATCTACGTCGACAATACGCCGATCTCGGACCCCGTGACCGAGAAGATCGGGACTGCCGAGATCGGATACAGCCTCAATTCGGACAAGGTGCACCTGACGCTCAACGCCTACTGGACCAAGTGGATGGACAAGAGCGTGACCAAGGCGATCGGGGCATGGAACGGCCCGAAGGCCTGCATCCCCGATATCGACGCCCGGCACGAGGGTGTCGAGCTGGAGGTGAGCTATATGCCGGTGCCCATCCTGCGCCTGTACGGCTTCTTCACGATCGGCAACTGGCGCTGGACCAATGATGTCAGCTATACGCTGCTCGATGCCGACCGCAACAAGGTCGGCGAGTATCACGCCTACATCAAGGGCCTGCATGTGGGCAATGCGCCGCAGACCAGCGCGATGCTCGGCGTGAGCTGGATGCCGATGCGCAAGCTGACGGTCGGGGCCGACTGGAACTACTATGCGCGCCACTATGCCGACTTCGCGGCGGCCGACCGCAACGATCCCGACGACCGGGCCGATGCCTGGAAATTGCCAGATTATTCTACCTTTGACCTGAACCTCAGCTACGGCTTCAAAATGGGATCGCTCGAAGCGCAGCTGATCGGGAATGTGAACAACGTATTCAATACCAAGTATATATCGGATGCCCAGGACGGCGCCGACCACCTGCGCGAGAGCGCCATGGTGTGGTATGGCTTCGGGACCACCTGGACAGCCGGGCTGAAAATCCTGTTTTAACCTTGCGCGCCTATGACCGGCCGGACCGCCCATAAACCGATCTTTGCCATGCTCGCAGCGGTAATGCTGCTGGCGGGGATGGCGCTGCCCGTGCCGCTCCGGGCCGGCGGCGGGGAGCATCCGGGAGCCGACAAGGTGCTGATCATCGCCTCGTACAATCCCGACACGCGGCGCATGGCGAGCTTCATATCCGAGTTTGCCCAGAAGATAGCCGCCGAGAAGCTGCCCTACGAGGTGCTGATCGAGGATATGGGATGCAAGGGGCTGTCGGAGGCTCCCGCCTGGACGGCGCGCATGGGCGAGGTGCTGTCCCGCTACGACAAGAAGCGCCTCAAGGCGGTCATCCTGCTCGGGCAGGAGGCCTGGGCCTCGTTCCTCGCGCAGCCCGACTTCCCGGCCGATGTCCCTTTCTTCGGCGGCTATGCGAGCGTCAGCGGCGTGATGCTGCCCGACAGCCGGAACGGCTTCCACACACGGGACTGGACGCCCGAGACCATTGACATGGAGGCGCTCGCGGACAGCCTCGGCCGGGGCGGCGGATATCTCAACGAATATGACATCGACCGCAATATCGAGCTGATCCGATCGCTCTATCCCGATGTGCGGCATATCGCCTTCGTCACGGACAACACATACGGCGGTATCTCGCTGCAGGCGCTGGCGCGCGAGCGCATGAGGGACTATCCCGACCTCAACCTGATCCTGATCGACAGCCGCGACGGTGAGGAGCAGGCGTCGGCCCGCATCGCGGGACTGCCGCCCAACTCGGTGCTGCTGATCGGTACGTGGCGCGTCGGGCGCGAGGGACAGTACCTGCTGTTCAGCTCGATCGGTAACCTGGTGTCGGCCAATCCCACCCTGCCGGTCTTCACGGTTTCGGGCTCGGGCATCGGGAGCGTCGCCATCGGAGGCTACATTCCGCAGTACCGGAGCGGGGCGGCCGAGATCGCCCGGCAGATCGCCGACTATTACGAGGGGGATACCGGCGCGGTACGCTTTATCCCCACGGCGGGCGAGTACCAGTTCGACCGGCGCAAGCTCAAGGAGTTCGGCATTGCCGACTACAAGCTCCCCACGGGCAGCGTGGTGATCGACAGCATGGAGGCCCAGTTGCAGAAGTACCGCTACTATGTGGTGGTGTTCGGCGTGGCGTTCGTCCTGCTGGCCGGTATCCTCATCGTGGTCTTCTACTTCTATTTCCGCAATAAGCGCCTGAAGATAGCGCTCGAGCGGCGGGAGAAGGAGTTGATCGTCGCCAAGGAGAAAGCCGAGGAGTCGGACCACCTCAAAAGCGCCTTCCTGGCCAATATGAGCCACGAGATCCGTACGCCGCTCAACGCGATCGTCGGGTTCTCGACGCTGCTCGGCGAGGATGCGCTGTCGGCTGAGGAGCGTGCCGAGTACAACTCGATCATCTCGAAGAACTCGGAGCTGATGCTTACGCTGATCAACGACATTCTCGATTTCTCGCGCCTGGAGACGGGCCGCATCAGCTTCGTGTATGAGCAGGCCGACGTTTACCTGTTGTGCCAGCAGGCGCTGCTCACCACCGGGCAGAACCTCAAACCCGGCGTCGGGTTCGATTTCCGTCCCGCCAGGCCGAGCTACCTGCTCGAGACCGACGTGCAGCGTCTCTCGCAGGTGCTGATCAACCTGCTGACCAATGCCTGCAAGTTTACCGAACAGGGCAGTATCACGCTGGCGTTCGAGGTGCAGGAAGAGCGTAACCGGGTTGTTTTCTCGGTGGCCGATACGGGCTGCGGCATCCCGCACGAGCAGCAGGCCAAGGTGTTCAACCGGTTTGAGAAGCTTAACGAGTTCAAGCAGGGAACGGGCCTCGGGCTGGCCATCTGCCGGCAGATCGTGCTGAAGTTCGGGGGCGAGATATGGATCGATCCGGACTATACGACCGGTGCCCGCTTCGCCTTCTCGCATCCTATCCGGCGCGGGGAGTAGTTTCCGGCCGGAGGAGGGCTGGCCGGGACGTGCGGGGCCAGGCCTGCGGCGGGTTGTCCGACCGGCGGCGTGAGACCGGGAGGTACGGCCGGAGGGCGGGAACGCTCGGATCGCGGAGATGAGAATTTAGCAACTGACGTACGGCCCATGCACGGAATCCGGGGTGTTTGCTGATGCCCGGGACGGACGGTGCCGCGGATGCGGGCGTGCGGGAGGCCGGAGAGGCGACTGCCCTGTCCCGGAAAGGCCGGTTCGCGTCCTGAAATGCGGCGCCCGGACGAGAATTGCAGGCTCGCGTGCCGGAATTGTAAATATAATGTTTACCTTCATGGTGTGATTTAAGCCGGCCTGCTTGTCCCGGCATGGATGTGCGACATGAAAAATTTCGGTATACTCGCTTCGTTGCCGGCGGCGGTCCAGGACCTCCCTCCCGATATGATGGACCCGGGGCTGGACGCGCCCGGTGTGATCTCCGGCGTGCCGGCGGCCCTGTTCTGGTCGGCGGCCGTCGTGGCCGTGGCCTTTGCGATCGGTGCCGTATGGGTTTTCCGCCATATGCGGCGGCGCATGGCGGCCCCCGATCCGGAGGCTCAGGCGCAGGCGCCGAAGGGGAGAGCTGTCGAGCAGCAGGGAGCGCCGGCCGCGCCGGGTCCCGAGGTCCCGCCGGCGGGACCGGTGGGGGCGCCGGATGCCGGTCCGTCCCGTGTGCCGGAGGTTGCTACGGGCCCTGAAGCGGTGCTGCCGCCGGTCGTGGCGCGGGGGCGTGCCAGGGTGCTGGTGGCCGAGGATATCGCGAGCAATTTCATGCTGTTCGAGACGGTGCTCCGCGATACGTACGACGTGTTGCATGCCTGGAACGGGCGTGAGGCGGTCGATCTGTTCCGCGAGCAGCGGCCCGATGTCGTCCTGATGGATATCAATATGCCCGTGCTCGATGGCTACGGGGCTACGCGCGAGATCAGGATGCTGTCGGCCAGCGTGCCGATCATCGCCGTGACGGCGTATGTCTATGCCGAGGACAAGCGCAGGATACTCGAGAGCGGGTTCAACGCCTACATTTCCAAGCCGGTCACCCCGCAGGCGCTCCGCCGGCAGGTGGCCGAGGCGCTGGGGTAGCTGCCCGGGTGCCGCGGCGGGGAGGCGGAGACCCCGGGCGGACACGATTTCCCGGTGCTGCCGGCCCGTCCCCGGTGTCCGGGCGGATAACGGGACCGCTTTGTGTCGCATCCTGATGCCGGCCGGTCCCGCGGTTTGCCCGTCCCGCCCGGCATGCAGTGATAAAAAACGTACTTTTATGGTGGATTCTGCTTCCGTGCGTTCCGGATCACGTCCAAATTACGTATACTTGCCTGTGCCGATCGCCGGGCCGCGCGGGATGCAGGGCTACGGCAGTTTGCCGCAACATCATGCCTGTCATGGATAATTACGATAAATACTCCCGCGAAGAGCTGGTCCGGATGGTCCGGGAACTGAAAGCCCGCAACGAGGCGCCTGAGAGCGGAGCCGGTACGGGCGGCGCGGACAACCTGCGGTTCAAGGAAAGGTATGCGCTCCGCATCCTCGACTCGCTGCCCGATATGCTGACCGTACTCGACCACGACGGCCATCTGGTCGAGCTCGTCTCGTCGGAGGAGACCAATCACGTGGGCGAGCCGAGCGACCGGCTGATCGGGCGCGACATCTGCTCGATGCTGACCCCGGAGGCTTATCACAGCGTCAAGGCCAACCTCGACCGTGTGGCGGCGACCCGGCAAGGGTCGACCTCGCACCATGACATTACCCTCGACGAGTGTACGCGTCACTACGAGAACCGGATCTTCCCGCTGGACGAGCGCTATGCGCTGTGCATGTGCCGCGACGTGACCGAGGAGATCAGGGCCAAGGAGGAGCTCGAGCAGGCCAACCGCCGCATGACGATGGCCGAGGAGATGGCATCGCTCTGCCATTGGTATTACTATGAGGAGACCGACGAGCTCGATGCCCCGCAACTGATCGCGCTCATCACGGGTCGCGCCGACAGCAGTCGGGTCGGCCGCTTCCCGAGCTCGGTGTTCATGCCCCACGTTCACCCGGCCGACCAGGATAAGCTGGTGTGGCAGCTGGGCAGCGGTTCCGAGGCGGATAACTATGTCGAGTACCGTATCCGGGCGAAAGGACGGACCCGTTATTTCCACAGCCGGATCATCCACGTGCGCGAGGAGCGCGGGTATCGCGTGGTCGAAGGCTATGCGCAGGATATGACCTATGTGGTCAAACGCCTGCACGAGCTCGAAGCGGTCAAGTACGCGCTCAACAATGCGGTCGAGGAGATCTATGCCTGCCGGCTCGACGGTACGCTCGAATTTGCCAGCCAGGCGTTCGTCGAGCGGCACGGACTGACCGGCGAGGTCGGCTCGTACCGGATATACGACCTCGAGGGGGCGGCGTTCGATGAGCGGCAGTGGAGGAACCGGGTGGCCGAGCTGCGCGGCAACGAGGGATCGGACAAGTACATCGCCAAGCTCAAGGGCGGCAACGGCGAGCGACTGACCTACGAGATCATCAACTATATCGTGTACGACGAAGCCAAGGAGTGCGAGCTTGTCTGGGCATTCGTCCGCGATATCTCGCTGCGCGTGGCGCACGAGAACCGGATACGCGAACTCAATTACGTCATGGACGCCATACTGAACAATATTCCGGTCTACCTGTTCGTCAAGGATCCAAGTAACGAATTCCGTTACCTGTACTGGAACAAGGCTTTCGAGGAGCACTCGCGCATCCCGGCTTCCGTGGCGCTCGGCCGCACCGATTTCGAGATATTTCCCAGCATCAGGGATGCCGAAAAGTTCCGCAAGGACGACCTCGCGCTGCTGCGTACGGGCGAGCGGGTCGAGTTTATCGAGGAGTATATGGCAGCCAACGGGCAGAAGCGCGTGGTCTCGACCTCCAAGGCGCTCGTCCCGGCCGAGAACAAGCTGCCGCTCATTATTGGTGTCTCGTGGGATATCACCGACATGAAGCGGGCCGAGCAGGAGCTGATCGCCGCCCGGATCAAGGCCGAGGTCTCGGATAAGCTCAAGTCGGCTTTCCTGGCCAATATGAGCCATGAGATACGCACGCCGCTCAATGCGATCGTCGGGTTCTCGCGCATGGTCGCCTCGGCCGAGACCGACGAGGAGAAGCAGCAGTATACCGAGATCATCGACAGCAATGCGGAGCTGCTGCTGCAACTGATCAACGATATCCTCGACCTGTCGAAGATCGAGGCGGGGACGCTCGACTTCAACTTCCAGCCGATGGACCTGGTCGAGCTTTGCCGCGAGGAGTATGAGATACACAAAAGCCGGATGCGCGACGGTGTCGCGCTGGTCTTCGACCGCAAGTACGAGCAGGCGCGCGTGGTGAGCGACCACAACCGGCTGGCGCAGGTGATCACCAACCTGCTGAGCAATGCCATCAAGTTCACCAGCCAGGGCGAGATACGCTTCGGGTTCGATATCCGGAGCAATATGGCCGAGTTCTATGTCTCGGACACCGGATCGGGCATCCCGGCCGACAAGCTGCCGACGATCTTCGACCGGTTCATCAAACTCGACAGCTCGGCGGCCGGGACAGGGCTGGGGCTGGCGATCTCGAAAACGATCGTCGAGAAGATGGGCGGCACGATCAGCGCAGAGTCGCGCGAAGGCGAGGGAGCCACGTTCCGCTTCACCGTGCCGCTCCGATGCGGGCAGGAGGCGGTCATTGCCTCCGGGCAACCCGTGGCAGCCCCTCAGGCTCCCGGGCACGAGGCTGCCATCCCTGCGGGAGGGCCTGCACCGGCAACGCTGCTCATCGCCGAGGATATAGACAGCAACTACATGCTGATGAAGGCCTTTCTCGGGAAGCGCTACCGGCTTGTGCGGGCTCATAACGGACAGGAGGCCGTGGAGCTCTTCGGCGCCGAGCGGCCCGACCTGGTGTTCATGGACATCAAGATGCCGATCATGGATGGCTATGAGGCGACGCGCCGGATCCGCCGGTTGTCGGCCGACGTGCCGATCATCGCCATCACGGCCTTTGCATTCGAGAGCGACCGCGAGAAGGTGCTGGCCGCCGGGTGCACCGACTACCTGACCAAGCCGCTGTCGCAGCAGATGCTGAACCAGAAAATAGCGCAGTATCTCCCGGTTCAAGAGTGCGGGATACCGTCCGGCCGGGCAGGGGAGGGGCATGCCGGCGTGGATCGGGGAGACCGGCCCGGGCAGGATGATCGCGGGGCGGTCGGGAGTGAAAGAATGCTGCGGCAGATGCCGTGAAACAGGCCTGGAAGCACCCTGTCGCGGGACCGCCGGCGGGCGCTGCGAGGGCTGCCCCCGACGGGGCTGCCTGCGGCACCCGGCCCTTGTCGGGGATCGGCTGTGTGGCAGTTGGCCGGGTAGGCGCAGCCTGCGGCGTTAGGCGGGTCTTTCGAACATGCCAGATGCCATGTTTGTGCGGTGCAGGTCGGAGACGGCGCCCGTTTTGCCGGATCGGAGTCCTTTGCGGCCGGCCGGTCGCTGCCGCATGGGCAGGTCTCGAGCGTATGTGTCGTACTATGTTTTGCCGGGGACCGGATGAGGTGACTCGTCCCGGCCGGGTGCGTGTCGGCTGGCATGGTAGCCGGACGGGCCGGTGCTGGCTGTGGCGACGGCCGGCCGGTTTTCGGATGGGGCCCGGGGTTCTGGCGTAAGCCGACGGACCGGGACGGGTCGCGTCCGGTGGAGACCGGGCCGGGTCTGTGCGGCCGGCGTCGGGTCGTTGGCGCGGCCTATGCCTGCCGGGCCCGGTCGAGCACGGTCGGGCTGCGGACCGTTACGCCGAGCTCGGCCGCTTTGGCCAGAATGCGGCGTGCCAGTTCCGCCTTTTTGTCTTCGGGGGCGTAGCGGAAATAGGCTTCGGCGGCCCGGACATGAGCGGCATCGGGCATCGGGAATTCGCGGGTCTCGGGGATTCCGAACGCGCTGTCGGGCAACTCGTGCCGCTCTGCGGCGTCGAGCCGGTCGTGGTGATCGTGCTGTGTCATGGCTTTGTGGTTTGGTATGGCGGGTAACTCTGCAAAATCTGCGCAAATGGCAGAGGCGCAGGCCGATTTTTGGCCGGTGGCGAGTTTGGCACGGTCTGGAGCGGCGTCACAGGTGGGGTTCGGTATGCGGTTCAAAAACGCGGGACGCCGTGCGGCCGGGCAGGGGAGGGGCATGCCGGCGTGGATCGGGGAGACCTGCCCGGGCAGGATGATCGCGGGGGCGGTCGGGTGTGAGCGTGTAGCGTTGACTGTGAGCGGTTTGTCGGTCAGACGGATGAAAACGGCCGGAGGCGGTTGCGAATCCCGGGGTTTTGTGCGATCTTTATTCCCGACCCTGCTGCGGAGCTAAGTTCCGGGAGGGTGCCTGTCCCGGAGTGCGGGCCGCGGCTGTGGGGTCTCCGGGCGGTTGCCGCGGGGGACCGGGGGGATGATCGGGCGGATCGGTCCGCACGACGTCGCGGAAGGTGCCCGGGCTGTTCTCTGCACCCGTCTGACGGATTTCCGGCGGCCGGTTCGCCGAGAAGCTGCGGCATGGGTATGTCCGGTCCCGGCCTGCAAAAACACATAATTTATGGAACGTATTTTCTATTATGACTCGCCGGTCGGCCCGCTGGCCATTGCCGAGAATGGAGCCGGGATCACCCGGCTGGCGTTCGCGCGGCAGCCTGTGCCGGCAACTGCCGTTACGGGCACAGCGCCTGCTGCGGCGTGGCGTGCGGGTGTCCGTCCGCTGCTGCAGCACGAGGCTTGCCGCCTGTGTGACGCGGCTGCCGGTTTCCGTCGCCTGCGGCGTCCCGGACGCCTGATGCCTGCCGCCGACCTGCCGGGCGGGCCGGGTACGGCCGACGCTCCGCGTCCGGTGCTCGACGAGACGCCGCTTCTGCGTGAGGCGCGGGACCAGCTCGATGCTTATTTTGCCGGGTCGCTCACCGCTTTCGACCTGCCGTTGGCTCCGGCGGGTACGCCTTTCCAGCAGCAGGTGTGGCGGGCGCTCTGCGCGATCCCGTACGGCGAGACGCGGACCTATGCCCAGGTGGCGGCCCGTATCGGGCTGCCCGCGGCCTGTCGGGCCGTGGGGGGTGCCAACAACCGCAACCCGATCGCCATCGTCATTCCGTGTCACCGGGTGGTCGGCGCAGGGGGGATGCTGACCGGCTACGCGGGAGGCCTCGATGTCAAGCGCTACCTGCTGGACCTGGAGGCGCAGTCGCTGTTCGGGCGGTAAGTGCGGGCTTTCGCATGCGGTGCGGTTGCGGAATCTCTCCGCAGCCGCACTGTCGTTTGAGGATGCCGGCACGGGAGCGGACCGCGGCGGAAGGTGTCGTCGCGGGGATGAAAGCGTGTCGGCTACGTGCCATGGCCAAATACATATCGCGGCGGCGTGCGGGGATTTGGGTACAATATTTGTCACGCGTGGAGGTATTAAATATTGCTTCTATGAGAACACGACACATGATGGCGCTGGCAGCCCTGGGGGGTGCGGCGGGACTGCTCGGTCCGGCATCGGGCCTCGCGTGCACGCGGGCCGTTTACCTCGGTCCCGGCAACACGGTCATTACCGGCCGGACGATGGACTGGAAAGAGGACCCGCAATCGAATATTTACCTTTTCCCGCGCGGAATGGAGCGGCGGGGGGCCGATACCGACAATACGGTCAGGTGGACCTCGAAGTATGGCAGCGTCGCGACGGCCGGCTACGATATCGGCATCTGCGACGGGATGAACGAGAAGGGGCTCGTGGCCAATCTGCTGTTCCTGACCGAGTCGTCGTACGAGCGGCCGGGCGATACGCGTCCCGTGATGGGGATCAGCATCTGGACCCAGTACGTGCTCGACAACTTCGCCACGGTCGACGAGGCGGTGGCCGAGCTGCGTAAGGAAGTGTTCCGCATTGATGCGCCCGGGCTGCCCAACGGGTCGGAGTCGACGCTCCACCTGGCGATTTCGGACGCCACGGGTAACAGCGCGATATTCGAGTACATCGACGGTAACCTGGTGATCCACCAGGGGCGTGAGTGCCAGGTGATGACCAACTCGCCGACCTACGACAAGCAACAGACGCTCAACGACTACTGGCAGCAGATCGGAGGTCTGGTGATGCTGCCGGGAACGAACCGGGCGAGCGACCGCTTCGTGCGCGCCTCGTTCTATATCAATGCGATCCCGCAGACCGCCGACCAGCGCGAAGCTGTGGCCGGGGTGTTCAGCGTGATGCGCAACGTGTCGGTGCCGCTCGGTATTTCGACGCCCGGCCAGCCCTACATCTCGTCGACGCGCTGGCGTACGGTGTCGGACCAGAAGAACCTGGTCTATTTCTTCGAGTCGACGCTCAATCCGGATATTTTCTGGATCAATTTTGCCGACCTCGACTTTTCGGCCGGGGCGCCTGAGCAGAAGCTGGCGATGACCGGGGGCGAGATCTATGCCGGCAATGCGGCGGGCGAGTTCCGTCCGGGTGAGCCGCTGCATTTTCTGTTTGACATATAAGAGTCGATATCCGGGTGTCGGGCGCGCCGTGTCGGGGAGGACCCGGCGCGCTTTGCTGTGTGCAGGGCCGGTCGCGCGGGGCTGACGGCGGCCGTTTGGCCGGTTTGCTGATCCGTTTGGCGTCGCAGGGGCGTTTCCCGGGAAAATACCGGGGAGGGCAAAGACCGGTGATTGGCCGGCCCAAGGCGTTTTATGCGGTCTGAGAGGGACGGGCGGGCGGTCGGCGCCCCGGCGGCATGGCGGCGGAATCTGCCGGTATATCCGGCGGCGCGGGGTCACGGGCGGCCCGCTTTGAAGTTGAGCGGCCGTATCCGGTTACGGATGGCGAGCGGGGCCCGGCACGGAAGAGGGTGGCTGTCGCCATGGAACACGTCCTTCTTCCGTGGGGTCGCCTTCATCCGCCGCCACCTGAACCGGACGACGGACCACGGGGTGCCGGGGCCCTGGTAAGTGAGCGACGGACGGCGCAGGATGTCATTGAACATGGCACCGGCCAGCGCCGTGCCGGGGCGTTCGGGGAGCCGGGCAAAGGCCCGCGGCATGCCGCGGTACGTGCAGGCCAACGCTTCGAAGGCGCCGGCGAAGCGAAGCAGGCCGGCCTCGCCGAGGATTTCGCGCAGCGTGTCGGGATCGACATGCCGGGCATGCGCGGCGAGGAAGCGTGCCCAGTCGCACAGGTGATGTAGCGTGATACCGTAGCGAAATGCGCCGATGCGTGACGCATCAGAAAAAGTGCGTTGAAGCCGGCGGGCGGCGTGAGCACGGTCTGCGGCTGTTGATCCCGATCCGTGCGCCGGGATGCAGCGCCGGGCGCCATTGTCCGCACGGTTGGGCGGCGAGGATGTCGCGGAGCCGCTGTCCGAGCCGGCGGTCGATACGGAACCGGTCGGCCGAGAGGAAGCAGGCGTGGTTCTCGACGGTGATCCCGCGGAAAAGGAAATCGCTGTGCCGGGCGGTCGTGCGGGTTTCGACCGCGATGCCGTGGGCTGCGACCAGTCGGTTGTCCTCCTGATGGTGGCCGAAAAACCAGATGTCGATGTCGTCGCCCTCGCGGGTGGCGGGACGGGCGGATGGCGCGGGTGCCGTACCGGCCTGCCGGGCACGCAGGGTGTGGCGCAAAGCGGGGCTTAACGGGCAGACGATTTTTTTTGCTCGTGTCCGGAATCCGGCCGGAACGCGCGGCGGATGTTGTGGCGGTAAGCGAGGCAGGCGAGGACGAAGTAGACGGCGCACTGCACCCAAAGCGTGACGTACTCGGGCCGGATGTCGGCCATCGAGGCCCCCATAGAGTTGATCTTGACGAAGGCGAGCGTGCCGGGCGCGGCGGGGAACACGTAGTGCGCCGCCTGCCAGTACCAGGGCATCAGCTCGAGCGGGTACGAGACGCCCGAGAGGAAGATCAGCCCCACGGAGAAGAAGGCGATCATCAGCAGCGGGGCCTCGGAGTCGGTGAAGAATACCGAGGCGGCCAGGCCGAAGAACGAGGTGGCCACGAGATAGGGGATCATCAGCATCGCGATCTCGTAGGCGTGCCCGATGTCGGGCAGGTTGAAGACCACCGGCATCAGCCCGAGCAGGAAGACCGCGAAGAGCGCGTAGAGCATGACATAAACGAACGTCTTGCCCGCGACGATGCGCGCCAGGCGGCCCAGCGAGAGGCCTCCGGCGGCGAACCGGCGGATCGACCCGCTCCCGCGCTCGTCGCCGCTGATCATGCCGATGACCATCAGCAGCGTCTGAAAGATAATGACCATCAGTACGGCCGGGATCAGGTAGCTGCCGTAGCCCTCGGTGTGGTTGTAAAGGGCCGTGCCCGCGACCGTGATCGCCGGGGTCTGCGTGATGGCCTGCACGTCGTCCTGCGGCAGGAAGACGACCATCTCGGGCCGGTGGCGCGCGTCGAGCTCCAGCATCGCCCCGGCCGAGGCCTCCTGCATGGCCAGGTAGAAGAGGAAGGCGTCGGTGGAGCCGTACATGACGAAGACCGACTCGTCGCCCCGGCCCACGCGCTCCTCGAAGTCATCGGGAATGTAGACGATGCCGATCACCTCGCCCTTTTTCATCAGCTCTTTCGCCTGCGGAAAGCCCGGGGCGGCGGTGTAGACGCTCGTTTGCGGCGCGGCGTCGATCAGGCGCGCGTACTCGCGGCTCAGCGCGCTCTGCGACATGTCGACCACGGCCACGGGGGCGTTGCGGATGAGGTTGGGCGCGTACATATAGTTGTAGAGCAGCCCGTAGACGAAGATGCCGCCGATGAGCACGAGCAGGATGGCATAGCTCGTGGCGATGGTCCGCCACTCGCGGGCCACGATCGCGGCGATGTCGGCCAGGGGGCCCCGGTGTGTGTTATCGGATGTTTTCATAGCGGTGGCTGAGGATGGCGCGCTTGAGGCGGGGGAGCAGGAGCAGCGCGACGGCGAGGAATGCGAAGAGCGCGGCGACGTTCTGCCAGGTGTAGGCGAAGCCGTAATCGCCGTAGAGCAGGTTCTGGTTGATCTCGACGAAATGGCGTACCGGGAAGAGGAACGAAGCGTAGTAGACCGGACCGAACATGAACGGCGCGGGGAACGTGACGCCCGAGAGCGTGGCCCCGAGCGAGCCGACCATCGAGACGATGCTGATGATGATGCTGATGGCCGGGAAGATCGAAAAGAGGAAGACGCCGAGCGCCTGCGTGGCGACGACGAAGAGTGCCGTGGTGAGGTTGAGCGGCCAGAAGCCGCACGAGAAGGGGATGTGCATCACGCCGAACATCACGTAGTTGCCGAAGATGCCGATCAGGATGAAGATCACCGTGTAGGGCAGCAGCTTGGCCGCGACGGCCGTGAGGATGTTGCCCCGGGCTGCGGCAAGCCACGCGTCGCCGGTGCGGAACTTGATCTCGCTGCCCACGGCGTAGACCGTCACGAGCAGGATGATGACCTGGAACAGGATGAAGAAGAACGGGTTGCTCAGGTAGACCGAGTAGTCGAGGTCGGGGTTGTAGAGCGGGTGGCTCTGGGCCGTGACGGGGACCAGGAAGTTCTCGACCGCGTTCTCGCTCACCCCGAGCGCGACGGCCTCGGTGACGATGGGGCCCATCGCGAGCGGCCGGAGCACCGTCTCGAACGCCCCGCGCACCTCGCTGCCCACGCTGAGCAGCGCATAATGGTAGTAGTAGGAGAGGGTGGCCTGCCGTCCGCCCAGCACATCGGTCTCGAAGTTCTGCGGGATCACGAGGTAACCGTATATCTTCTTCTGCTGTACGGCCTGCCGGGCCGACTGCTGGTCGGCGTAATGTTCCGTCACGGCGAACGTCGGTACGGCGCTCACGGTCCGTGTGATGTCGCGCGAGGTGGCTGTCCAGTCGAGGTCGACGACGCCGATCGGGATGCGCTCCATCTGGCCCGAGCCGAAAATGGTGGCCATGAAGAAGACGCAGAACAGCGGCAGCGCGACGCACACCCCCAGGTAGAGGGGGCGTGAGGTCATGCGCCGCCACTCGCGCCGGAGGACGGCGCCGAAGGCGCTATGTCGCTGCGTGTCGCTCATGGACCTATTGTTCGTCGAGGTTTACGAGGACCGACATGCCGGGGCGAAGCCCCTCGAGGGCCGGTTCGGGGCGGGCGTGGATCTCGAAGGTGCGCAGGTCGTAGCTGCCCGTCTGCTTGGTCGAACGCCAGGTGGCGTAGCTGCCGAGCGGGCTGACGTAGTAGATGCGGAAGACGATGCCCTTGCGGTCGAGCGCCGGGACGTCGCCCCGGAACGTGCCGCCCCTCTCGAAGAGCGGCAGACGGTCTTCGCGGACGTTGAGCACCGCGTGCGCATCGCTGAGCACCACGAGGCTCATGATCGGCGTGCCGGTACCGACGAGCTCGCCCCGCCTGGGATAGATCGTCGCGATCTGTCCGTCCTCGGGTGCCGTGAGGTGGGCGTCCTGCAGAACGGAGGTCACCTCGTCCACCGCGCCGCGCGCCGCGGCCACCAGGGCCCGGGCGCTCTCCTTGTCCTGGCGCTGAGCGCCGTCCGCGGCCATCTGGTACTGTTCGTGGGCCGCGCGCTCGGCGGCCACGGCCGATTTGTAGAGGGCCTCCACCTCGTCGCGGCGCTGCGAGGTGACCACGCTGTCGCGGTAGAGCGCCTCGATGCGGTCGTAGGTCACCTTGGCCAGGTCGAGGTCGGCCTTGGCCTTGTTCCAGAGCTGGCGCATCGACTCGACGATCTGTCGGCGCGTGCCGTCGTCGATCTTCTGGTTCTGGTAGCGGGCGATCTCCTCGAGGGCGTTGGCCTGCGTGTACTTGGCCCACGCCTCGGGGCTGTTGATGACCACCAGCGTGTCGCCCCGGCGGACGTTCTGGCCCTCGCTGACGAGGAAGGTGTCGATGCGGCCGGGCAGCTTGCCCGAAATGCGGATCTCGGTGGCCTCGACCTGACCCTGAAGGATGGTCGGCTTGTCGCGCAGCAGCGCGATGCCAACGGCCGAGACGACCGCTACGATGATGAGGATCACGATGAAGGCGATGCTCAGGTATTTTCTTGATCTGTCCATAGCTGTATGCGGATGGTTGTGTTTGCGGTTTGTCGGATCCGGAAGATTACGGCCGGAAGATATAGTGCTCGGTGCGTCCTTCGCGGCGGTACTCGCCGAAGGTTTCGGGGATGCCGCAGGTGGCGAGCAGGGCGGCGAGCGCCACGTCGTACTGGTAGTAGGCCAGCAGTGAGGCGATCTCGGCCTTGGAGAGCATCACCTCGGCATCGACCACCTCGGTCGAGGTGGCCATCCCCTCGGCGAAGGCACGCTGGCGCATGCGCACCAGCTCGCGGCTCAGCTCGATCGTGGTACTGAGCGCCGTCACGTCGTCAAGCGCATTCTGTATCTGTGTGTAGAGCTTGTCGATGCCCACGCCGAGGTCGTCAACCGCCTTGTCGCGGGTGAGGCTCACGGTCTGCTGGGTGATGCGGGCCTGCTTGATCTTCTTCTCGCGGTTGAGGCCGTCGAAGATGTTCCAGGTCGCGCCGATGCCCACCATCGCGCGGGGCATCAGGTTCTTCTGGATGCCGTGAGAGTAGAGCGTCTGCTTGCCGAAGAGCGCGATCTCGGGCGCATAGGCCGTCTTGCCCATCTTCAGCTCGTAGCCGGCCATCTCGTTTTGCAGTTCGAGCTGGTTGACCATATAGTTGTTTTCGCCCACGAGCGACTTGAAGTAGCTGACCGGGGGCAGCGTGTCGTGGATGAAGAGCGGCGACGAGGGGTGGATGTCGCCCGTCCCTTCGAGGCCGAGCAGCGTGCGGAGCGCGCTCTGGGCCACGCCGAGGTCTTTGCGTGCCGACTCGAGCTCGCGCCGGGCCTCGTCGCGGCTCACCTGCACGAACAGGCGGGCGGCCTTGTCGATCATGCCCTGCGCCTCGAGTTTCAGCGCGTCCTGGTAGTGTTGTTCGAGCGAGCGGAGCGTCTGCTCGCGGACCTCGACCACCTTGCGGCCGAGGCGCAGCGCGAAGTAGCTCTCGACGAGCAGGGTCTGCAGGTCGGCCTCGACCTGCCCGCGGCCCACCTCGGCGGCCTCGACCATCGTGCGGCCGATCTTGCCGGCATAGATGCGCTTGCCGCCGGCGAACAGCGGCCATGTCACGCTGGCGTCGACCGTGGCCAGACTCTGCGGGGCCAGCGGGAAACGGAGCGAGTAGGTGCCGATCTGATCGAGGATCGACGAGATGATCTGGTCGTCGGGAATGATCGAGTGGACGAAGTCCTTAGCCGGGTCGGTGAACTGGCTCAGCGGCTCGCGGACCTCGATCGGGTTGGCCATGCGGACGTAGGCGCCGCTGATGTTGACGTCGGGGTACCAGAACGAGCTGATCCGCTGCCGCTCGCTCCGGGCCCACTCGATGCTTTTGTCGGCGATCTTGAGGCTGCGGTTGTCGCGGTGGAGCAGCTCGAGCGACTGCTCGAGCGTAAGCTCCGTCGCGCCGTCCTGCGCGGCGAGCAGGCCGGGACAGAGCGCGAGGATCAGGATGAGGCAGGGGGCGTAAAGTCTGTGCATAGCGTGGCGGTTAGGTTTTTTGCGGCCATGTCTGCCCGGGACGGTTGGTTGGGCCGGGCGCGGGTGGCCGAACAGACACACAGGCAAGAATTAAGCCATTCGGGACGGCCGGTGGTGCGGAAGAGGGTCCGGGATCGTGCGGAAAAGCGGCGCGGCGCGCGGCCGGACAGCGTTTGCGATAGCGATAAATCATTATCTTTGCTTGCCGGGCGTCACAAAACCGGCGACTCGTGACTATGGCGAAGATTCTGATCATCGACGACGAACTGCAACTGCGCAGGTTGCTGGCCCGCATTATCGGGCTGGAAGGATATGAGGTGGCCGAGGCGCAGGACTGCGCGGCGGGGCTGCGTCTGCTCCGGACCTTTGATCCGGACGTGGTGCTGTGCGATGTCAAGCTGCCCGACGGCAACGGCGTCGAGCTGGTCCGCAGGATCAAGGCGGCGGTCCCGGCCGTCGAGGTGATCCTGCTCACGGCCTTCGGCAATATTCCCGACGGGGTACAGGCCATCAAGAACGGGGCGTTCGACTATATCACCAAAGGCGACGACAATAATAAGATACTGCCGCTGCTGGCCCGGGCCGCACAGAAGGCGGCGCAGCAGCGCCGCGGGGCCGGGGCGGCCGGACCGGGGGCGGGTGCGGAGCCGTTCGACCGCATCATCGGCCGGTCCGAGGCGCTCAGGCAGGCGGTCGACCTGGCGCGGCGCGTGGCCTCGACCTCGACCTCGGTACTGCTCACGGGCGAGACGGGGACGGGCAAGGAGGTCTTTGCGCAGGCGATCCACGAGGCCAGTCCGCGTGCCAAGGGGGCCTTTGTGGCGGTCAATTGCTCGGCATTCTCGAAAGAGCTGCTCGAGAGCGAGCTCTTCGGCTACCGGGCGGGCAGCTTTACCGGGGCGGCCAGGGACAAAAAGGGCCTGATGGAGGAGGCCGACAAGGGGACGCTGTTCCTCGACGAGATCGGCGAGATGCCGGTCGAATTGCAGGCCAAGCTGCTGCGCGTGCTCGAGAGCGGCGAGTTCATCAAGATCGGCGAGACGCGTCCCACGCGGGTCGACCTGCGCGTGATCGCCGCGACGAACCGCGACCTGGAGCGTGAGATCGCGGCGGGTAACTTCCGGGAGGACCTGTTCTTCCGGCTCTCGGTCTTCCGCATTCACCTGCCGTCGCTCGATCAGCGGAAAAAGGACATTGCCGAGTACGCCCGCTATTTTGTCGACCGGTTCGCCGCCCGGATGGGCCGGCGGATCGAGGCGGTCGATCCCGAATATATCGCGGCGCTCGAGCGCCACACGTGGCACGGCAATGTACGCGAGCTGCGCAACATCGTCGAGCGGAGCCTGATCATGGCCGAGGGCGAGCGGTTGACGGCCGACACGCTGCCGCCCGACTTCCTGCGCGATGCGGGGGCGGGCGAGCCGGGCGACGCGATGAAGCTCGCCGAGCTCGAGCGGCGCCACATCCTGAAGGTGCTTGAGTATACAGGCGGCAACAAGACCGAGGCGGCCCGCCTGCTGGGCATCGGCGTGGCCACGCTCTACCGCAAGCTTGAGAGCTACGACCTCAGGACCTGATCCCTGCCCGGCCTCTCATTCTGGAGCGGTCATTCTATCATTTTGATAGGATGACCGCTTTTTTTGGTGTGTGTCGGTTAGCTATTAATCAGCTTATATACAGTAGGTTGATGTCAGAATGGAAGTTTTGGCACCCCCTTCGTATGCCCCTGTGCCATAAAACGGATTGATATGGCACTGGCAATTCTGATCGGGATGTTCTGCGGGGCGGTCTTTATGATCGGACGCATGATGCGCGGCTTTATGAGATTGTTGTCTAACTCAAATAAAACAAGGATGAGATGATGAACGGTTTTTTGCTTTTTCTGCTGATGCTGGCCCTCGGAGGGTTGTGCTTCTGGTTTTTCTTTAAGTGTGTCGACTGGTTCGAAAAAATCTGATGAGCGATGTTTACTGTATTGTTGATACTGAGTGTAGCCGGGTTCGGGTATCTGATGTATGTGCTCCTCAAACCCGAGAAATTCTGATTGTCTGATCCCAAAATGCAAATAAATGAATACGGAAATTTTAGGCGTCGTCCTGCAGTGGGTCCTGCTCGTGGGGCTCAGCTACCCGCTGGGACGCTATATCGCCAAAGTGTACAAAGGCGAGCGTACGTGGCTCGACTTCATGGCTCCCATAGAACGATGGGTGTATAAACGCTGCGGAATCAACCCCGAGCAGGAGATGGACTGGAAGCAGTTCCTTAAAGCCCTGCTGATGGTCAACCTGTTCTGGTTCGTCTGGGGGATGGTGCTGCTGGTCTGCCAGGGCTGGTTGCCGCTCAATCCCGACGGCAATGCGGGACAGACTCCCGACCAGGCGTTCAATACCTGCATCTCGTTCATGGTCAACTGTAACCTGCAGCATTACAGCGGCGAGTCGGGGCTGACCTATTTCACCCAACTGTTCGTGATCATGCTGTTCCAGTTCGTTACGGCGGCCTGCGGCATGGCGGCCTTCGCCGGAGTGCTGAAAGCGATGGCGGGCAAGACGACCAAAACGATCGGTAACTTCTGGGTCTTTATGACCCGCAGCGTGACCCGTATCCTGATGCCGCTCTCGCTCGTGGTCGGTATCCTGCTGATCGTCAACGGCACGCCGATGTCGTTCGACGGCAAGCAGACGCTCACGACGATGGAAGGCGCCACGCAGGAGATCTCGCAGGGCCCTACGGCGGCCATCGTGCCGATCAAGCAGCTCGGTACCAACGGAGGCGGCTACTTCGGCGTCAACTCGTCGCATCCGCTTGAGAACCCGAACGCCTTTACCAATATCCTCGAGTGCTGGTCGATCCTGATCCTGCCGATGGCGATGGTCTTCGCGCTCGGTTTCTACCTCAAGCGGCGCAAGCTCGCCGCATGGATCTACGGGGTGATGCTCGTGGCCTATACGACGGGTATTGTCATTTCGGTCGCGCAGGAGATGGGCGGAAGCCGGCAGATCGACCAGATGGGGATCGCGCAGGACATGGGCTCGATGGAGGGCAAGGAGGTGCGGATCGGATCGGCAGCCTCGGCCATGTGGGGCATGACCACGACCGTCACCTCGAACGGATCGGTCAACTCGATGCACGACTCGCAGACGCCGGTCAGCGGGATGTTGCAGATGCTCAACATGCAGATAAACTGCTGGTTCGGAGGTGTCGGCGTCGGGTTTATGAACTACTATGCGTTCCTCATTATCGCCGTCTTTATCAGCGGCCTCATGGTGGGACGCACGCCCGAGTTCCTCGGCAAGAAGGTCGAGGCCCGCGAGATGAAGATCGCCACGCTGGTCGTGCTGCTGCATCCGTTCGTGATCCTGGTCGGTACGGCGCTCGCTTCGGGACTGGCCGCCGCGCGTCCCGAGCTAGCCGCCGCCTGGCTTAACAACCCCTCGTTCCACGGGTTCGGCGAGATGCTCTACGAATACACCTCGTCGGCGGCGAACAACGGATCGGGCTTCGAGGGGCTCAGCGACAACACGCCGTTCTGGAATATATCGACCGGTATCGTGCTGATCCTGAGTCGTTATTTCCCGATCGTCGGTCAGGTGGCCATTGCCGGCCTGCTGGCTTCGAAAAAGTATGTTCCCGAGAGCGCCGGAACGCTCAAGATCGATACCGCGACTTTCTCGATGATGACTTTCGCCGTGATTATCATTGTGGCCGCCCTTGCGTTCTTCCCCGCGCTGACGCTGGGCCCGATCGCCGATTACCTGACTTTCTAATAACGAAACCGCTATGAAACGAAATAGAAACAATTCGCTGTTTGACCGCGAACAGTTGCGCCAGAGCCTGCGCGCCTCGTTCGCCAAGCTCGACCCGCGCAGGATGGTCAAGAACCCGATCATGTTCGTGGTGGAGGTCGTCACGTTCGTCATGCTGCTGATGGTCTTTTACGTGGCCTTCTCGGGCAGCGACTCGCAGGGGTCGCTGGGCTACAACGTCGCTATTTTCCTGATCCTTTTCGTGACCGTGCTGTTCGCCAACTTCGCCGAGGCGGTGGCCGAGGCGCGCGGTAAGGCGCAGGCCGACTCGCTGCGCAAGACCCGCGAGGAGACCCCGGCCAAGCGGGTCGGAGCGGACGGTACGGTGAGCGCGGTGAGCAGTTGCGATCTGCGCCAGGGCGACCTGTACGAGTGCGTGGCCGGCGATACGATCCCGGCCGACGGCGAGATCGTCGAGGGTCTGGCCTCGATCGACGAGAGTGCCATCACGGGCGAGTCGGCCCCGGTGATCCGCGAGGCGGGCGGCGACAAGAGCTCCGTCACGGGCGGTACGAAGGTGCTCTCGGACCGGATCGTCGTGCGTGTCACGGCGCGGCCCGGGGAGAGCTTCCTCGACCGGATGATCGCGCTGGTCGAGGGCTCGTCGCGCCAAAAGACGCCTAACGAGGTGGCGCTGACGATCCTGCTGGCCGGGTTCACGCTGGTGTTCGTCATCGTCTGCGCCACGCTCAAGCCTTTTGCCGATTACGTAGGGGCCAACATCACCGTGGCGGCGTTCATCTCGCTCTTTGTCTGCCTGATCCCGACGACGATCGGCGGCCTGCTCTCGGCCATCGGTATCGCCGGCATGGACCGCGCCCTCAGGGCCAATGTGATCACCAAGTCGGGCAAGGCCGTCGAGACGGCCGGCGACATCGATACGCTGCTGCTCGACAAGACGGGCACCATCACGATCGGCAACCGCAAAGCCACGGCGTTCTATCTCGTTGGCGGAGGAGATCCCAAGGCGTTCGCCCGCTTGTGCGTCCTCTCGTCGGTGGCCGACGAGACGCCCGAGGGCAAGTCGATCGTCGAGCTCGGAGCGGCCCAAGGCGTGAGGATCGACCCGGTGGCGCTGGTGGGCGTGCGCATGGTCAGGTTTACCGCCGAGACCAAGTGCTCGGGCGCCGACCTGCCCGACGGCGTGCGTATCCGCAAGGGTGCCTCGGAGGCGATCCGCCGGATCGTCGCTGAGGCCGGTCATGAATATGCCACCGAGATCGACGTGATCACGCACCGCATCGCCGAGAGCGGGGGGACGCCGCTCGTGGTGTGCGAGGATGGCCGGGTGCGCGGCGTGATCGAGCTGCAGGACATCATCAAGACGGGTATCCGCGAGCGTTTCGAGCGCCTGCGCAAGATGGGCGTCAAGACCGTGATGGTGACGGGTGACAACCCGCTGACGGCGCGCTACATTGCCGAGAAAGCCGGCGTCGACGACTTTATCGCCGAGGCCAGGCCCGAGGACAAAATGGAGTATATCCGCCGCGAGCAGCAGGCCGGCAAGCTGGTGGCCATGATGGGCGACGGCACGAACGACGCCCCGGCGCTGGCGCAGGCCGACGTGGGCGTGGCGATGAACAGCGGCACGCAGGCGGCCAAGGAGGCGGGCAACATGGTCGACCTCGACAACGACCCGACCAAGCTGATCGAGATCGTCGAGATCGGCAAGCAGCTGCTGATGACGCGCGGCACGCTCACCACGTTCTCGATCGCCAACGACGTGGCCAAGTACTTCGCCATCGTGCCGGCGCTGTTCATCGCGTCGATCCCCTCGCTCGGGGCGCTCAACATCATGCACCTGCACTCGCCCGAGAGCGCGATCCTCTCGGCGGTGATCTTCAACGCGGTCATCATCCCGCTGCTGATCCCGCTGGCGCTGCGGGGGGTGGCTTACAAGCCGATCGGGGCCTCGGCCCTGTTGCGCCGCAACCTCTTTATCTACGGGCTGGGCGGCGTGATCGTGCCTTTCGTCGGAATCAAGCTGATCGATATGTTGGTAAGTATGTTTTTGTAATTGGACAATGCGATGAGAAACTTATGGATTTCAGTCAGGATAACGCTGGCCATGTGCCTGCTGCTGGGTGTGGGATATGTACTGGTGCTGCGTCTGGCAGCGGCCGTGGCCGGGCCGAACGGCGGACAGGCCGAGGTGGCCGTGCTGGACGGCCGCGTGGTCGGAGCCGCCAATGTGGGGCAGGTGTTTACCGACCCGCGCTACTTCTGGGGCCGCCCGTCGGCGGTCGATTGCAACGGGGCCGGGTCGGGCGGCAGTAACAAAGCGACGACCAACCCGGAGTACCTGGCCGAGGTGGAGCAGCGTGTGGAGGCCTTCCTGGAGGCCCACCCCTACCTGCTGCGCGGAGAGGTGCCCTCGGAAATGGTGACGGCGAGCGGATCGGGCCTCGATCCCGACATCTCGCCCCGGGGAGCCCGGGTGCAGGTGCGCCGCGTGGCGGAGGCGCGCGGGCTCGATCCGGCGGTCGTGCAGCACCTGGTCGACTCGCTGGCCGTACGGCCGTGGCTCGGGATGTTCGGGACCGAAAAGGTCAACGTATTGAAGCTCAATGTCGCGCTCGAGGCGTTGCAGCCGGCGGCGACACGTTAGGAGCGCAGGTAAAGCGGACGGGAAAAAGGGATCGCAAGGCGGACGGGCCATAAGGTAGGGGTGGTCCCGCGGCGCGAAAGCGGGAGGTACGGTCAGCCTCCGGGACATGACGGATAAAGCGTGCCGGCCTCCCTCCCATCCGCTTCCCGGTTCCGGCCGGACAAATAACGATGGATGATTTAACCCCAAAAATGACAAAAGCAATGAAACGTTGGATGATCTCGATGGCTGCCATAGCAGCAGCCGTATCATATAGTTCAAATGTATGCGCGCAGGGCGAGCCGGCGCGCGGGGTGCGGTTCTCGGGCGGGACCGACATCGTGAGCGCGTATGTGTGGCGCGGGGTGTGGGAGGCGGGTCCGAGCCTGCAGCCGACGCTGGCGCTGGCAGCGGGCAACTTCTCGGTCACGGCCTGGGGCTCGGTCGACTTCGCATCGAGCTCGTACAAGGAGATGGACCTCACGCTGGCCTACACGCTCGGGCCGGTGACCCTCTCGCTGGCCGACCTCTACTGGGAGGGCTCGGCGAACGTGCCGGGGAACATCGGCCGCCACTACTTCCGGTTCGGGGCCGACTCGCCCCACCGGGTCGAGCTGGGCGCGGCGTGGCGTATCTCCGGGAAGGTGCCGCTGACCCTGGCGTGGAACACGGTGCTTTTCGGCGCGGCCGATGTTAACGATAAGGGGAAACGCGCCTATGCCACCTATGTCGAGTTGTCGTATCCGTTCGTTGTGAGGGGCGTGGAGATGAAGGCCGGTGTGGGCGTGGTGCCGTGGAATGCCGTGGGGACTTACGGGATCGACCGCGACTTCTATGTGCAAAACGTCTTCCTGAATGGCGGTAAGAGCTGGAGCATCCGGAATGCGGGGTCGCTCAGGATCGGTATTTTTACGGGTCTCAGCTGGAATCCGGCGGCGGAAGATGCTAACTTTGTGGGGGGAGTCTCGGTGAGGTTCTGACGGCCGTGCCGGTAACATGGTCTGGAGATGATTGTCCGTTCCCAGGTTTGCCGGGTCGGCGGACGGTGCCTGACACGCGTCCGTCCGGCTGGCGAGCCATGGGTTTCGGGTCTGAAATATCAGCTGACGCTGAACAGGTAAATGTATGGATAAGGAGAACAGTGTACAACGATTCCTGGAGCTGATCCGGCGGTCGCACCGGGGCAAGTTCAAGATCTATATCGGTATGAGCGCCGGCGTGGGCAAGACCTACCGGATGCTGCAGGAGGCCCATCAGCTGCTCGACGCGGGCGTCGACGTCCGCGTCGGGTATGTCGAGACGCACGGCCGCGCCGAGACCGAGGCGCTCGTCGCCGGGCTTCCGCTCGTCGGACGCCGCAAGCTTTTCTACAAGGGGAAGGAGCTTGAGGAGATGGATACGCAGGCCATCATCAACCTGCATCCCGAGATCGTGATCGTCGACGAGCTGGCGCACACCAACATCGAGGGGAGCAGCAACCCCAAGCGGTGGCAGGATGTGGTGCAGATACTCGATGCGGGGATCAGCGTCATTTCGGCGGTCAACATCCAGCATATCGAGGGGCTCAACGAGGCGGTACAGGAGATCACGCGCGTCGAGGTCCGTGAGCGGGTGCCCGACAGCGTGCTGGCGCTGGCCGACGAGGTGGTCAACATCGACCTGACGGCCGACGAGCTGATCGAGCGCCTCAAGGCGGGCAAGATCTACCGGCCCGACAAGGTGGCCACGGCACTCGACCACTTCTTTACGCAGGAGAACATCCTGCAGTTGCGCGAGCTGGCGCTCAAGGAGGTGGCGCTGCGCGTCGAGAAGAAGGTCGAGAGCGAGATCGCGGCGGGCGACAAGACGCGCCGCGACAAATTGCTCGCGGTGATCGACTCGTCGGAGAAACGCGCGCGCAGGGTGATCCGCAAGACGGCCCGGCTGGCGACCTATTTCAACGCGGGGTTCGTCGCGCTTTACGTCCAGACCGACCGCGAGGCGCCCGACCGCATCCCGCTGGCCAACCAGCGCTACCTGATCAACAACATGGACCTCGCCTCGGAGCTGGGCGGAGAGGTGCGCCAAATCCGGTCGAACCATCCGATCGAGGTGGTGGTCGAGCTGTGCCGCGAACAAAAAATCAGCATTGTCTGCATCAGCCGGCCCGAGTTCTCGTTGTTTTCCGTAATTTCACTGCTCAGAAGCGTGGTGAGCTTCCGCAACCTGCTCCGCCGGCTGGCGCGCATGAATGTCGACCTTTATCTTTTATCGTAAGTCATGAAGATGCAGAAACGCCTTACGCTGGGCATCAGCGTGCTGTTCGCGATGATCCTGCTGCTCGGCATCCAGTCGGTGCGGTACGTGCGCCAGCTCTCGCAGGCGACCGGGACGATCCTGGCCGACAACTACAACTCGTTGCAGTATGCCAAGAACATGCTGCGCTCGCTCAACGAGATCGGTGACGACTCGGCCTCGCGGCATATGCTCCGTACCAACCTGGCCCTGCAGCAGCAGAACATCACCGAGATGCACGAAGGAGAGCTCACGGCATCGCTCCAGCAGCACATCGCGCAGCTCAGCGATACGGTGGGAGGCCCCGAGCTGCGGATCATCCGCGAGGACCTGTTCCGGATCATGGAGCTCAACATGGCCTCGATCCGGACCAAGAGCGCCGTGGTCGAGCAACGCGCCGAGTACGTGATGTGGTGGCTGATCGCCGCCGCGGCGCTGTGCGTCGTGATCGCGGGCGGTATCCTGCTGTGGCTCCCGCATCTCGTGCTGCGCCCGATCGACCTGCTCAAGCAGGGGATCACCGAGATCGCCAACCATAATTACCAGAAGCGCCTCGACTTTACGGGCAACCGCGAGTTCGAATCGGTGGCCGAGTCGTTCAACAACATGGCCGCCAAGCTCGACGAGTACCGGCGCAGCTCGCTCGACGACCTGATGACGGCCAAGAAGCGGATCGAGGCGATCGTCAACACGCTGCACGAGCCGATCATCGGCCTCGGGCCCGACCGGACGATCCTGTTCATGAACCGCGAGGCCCTTGCGGTGCTGAACCTCGGGGAGGAGGTCGTGGGCAGGGATGCCACCGAGGTCGCGTTGTCGAACGACCTGCTGCGCCGCCTGCTGCGTGAGCTCTACGCCGACAGGAAGGGGGGCGGGGCCGAGCCGCTGAAGATCTACGCCGATAACAAGGAGAGCTATTTCCAGATGGAGAATACGCCGCTCTACATCACCCCGGTGGGCGAGCGGGAGCAGCATTTCGTGGGCAACCTGGTCGTGCTCAGCAACATTACGCGCTACAAGGAGCTCGATTCGGCCAAAACCAACTTCATATCGACCGTCTCGCACGAGATGAAAACGCCGATCTCGTCGATCCTGATGAGCTTGCAGCTGCTCGGTGACGACCGCCTCGGGACGCTCAACGACGAGCAGCGGCAGCTGGTCGGCAGCATCCGTGACAGCAGCGACCGCCTGCTCTCGATCACCGGCGAGCTGCTCAACATGAGCCAGATCGAGACGGGCAAGCTCAAGCTGATGCCCAAGGTGACCAAGCCGATCGAGCTGATCGACTATGCCGTCAAAGCGACACAGGTGCTGGCCGAGCGCTTCTGCTGCTTCGTCGAGGTGGAGTATCCCGAGAAGATATCGAAGGTGTTCGTCGACAGCGAGAAGATCGCCTGGGTGGTGACCAACCTGCTCTCGAACGCGATCCACCACTCGCCCGAGCGGTCGCGCGTCGTCGTCGGGGCCGTGCAGCACGAGAAGGCGGTCGAGATCTATGTGCAGGACTTCGGGCGGGGTATCGACCCGCGCTATCACCAGAGCATATTCGAGCGCTACTTCCGCGTGCCCGGGACCAAGGTGCAGGGCAGCGGGTTGGGGCTCGCCATTTCGAAAGAGTTCGTCGAGGCGCACGGCGGTACGATCCGCGTCGAGAGCGAGATCGGCAAGGGAAGCCGGTTCTCGGTGATGCTGCCCGTCTGACGGGCGGGGCGCCGCCGTTGCCACGGCTGTCGCCCGGCCGGGACCGAACCGGCTGCCTTTGGCCCCGGGGCCTTGTCCCGGCATGACGTAAAGAGCCGCCCCTCTGAGGAGGGGCGGCTCTTTCGCGGAAGATAGCGGCGTGCGCTCAGAACGAGAACATCACGCGCATCTGGAGCATGTTGAAGTTCTTGTCGTTGGGGAAGTACACGTTGTTGAGACGCATGAACTGGTATTCGCCCATCAGCTTGATATACTGGTTGAACGTGTAGTTGAGGCCGACGGTGAAGGCGTGCAGGTTGCCGCCGCCGATGCTGGTCGATACGGCCGGATAGTCGGCCACCACGCCGCCGGGATAGAAGGTCTGCTTGCCGATCAGGAAAAAGTCGCCCTTGTTGATGTCGTTGAGCTCGGTGTAGCTGTACCGGGCCACCAGCTCGAGGCCGCCCTTCTCGTTGACGCCCTTGAGAAGGCCGTACTCGTTGTCGTAGCGGTAACGGTCGCCGAGGATCAGCCAGCCCGCCTCGACGTAGGCACCGCTGAAGTTGGTGGTGCGGATCGGGTTGCCCTTCTGCCATGCAGCGAGCGTCGTCCAGCTCCAGACGCCGCCCAGCTGGTTCTCGAACAGGGTCTGGTCGGGGCGCTTCTTGTAGATCTTCTTGTAGATGTACTCGCCGCGGGCGAAGAAGCGGTTGGTCTTCAGGAGGGCTTCGGCGCCGATGTCGAGCGTGTTCTTGGCCCAGGGTACCTCGGCGTGCAGGAAGCGGGTCGTCGGGTCAACGGCGGTCTCCATGGCCGATTTGATCGTGATCTGGGTCTTGAACGCGTCGCCGTCGACCGGCGTGCCGGTGCTGATGTGGCCGTAGCGCAGCGAGGCGCCGAAATGGACGGTCGTGCTCGCGTCGTTGACCGGGCGGTAGAGCCAGCGGCCGCTCAGGCTGATGCCCTGGTAGCCGAACTGCTGGTCGTTGTACTTGTTCTCCGAGAAGAAGCCCTGGTCGGCGAAGAAGTGCGTGTTATAGAACTTGTACGTGACACCCAGCGCGCGGCCCGGAGCCAGTGCGGTGACCGGCGCGGGGCGCGACATGAAGTGGTAGTTGTAGAGGCTCGTGTTGTAGGCCATCGTCGAGGGCTCGTTGAAGTAGCCGGCCTTCAGGACATGGAAACCCCGGCGTGTCTGCGCGAAGCTGTACTGCACGAAGATGTTCTTCTGTGTGAAATAGCCTTTCGAGAAATCAAAGTCGGCGTAAAAATAGAGGTCCTTGTAGGTCAGCGAGGTGCGGATGCGGGCGTCGGTGATCGCCGCGCCGGAGTTCATCGGCGTGTATTCGCTGTGGTAGTAGCCCACGTCGCCGAAAAAGCGCGCCCCGACCGTGAACTTGAGGTCCTGCGACTTGTTCTCCACCTGAACAAGGGATTTGTTGACATCCTGGGGCTGTGCCTGTGCGGCTCCGCCCAGCAGGAGGGCCGCCGATACCATGGAGTAGATATATCTTTTCATACTGATTGGTCGTTTAGAAGTGATTACTCTTCGTATCCTAATTGGGTGAGCAGGGTCGCCGGATCGGGCACCTCCTGCGGGGCGGGCAGCGGGCGCACGCCCTTCTGGAGGAAGAAGTCGGCCGTCATCTCGGAGCGGTTGGTGAACGCCCCGTCGAGGTACGGCGGGTTGAACAGCGGGCCGCCCGTGTTTCCGAAGTTGTAATCACCCCAGGCAATGCTCATCTGGTCGCGGGTGTCGAACGAGTAGGGATGGTCGAGCATGCCGGCCCGGTGGATCAGCTCGACCTGCCACGGCTTGTTGAGGTCGGGATAGTTGTTGGGCGCGCCGGCGATGCACGGGCCGATGATGTGGGCCTTGTACTGGAGCCCCAGGTTGATGAACGAGGCGTAGCCCAGCGGATCGTCGTAGGTGAGGTCGGTAGCGCCGGTGCCTTTCCAGAGCAGGAAGCACATCGGCACCTGTCCCTTGAATATCTGCGAGATGCGCACGAGGCTCTCGAGCGAGAAGGTCTGCAGGATCACCTTGCCGTTGGTGTTGTTGATGTTGACCTTCTGGTCGATGTAGAACGGGGCGTCGTCGGGCTCGGGTTTGGTGATGATGTTCATGCCGAGGCGGTCGAGCTCGTCGAAGACGATCTGCTCGAAGGTCGGCGGGTTGAGCCACGGCTCCTTGAACTCGATGTAGATGCCGGGGCGGTTGCCGCTGTTGCCCTCCGTGTCGTCCTCATACTCGAACTCGTATTTCACGACATCGGCCGTGCCGCTCAGGCTCTGGATCGTCTCGCCGGTCCTGCCGACCATGCGGTAGACGCGCTCGCCGTTGGCGTCGCGCTTGAGCTTCTTGCCGCGCGAGTAGTTCACCAGGTCCTCGAGCGACGAGATGTACTGCTTGTGCGTGACGAAGCCCTGGCGGGCCTGGCGCGGCTCGGTGTCGTTGAACCACTTGCCGGCGTCGAGCATCAGCAGCTCCTGGTAGGTGTAGAAGCTGGTCAGGTTGGGGATGAAGGCCGCCTTGTCGGCGTCGTACCGGGCCTGCGCCTCGGCGTCGGTGTAGCCCAGGTCCTTGTAGTACTGGAGGCGTACGCGCGGAAGCTCCTCGCCGAAGACGTTGGCGATGTTGGTCGTCCGCTTGAGGTTGTCGTC
The DNA here is from genome assembly GCA_017415005.1 of Rikenellaceae bacterium. Lineage (GTDB taxonomy): Bacteria > Bacteroidota > Bacteroidia > Bacteroidales > Rikenellaceae > RGIG1874. The sequence continues at coordinate 111,246 of JAFQJK010000015.1, forward strand.
GTGCAGGGCCAGCACCACGCCGTCCTTGGTCACCTGCATGTCGCACTCGAGGTAGTCGACCCCCATCTCGCGGGCCCAGCGGTAGGCTGCCTCGGTCTCCTCGGGGGTCCAGAACGTCGAGCCGCGGTGGGCGATCACGGCGTACATCGGGACATAGTCCCTCACTTTCATCATATCGGGGGCCAGGTAATCGACCGTCACACGGTCGACGTTCTTGATCTCGTCGCTGAACGCCTGATCCTTGCAGGACATGACAGACACTACAAGACTGCATGCCATCGCTGCTCTGAGTAAAGATCTAAACATAGGTTGAATGTTTTAGAGGTGTGTGATTACTGTTGTGCTTTTTGCTGCTTACCTAAGTATCGCTCGTTTTTAAGGGTGAAGCTGATGAACAGGAACGCGAGGGCGCAGGCGGCCAACAGCAGCGTGAAGCCCCAGTCCCAGCCGAGATGCTCGACGATGTAGCCCATCGTGATGTTGGCCAGGATGGCCGTCCCGAAAAAGTAGCCGAAGAACCCGGTGAAGCCGGCCGACGTTCCCGCCGCCTTCTTCGGGGCGAGGTCGAGGGCGTGCACGCCGATCAGCATGACCGGTCCGTAGATCAGGAACCCGATGGCGATCAGCGAGATGCTGTCGAGCATGATGTTGTCGGTGTTCTTCCAGTAGATGACGATGAACACGGCTACGAGCGCCATGTAGATCATCGTGGTGATGGCGCGGCGGCCCTTGAAGACCTTGTCGCTGATCCATCCGCAGATGATCGTGCCCGGGATGGCGGCCAGTTCGTAGGCCGAGTAGGCCCAGCCGATCTCCTTGATGTCGTAGCCCTTGACGTTCTTGAGGTAGGTCGGCGCCCAGTCGAGCACGCCGTAGCGCACGAGGTAGATGAAGGCGTTGGCGATGGCGATGTACCAGAGGATCTTGTTGTTGAGCACGTATTTGAAAAAGATCTCCTTGGCGGTGAGCTCTTTCTCCGACTCTTTGGAGTAGTTCTTCGGGTAGTCGTTGCGGTACTCCTCGATCGGGGGCAGGCCGCAGGACTGAGGCGTGTCGCGGATCAGCAGGTAGGCGATCGCCGCCACGATGAGCGCGACGGCCGCCGGGAACCAGAAGGTGCCCGCCTGCCACGAGCCGAACCAGACGAGGCCGTAGGCGGCCATCGGGCCGATCAGGGCGCCGCCGACGTTGTGGGCCACGTTCCAGATCGACATCTTGGTGCCCCGCTCGTGCAGTGAGAACCAGTGGGTCATCACGCGTCCGCACGGCGGCCAGCCCATGCCCTGGAACCAGCCGATCAGGAACTGCAGGACGAACATCATCACGATCGACGAGATACCGGCCTTCGTGCCGAGGAAGATCGTTACGAGCGCCGACAGGATGAGGCCCAGCGGCAGGAACTTACGGGCGCTGCTGCGGTCCGAGACGCCGCCCATCAGAAATTTGGACAGCCCATAGGCGATAGCGTTGGCCGAGAGGGCCACGCCCAGGTCGCCCTTGTCGAAGCCCATGTCGGTGAGGTAGGGCATGGCGAGCGTAAAGTTTTTCCGGACCAGGTAGTAGCCGGCATACCCGATGAAGATACCCGCGAATACCTGCATGCGCAGCCGCTTGTACGCGGGATCGACCTTCTCCTTGGGCAAGAGCGGCTTATGAGGCTCGGGTTTTAAAAAGCTCCACATAATTCTGTTTTTAAGGTTATTGTATCGTCAGTAGTATCAGGCGTTGTGTGCGATGGGGCACTGCTCTCCCCTGTGTGGCCGGCAGGCCGTGACCGTTCACGACTTCCGGAGGCCGTAAGGCGGGGAAGCGGGCGGCCCGTGCAGGTGCCCGGCAGACAGGGAGTCCTGCCGGGACACCTTGCCGGCGTGGCTCAGGCCATGATGTAGTGCTGGGCCAGGGAGGTGAACTGTGCCACCTGGTCGTCGATCCAGGCCTGGTCCTTGCCGAGCTCGGAGGCGATGATCCGGGCTACGGCCGGGGCGGCTTTGACGGCTTCGCGCGCATCGAGGAAGAGCAGGCGCACGCGCCGGGCCAGTACGTCCTCGACGTCGCGGGCCATCTCTTCGCGCACGGCCCAGACCACCTCGGCGGCCGTGTAGTCATACTTGTCGGAGAGCTTTGCGCCCAGTCCGGGGTCGGCCTCGATCAGCGCGAGGATCTTGTCGCGGTCGCTGCCGTATATATACAGGTGGTCGTGCAGATCGGGGTTCTTGCGGTAGCCGTGGATGCGGAACTTTTTGGTCACGCACTTGCGCGGCGGGAGCTGTCCGAGTTTGATGGCCCGGTCGATGGTGTCCTCGGCCATCAGGCGGTAGGAGGTCCACTTGCCGCCGGTGATCGTGACCATGCCGCTGTCCGATACGATGATCTTGTGGCTGCGCGAGAGCTCCTTGGTGCTCTTGCCCTCGTGCCTGGGTGCCGCGAGCGGTCGCTGGCCGGCGAACACGGACTCGATGTCGGCATAGGTCGGGGCCGGGTCCATGTAGAGCGACGCGGTGTTGAGAATGAAGTCGACCTCCTCCCTGAGCGGCTTCGGCTCGATCTCGGGGACCGGGCGCAGGATGTCGGTGGTGCCGACCACCACCTTGTCGTGCCAGGGTACGGCGAACAGCACACGGCCGTCGCTCGTCTTGGGGACCATCACCGCATAGTCGCTCTGCAGGAATTTCTTGTCCAGCACGATGTGCACGCCCTGGCTCGGGGTGACCATCTTGCGGTGGACGGGCGAGTCGAGCGACATGATCTCGTCGACCAGGATGCCGCCGGCGTTGATCACGCTCTTGGCCTTGAGCTCGATCCTGCGTCCCGACTCGAGGTCTTCGACCTCGACGCCGCACGCCTTGCCCCGCTCGTCGTGGAGGATGGCCGTCACCTTGGCCTTGTTGAGCACGACACCCCCGTTCTCGACGCAGGTCTGGGCCAGGTTGATGGCCATGCGCGAATCGTCGAACTGGCCGTCGTGGTAGACCACGCCCCCTTTGAGCCCTTTGCGGACCGAACGGGGCAGGTACTCCATCACTTTCGCCGGTGAGATGAAGCGGCTGCGGCCGTATCCGAAGCCGAACGAGAGCAGGTCATAGAACGTGAGGCCGCAGAAATAGAGAATGTTGTCCCAATAGCTGTAGTTCGAGATGACGAACGCCTGGTCCTTGACCAGATGCGGAGCGTTGGCTTTCATACGCCCCCGCTCGCGCAGCGCCTCGAGCACCAGCATCACGTCGCCCTTCTGCAGGTAGCGGACGCCGCCGTGCACCAGTTTGGTGCTGCGGCTCGAAGTGCTTTTGGCGAAGTCGGCCATTTCGAGCGCGGCCACGCTATAGCCGCGCGTGGCGGCGTCGACCGCAATTCCGAGGCCTGTGGCCCCTCCTCCCACGACAACGACATCCCACAGCTTGTCGGGTTCTTCGAGTCGTTTCAGTAAGTCAGTCCGGTTCATGGTACGATTTGGTTTTGTGTCGGCGTGAATAATTCCGGGTGGTTCCGGGTCTGGACGCGCGGCGGGTTTTGGTTTCGAAACTCAGCCTTGCAAGATTTCGGCCATTGTCTGCGCCCAAAACTACATAAATAAATTTTATTTCAAAACATTTTTAGTTTTATTTCGAAATAAAACGATGATTATGTCTGAATTTTGTATTTCGAAACGAAATGATTTTGACGTATCGAGAAATTGAGGCCCGGGAAAATGATAAAAACGAAAGGTGATTTTCCCGATAATTTTGTTATGTTTGTAAAGTAAAAACCCGAAAACGATGGCAATGACCGATTCCCAGACCCTGAACCAGGGCGAAAGGCACCAGTATATCCTCAATGCGCTGCATGAGCGCGGCTCCGTGGCGGTGGCCGAACTGGCCGGGGAGCTGAAAGTGTCGGAGGTTACGATCCGAAAGGACCTGTCGATGCTCGAACAGCAGAAGAAGCTCTACCGCGCGCACGGATCGGCGATTCTGATCAGTCCGTACATCAGCGACCGGCATGTCAGCGAGAAGGAGAAGCAGAGCGTGCCCGAGAAGCGGGCCATCGGCGTAGAGGCGGCCCGGCTGATCGCGCCCAACGACTCGATCGTCATTGCGTCGGGGACGACGATGCTCTACTTTGCCCGCGAGATCCATCCCGCGGAGCCGCTGACGGTGATCACCTCGTCGGTGCAGGTCACCTCGATCCTGTCGCAGGAGAGCCGGGTCGAGGTCTACCAGCTCGGCGGCTTCGTGCGGCGGAGCTCGGTGTCGGTGGCCGGCAACTATGCCGAGGAGATGCTGCGGAGCTTCCATTGCAGCAAGCTGTTTATCGGCGTCGACGGGATCGACCCCGGTTTCGGGCTGACGACGACCAATGTCATGGAGGCGAGCGTCAACCGCGCGATGATCGACGCGGCGCAGAAGGTGGTCGTGCTGGCCGACAGCTCGAAGTTCGGGCGCCGGGGCTTCAGCCGTATCTGCGGGCTGGACGCCGTCGACGAGATCATCACCGACAGCGGCATTGCGCAGCACACGCTGCAACAGCTCGCCGACCGCGGCGTGACCGTGCGGGTGGTCGAAATCTGAGAAACAGACCGGATGGGGCATATCTCCGGACGGCTCCTGCGTGGGGCTGTCGGGGATGGCATGTGCCTGTCCGCGGCTGTCGGCCGCATATGGCCCGGCGGCACACCGGGCCGGTGCGGGGGCGGGGCTTCGGCGCGCTCGGGTGCCTTTGCCGGGGAGGGGCCGTGTGTTTTGGGATTTGGTAAATAATATCTATTTTGTAGGGGTAATTCGTGGGGTTGTGATCGGAATGCGGGCCTGCACGGTGTTATGCCTGTGGGCGGCAGCGTGTTGCGCATGTGTCGGGCGGTACGGGTATCCGGCCGGATCCGACGCGGGCGCTGTCGGGGTCCGGAGCGTGGCCCTGCCATTAAAAACGAAATCCAATGAGGCGTAAGATCAACGCATGGCTGGCCGGCACGCTGCTGCTGGCCGGAATCCTGGCAAACGGTTGCAGCGGCGGTGCTGACACGACCGCAGAGAATATCGAGGGTAGGGATACGCTCGGTTTCAAATATATCGACATCGTGCATATCACGCACACCGATTACGGGTATACCGACCATGCGCTCGTGGCCGTCGACCTGCACAAGCGGTTCATCGACGTGGCGCTCGACCTGGCGTTGCAGACGCAGGACGAGGCTCCGGAGAACCGCTTCGTCTGGACCGTCGAGGCGCTCGACCCGTTCCAGGCGTGGTGGAACGAGGCTTCCGGTAGCCGCCGGCGCGATATGCTGCGGATGATCGGGCGCCGTCAGATCGGCATCAACGCCATGCCGTTCCATATCCACCCTTATGCCGGTGCCGAACAGTGGGATGCGATGTTCGACTGGGTGCCGGAGGAGCTCCGCTCGCAGCTCGACATCGAGGTGGGGATGCAGCACGACGTGAACGGCTTTCCCCGCGCGGCGGCCATGCGGCTGCTCGACCGTGACGTGCGCTATATCTGGATGGGGATCAACCCCCACTGGGGCGGCTCGCCCGTCGAACAGCCCGGGGCGTTCTGGTGGCGGATGCCCGACGACCGGCGGATGCTCGTCTGGTCGGGCTATCCCTACTGGCAGGGCTACCTGTTCTTTGCCGATCGCGAATGGCGGCTCCAGCAGCGCGAGTATGCCAATACGCAGACCTCGTGGCCGCGTAACGGCAATATCCTGCTGACCGACACGGCATCGATGCGCGCGGCGCACGAGGTCTGCCTCAGGCGGCTGCAGGACCTGCGCGACAAGGGCTACGACTATCCGTTCCTGACGCTTACGTTCACCAACGAATGGCGGTGTGACAACGACGGGCCGATGCCCCAGCTGCTCGCCTTCATCAAGCAGTGGAACGCCTTGGGGCTCAAGCCCGTGCTGCGCATGAAGACGGCGGCCGACGCGATGCGCAATATCGAGGCCGAGGCGGGCGACCGCCTGCCGACCTGCGAGGGCGAGTGGCAGGACTGGTGGGCCTTCGGCGGCGCGGCGATGCCGCGCGAGATGGAGGTGGCGCGCCGGGCCGTCTACCACACCAAGGCGATCCAGTCGCCCGTGTGGGGCGGACTGAACGACGGAGCGAAGGCCGAGCTGAAGGATATCAACCGCCTGCTGTGCCGCTACTTCGAGCACACCTACGGCTCGAACGAGACCTCCGAGTTCCCGTACAGCCTCTATACTCAGGGGCAGCTCAACGAGAAGAACAGCTTTGCCTACCGGCCGTGGGAGCGGGGCAAGTACCTGCTCGCGCAGCTGGCCCGCCATAAGTTCACCGGCATGGACGAAGGGCTGTATGTGGTCAACGCGGCCGGCGCCCCGTATACGGGCTGGGTCAAGCTCGATGTCGTGGGTTTCCGTGAGACCGATTACAAGTCGGTGCGCAACGTCGCCACGGGCGAGCGCTACCCGCTCTTCAAGGAGGGCGACTACGTGTGGCGCTGGGTGGTCGACGAGAACCTCAATACGAGCCGCGAGGCGGTGCCCGGCGGGACCGAGGCGTGGTTCTGGGTGACCGGCATGCCGGCCGACTCGTATGTGCGGTATGCGCTGGATACGGCGGCGGCCGAGGCGTCGCATGTGGCGGAGCGCCTGCCCGAGCTCGCGTTCGACCGCAACGGCTGGGTGGCCTCGGCCCGCTGGCCGGGGATGGACGAGCCGCTGTTCATCGAGGGGCTGGCCGACTTTATGGTGGTCCGCCTGAACGATATGGACCGCTGGTCGCAGGGCGATATTTATATCCACATGGACGACGCGCAGCGCGCGGCCCGGTTCGGCGCGATCACCGAGACCGACTGGGCGCGTCCCAAGGGTAAGGCCCGGGTGCGCGAGACTCCCTACTCGTGGATCGTCTCGCAGGACATGGAGCATCCGCGGGTGCGCAACATGAGCCGCCAAGTCGAGATCTTCAAGGAGGTGCCCCGGGCGCGGGTCAATATCTTCTTCGACCGTATCTCGTCGATCGCCCCCGAGGTGTTCTACGCCCGTTTCCCGCTGCCGGCCGGATGTACGCAGCCGGTGGCGGCCAACGGCGGGGTGCCCTGCGCGCTGTACAAGGACCAGATCCCCAACTCGTGCAAGGACTTTTTCGTGGTCGACAGCTGGGTGAAGTACGACGCCGAGGACGGTACGCGCATCTGGTCGTCGGGCGACGTGCCGATCGTGAGCTTCGGCGGTCACCAGATGGGCCGGCGGCTGCAGGAGGCCCCGGCCGGTGTCAATGAGCTCTACGGCATGCTCTACAATAACCTGTGGGTCGTGAACTTCTGCGTCGACTCGCCCGGCGAGATGAGCTTCGACTTTGACCTGACGTTCGACGGCGGCAGACCCTCGGTCGAGCGGATCGGGCAGATGACCGACGCGTACTATATGCCGATGCCGATCGTCAATAATCCCGCCGCGCGCGAGGATCCCGTGGTCGATAAATACCTCAACACGCCGCAGCGACTGACCGGCAGCTACTGAGGCCGGGGCCGCGCGGGCGGAACGGCGGGCGGTGCGGTCACTCCTGTCCGCCGGCGCTGATCACGCGGTCCATGCAGACGTCGTGCGGCTCGCAGGCGACGGCCTCGCAGAGCTGGTGGCCGAGGCAGACGCCGACCTTATAGGCTCTCAGACGGGGCAGCAGGCGGTCGTAGTAGCCCCTGCCGCGCCCCAGGCGGTTGCCTGCGGCGTCGAAGCCCACGCCGGGCACGACCGCCAGGTCGATTGCGTCGAGGTCGGTGAACGGCGTCCCTGCCGGCTCGAGGATGCCGAAAGCGCCGGGGCGCAGCGACGCGGGCCCCGTGTACTCCCTCAGTTCGAGCTCGTCGCCGGCGACCACCGGCAGGACGATCCGCTTGCGGCCGAGCCAGCGCCCGGCCAGCGGCCGTACGTCGGCCTCGTCGGGCAGCGGCCAGTAGAGCAGTACGGTCCGGGCCGCGGCAAACGCGTCGAGTGCCTCGACCTGCCGTACGATCGAGGCCGATGCCGCCTCGCGCCGCGCCTTGCCGACGCTGCGTCCCGCCTCGCGGATGCGGCGGCGGAGCTCCTGTTTTGATAGCGTTTCCATCGTGATCGGGGTTTCCGGCCGGAAACCCGGCCGGATCGTGCTGAAATTTTTTGTGATAAATCGGTAAAAAGATTGTTATTTAACAAACAATCGGATAACTTTGTGGCTCTTAATTTCTGTGGGGTAAGCCGTACAAACTTAACTAATAAACCACACAAAATAAAATTTCATTTCTATGAGCAATCTGTTCACATCTTCGATCGGAAAGAAGCTGATCATGAGCATCACCGGCCTGTTCCTGGTGTTGTTCCTGCTGTTCCACATGTGCATGAACCTCGTGGCGATCTTCTCGCAGGAGGCTTATAACATGATCTGCGCCTTTCTGGGTGCCAACTGGTATGCCCTGGCAGCCACCGTCGTACTGGCGGCCGGCGCCGTGATCCACATCATCTACGCGTTCATCCTCACGATCCTCAACCGCCGGGCGCGCGGCAAGCAGCGCTATGCCGTCGAGGCGACGCCCAAAGGGGTCGAGTGGGCTTCGCAGAACATGTTCGTGCTGGGCCTGATCATCGTCGTGGGCCTCGTCCTGCACCTGTGGAACTTCTGGTACAACATGCAGTTCGTCGAGCTGGCTTACAGCCATGCCGAGATCGAGGCGCTCGGCCTCGAGCCGACCAACGGCGCCGCGCTGATCGCCGGCCTGTTCAGCAACCCGGTCTACTGCATCGTCTACCTCGTCTGGCTGGCCGCGCTGTGGTTCCACCTCACGCACGGTTTCTGGAGCGCGTTCCAGACCATCGGTTGGGACAACCAGATCTGGCGTCCGCGCGTGATGTGCATCTCGAATATCGTCGCTACGATCATCTTCCTGGGCTTTGCCGCTGTCGTGGTCTATTTCTACGCGATCAGCCTCTGCCCGGGCGGCGTATGCTACTAACCAACCGGTAACCCAAGTTTTTTAACAGACGAAATCATTGAAGTTATGACTAAGATAGATTCACGCATTCCCGCCGGCCCGCTGGCCGAGAAGTGGAGCAAACACAAAGCCGACATCAAAGTGGTCAGCCCGGCCAACAAGCGTAAGCTCGACATCATCGTAATCGGTACCGGCCTGGGCGGCGCATCGGCCGCTGCCTCGCTGGGCGAGCTGGGCTACAATGTCAAGATATTCTGCATCTCCGATTCGCCGCGCCGCGCGCACAGTATCGCCGCGCAGGGCGGTATCAACGCAGCCAAGAACTACCAGAACGACAACGACTCGGTATACCGCCTGTTCTACGATACGATCAAGGGCGGCGACTACCGTGCCCGCGAGGCCAACGTATACCGCCTGGCCGAGGTGGCCAACGACATCATCGACCAGTGCGTCGGCCAGGGCGTCCCGTTCGCCCGCGAGTACGGCGGACTGCTCGACAACCGCTCGTTCGGCGGCGCGCAGGTGAGCCGTACGTTCTACGCCCGCGGCCAGACCGGACAGCAGCTGCTGCTCGGCGCCTACGCCTCGCTCAACCGCCAGATCGCCAAGGGTACCGTGAAGAGCTACAACCGTCACGAGATGCTCGACCTGGTGATGATCGACGGCAAGGCCCGCGGTATCGTGGCCCGCAACCTGATCACCGGCGAGATCGAACGCTTCGGCGCGCATGCCGTGGTGATCGCCTCGGGCGGCTACGGCAACGTCTTCTTCCTGTCGACCAACGCGATGAACTCGAACGGATCGGCCGCATGGCAGTGCTACAAGAAGGGCGCCTTCTTTGCCAACCCCTGTTTCACGCAGATCCACCCGACCTGTATCCCGGTGCACGGTACGCAGCAGTCGAAGCTGACGCTGATGTCGGAGTCGCTGCGTAACGACGGCCGCATCTGGGTGCCGAAGAAGAAGGAGGATGTGGAGGCGATCCGCGCCAAGCGGAAAAAACCGTCGGAGATCGCCGAGGAGGACCGCGACTACTACCTCGAGCGCCGCTACCCGGCCTTCGGTAACCTCGTGCCGCGCGACGTGGCCTCGCGTGCCGCCAAGGAGCGTTGCGATGCGGGCTTCGGCGTCAACGATACCGGACTGGCCGTGTTCCTCGACTTCAAGACGGCCATCGACCGTCTGGGCGAGGATGTGATCCGCCAGCGCTACGGCAACCTGTTCCAGATGTACGAGAAGATCACCGACGTCAACCCGTACCACGAGCCGATGCAGATCTATCCCGCCGTGCACTACACGATGGGCGGTATCTGGGTCGACTACAACCTGATGACCACGATCCCCGGCCTGTACGCCATCGGCGAGGCCAACTTCTCGGACCACGGTGCCAACCGTCTCGGCGCCTCGGCGCTGATGCAGGGCCTGGCCGACGGTTACTTCGTGCTGCCCTATACGATCGGCGACTACCTCTCGCACGAGATCCAGAGCCCGAAGGTCGATACCAACGCGCCCGAGTTCGCCGAGGCCGAGAAGGGTGTGAAGGAGAAGATTGCCAAGCTGTTCTCGATCAAGGGCAAGCAGTCGGTCGACGATATCCACAAGAAGCTCGGCCACATCATGTGGGAGAACGTGGGCATGGCCCGTTCGCAGGAGAGCCTCGAGAAGGCGATCACCGAGATCAAGGCGCTGCGCGAGGAGTTCTGGCGCGATGTCAAGGTGGCCGGTACCAACGGCGAGTTCAACCAGGAGCTGGAGAAGGCGCTGCGTCTGGCCGACTTCCTCGAGCTGGGCGAGCTGATGGCCCGCGACGCGCTGAACCGTCGCGAGTCGTGCGGCGGCCACTTCCGCGTCGAGTTCCAGACCCCCGAAGGCGAGGCGCTGCGCGACGACGAGCACTACGCCTATGTCTCGATCTGGGAGTACGAGGGCCCCGACAAGGAGCCGGTTATGCACAAGGAGGAGCTCAAATTCGAGGTCGTTCACCTGGCTCAGCGTAACTACAAGGACTAACCCGCTGAGGTTAAGTATGAAAAAGGGTTGAATACTTAAAAACAAAAGAAGATGAACTTAACACTGAAAATATGGCGTCAGAAGGACGCCAAGGCCAAAGGCGGGTTCGAAACCTATAAAGTCGAGAACATCTCGCCCGACACCTCGTTCCTCGAGATGCTCGACATCCTGAACAACAACCTGATCCACGAGGGCAAGGACCCCGTGGTGTTCGATCACGACTGCCGCGAGGGTATCTGCGGCATGTGCTCGCTGCATATCAACGGCCATGCGCACGGACCCGACGAGGACATCACCACCTGCCAGCTCCACATGCGCAAGTTCAAGGACGGAGACACGATCACCATCGAGCCGTGGCGCTCGAACGCCTTCCCGGTGATCAAGGACCTGGCTGTGGACCGCGGCGCGTTCGACAAGATCCTGCAGGCCGGCGGCTTTATCTCGATCAACACGGGCGGCGTACAGGATGCCAATGCGATTCCGATCCCCAAGAAGGACGCCGACGAGAGTATGGACGCTGCGGCCTGCAACGGCTGCGGTGCTTGTGTGGCCACCTGCAAGAACGGCTCGGCCATGTTGTTCGTCGCAGCGCGTGTTTCGTCGCTGGCCAAGCTGCCGCAGGGCCGCGTCGAGGGTGCGCGCCGCGCCAAGTCGATGGTCGCCAAAATGGACGAGCTCGGCTTCGGCAACTGTACCAACACCGGCGCCTGCGAGGCCGAGTGCCCGAAGGGTATCTCGATCGCCCACATCGCCCGGCTCAACCGCGAGTTCCTCTCGGCCAAGCTGAAAGACTGACCGCATTGCGGTATATCCGAATGGAAGCGAGGCGTCCCCGTCGGGGGACGCCTCGCTTTTGTTGGGCGGCGGTCTTCGCTTTATGCGGATCGTGTCGGTTGCATCCTCTCCCGAAGGGGCTTCCGGGGCTTGGCAGCCGGGGTGGTTCCGGGCGCTTTGCTGCCGGCTGCCCGTCCGGGGTCCTGCCGATGCGAGGCCGGCGGACCGCCCTGCCGGTAGCCCTCGCGGGGACATTGCTTTGCCGCGTTCGCCGGACGCCAGCCTGAGGTGTCTTCCCGGAGCGGGCGTTTTGGCCCCTGCTCGCCCGCAGTCATTGCAGGGGCCCTTCTTTGGGGCAGAGGCATAGATGCCTCCCTTCCGGCGATTGTCTCTGGCGCCCCGGCGCTTGGCGGTCATCGCTGCTATCCTTTTGTCGGAGGTCGGTCCGCCCCTTGCTTTTCGGCGGCCGTTGCAGGCGCCGCCCTGAGGGAGGATGCTTCCGCTGCCGGTTGCCCGGAGGCAGCCTGCCATGTTTTTATGCCCGTTGCCCGATCGTCCCTGCGCTCCGTCCGGCGTCAGCCCCGGACGCCGAGGAACCGGAAGGGCTGTGCCGGCTTGAAGTCTTGCGTCGCATTGCCGTTGTAGGTCTCGCCGCCGGCGATCGCGAGCTTGAGCACCGGGGCGCCTGCTGACAGGTCCGCATCCCGGAGCCTCACCCAGAACGTATTGGGCGTCAGGCTCGATTCGAAGAAGTACGTCAGGTTCTTGCAGTCGGACACGGTGCGCCACTGCGTGGAGGAGATCTCCGGGCTCTGGGGCGTCGATATGCCGTAGGGGACCGAGGCGTTGCGGATCACGCTGAACAGGCTGGCGACGGCGATCCGCTGATCGTCGGTTCGGGGCACGGCATCGATATAGAAGCTCGCCCGCGCAAAGCGGTCGGCGGGGCGGTTGGTCCCGGGCAGGAAGGTGAGGCCGCCGACCGCTTGCCAGTACTCGTTCAGCGCCAGTTGCTTGTCATAGGTCGGCGAGTTGGTCATCACCTTATAATCCGGACTGTGGTAGACAGTCAGGCGGCTGTCCACGTATTCGAATATGGCGCTGTCGCCCGTGGCGTCCGAGATAGAGAGGTGCAGCGTGGCAAGCCGCGAGCCGTCGGGCATCATGTCCGATACCACTTGGAACGTGTTCTCGTCGACGGCGCTTACGGCCTCGGCCACGGTCGCGAAGCTGTCGAGCATGTACTGTACCCAGGCCGTGACGGCGAGTCCCGGCTTACGCTCGTCGCGCACGGGATACCGGGTCTCGGGCAGCCATAGCAGGTTAGCCACCAGACCCTTTTCGTTCATGCCGTCCGTGCTGGCGATCTCGAAAGCCGAGGTGACCACGCTGCCGTACCGCGAGGTCCATGCCAGCGAGTTGGGGCCTGCGTGGCCCTGGCGCGCCATCCCGCGCGGAAATATCCAGATATTGCTGTGCATGTCCGTCTTCCAGTCCATATTGCGGCCGGTCGCGACCATGCCGTTGGTTCCCGTATAAATTACCCTTGTACACATAGCTGTCGGATTGTTCTGATGATTGTTTGATGGGATGACCGATCAAAAAGCACACCAAGCGTGTGGGACCCCGTGATTTTGCGGCCGGTTTCGGTGTTTCGGTATGTTCGGTGCCTGGTGCTGCATGGCGTGGAGGCTTGTCGGGAGGCAACTGTCCGGCAAGCGGCTCATCGGGCGGAAACCCCGGTCATTCCGCACATGTCGGTCGGGGAGGCAGGCCGCACCGGGGAGGCTTTTGCCGGCACGGATGGCGTTATGTGGCGAAAGAACGGGCCGGGGCGCGTTCGGCTATGCCGATAGGGATGCGGTGCTCTGCTGCCTTTTTAACGGATTCCGCTGTTGCGGCACGATTTTTTTGTACATTTGCTCACAGTCCGTTGCCGGAAACCGGCGAGGGCGCCCTGCGGCGTCCGTGCCGGGCAGCCGGGCGACCGCGGGAGGCGTGCGGCGCCGGCACCCGGATCGTCCCGGAGGGCGGACCTAATACCGACAGCTATGGCTGATACTGTGAAAAATTTTCCCCAGCGCCTGTTCAAGATGACCAAGGTGCTCTGCCGAGAGGTGCCCTCGCAGGTCGAGGTGCATCGCTGGGTCGACCGGATGGTCAACCTGTTGTTCCCGGTGCGCGACAAACGGAATACCCCGCTCTATGAGATCGAGGCCGAGTGGAGCCGCCTGCAGGACGACCTGCTGCGGATCGTCACGCCGCTTTGCCCGGATGCGGACAGCCCGTGCTGCGACCTCACGGCCCGGTTCTTCGGCGCGATACCGCTCATCTACACCGGTTTGATGCAGGACGCCAAGATCTACCAGCGGTGCGATCCGGCGGCCTTCTGCCGCGAGGAGGTCATCCTCTGCTACCCGGGCTTCTATGCCGTGGCGGTCTACCGGCTGGCGCACGAGCTGTATAAGTTGCAGGTGCCGATCCTGCCGCGCGTGATCTCGGAGTATGCCCACAGCCAGACGGGGATCGATATCAACCCGGGCGCCACGATCGGGCCGCGCTTCTACATCGACCACGGCACGGGCGTGGTGATCGGCGAGACGTGCGTGATCGGCAGGAACGTCAAGCTCTACCAGGGCGTGACGCTCGGTGCCAAGTTCGTCGACAAAGAGCTGCAGGGCGTGCGGCGCCATCCCAAGATCGAGGACAATGTGATCATCTATGCCGGGAGTACGATCCTCGGCGGCGACACGGTGATCGGCCACGACACGGTGGTCGGCGGTAACGTGTGGCTCACCGAGTCGGTCCCGCCGCACTCGACCGTCTACCACCAGCCCGAGATCAGCATCAACGGCCCGCGGCGGAAGTAATGCCGCAGCGGTCCCGCCGCATGCAGTCTGCCGACCGGATGCCCTTGCACGGTGGTGCGGGGATAGGAGGTGCTGCCAGGAGCGCGTGCTGCCTGCCGATGCAGCGGGGGGCGGAGATGGCCGGGCAGGGAAGTGCCGCGCAGGCCGGCTGCGGGGAGGGAGCGGCCGGACGAGACAATCACCCGATGCGCCGGGGTCGCCAGGCTTCGCAGCGTGTAACCGGGCCCCCGGGCCCCAATCTGAACCCGAATGAAAAAATGGCTCCATACCGATCTTGCCGTGCTCGTGGGGCGGCTCGCGGTGCTCTATGTCCTGTTGTTTGTCTGCCGCCTCGTGTTCTGGGCGGTCAATGCCGCCGCGCTGGGTCCCGTTGCCTGGGCCGAGGTGCCGCAACTGCTTCGCGGCGCCTTCGCGTTCGACACCGTGTCGCTCGTCTATGCCAATGCGGTGCTGATCTTCTTTTCGCTGCTGCCGCTGCGGGTGCGCGAGCGGGCATGGTACCAGCGGTGCCTGTTCTGGTACTACGTGGTGGTCAACGCCGCGGTGCTGGCCATCAACTATTCCGACATCGTTTACTTTAGATATACGGCCAAGCGGTTCACGGCCGACGAGCTCTTCTTCTTCGGCAACGACAATACCGCGCATGTGGCGCTGAAGTTCGCCGCCGAGAACTGGTGGCTCGTCGGGCTGTGGGCGCTCTCGGTAGCCGCGCTCGTCGCGGCGTTCCGGTGGATCGGGCCTCCGAGGCCGGCGATCCGCTCGCGCCGGGGCTACTATGCTGCCGGGACGGCCGTGCTGATGGGTGCCGTCGCGCTCTGTGTCGGCGGCGTGCGGGGCGGCTTCGGCCGCTCGGTGCGGCCCATCACGCTGAGCAATGCCACGCAGTACACCCCCTCGGTCCAGAAGGCCAACCTGATCCTGAGCAACCCGTTCTGCATCATCCGTACGATGGGGAAAACGCGGGTCGAGGTGCCTCGCTATTTCGATGCGGAGGAGCTGGCGGCGATCTACACGCCCTACCATTTCCCGGCGGCGGATGCACCTGCGCTGGGGCGGCGCAATATCGTGATCCTGATCCTCGAGAGCTTCAGCGCCGAGCACTCGGCGCTGCTCAATCCCGACCTTTATCCGGCCGGCGACCCGGGCTTCACGCCCTTCCTCGACTCGCTGATGCGGGGCGGGTACACCTTTACCGAAGCTTACTCGAACGGGCGCAAGTCGATCGACGCGCTGCCTTCGGTGCTGGCCTCGATCCCGTCGTTCGCCACGCCGTTCATGCTGCTCCCGCAGTCGCTCGGCACGGGCCGTCCGCTTCCGGCCATCCTGCGCGACGAAGGCTATACGACGGCCTTCTTCAACGGCTCGCCGCGCGGGTCGATGGGCTTCGGCGCCTATGCCAACCAGGCCGGCGTCACCGAGATCTTCTCGCAGGAGGACTACGAGCGCGAGCGGGGTACGGGCGACTACGACGGTTACTGGGGCATCTGGGACGAGCCTTTCCTCTCCTTTATGGCCGGGCAGCTCGGGCGGTTGCCGCAACCCTTCTTCGCCGCGGCCTTCACGCTCACCTCGCACCATCCGTTCGTCGTGCCCGACCGTTACCGCGACTCGCTGCCCGCCGGGCGGACCCGGGTGCACCGCGGCGTGGCCTACACCGACATGGCCATCCGCCGGTTTATGGAGCAGGCTGCCCGGCAGCCGTGGTACGACAGCACGATCTTCGTCTTCGTGGCCGACCATGTATCGTCCGAGACGTTCGCTCCGAAGACGGGGACTCCTACGGGCAACACGCACATCATCAGCTTCATCTATACGCCCGACGGAGCCGTGCGCGGCATGGACGGACGCGTGAGCCAGCAGCTCGACCTGATGCCGACGCTGCTTGGGCTGGTGGGGTACCGTAAGCCCTACTTCGCCTTCGGGCGCGACGTGATCGGCGAGCCGGAGCGGCTGCCGATGGCGGTCAACTACATGAACCAGGCCTACCAGGCGATCACCGACTCGCTGGTGATCTTCTTCGACGGGCAACGTGTGCTCGGCGCTTACGGGCGCGCCGACACGCTCCAGCGGTACAACCTCGCGCGCCTCGCGACGCCCTGTATGCGCGGGACCGAGCGCACGCTCAAGGCGATGGTCCAGCAGTACTACGACCATCTCTCGCGGCGCAGCTATGTGGCCGATCCGGAGGCCGTGCCCGTGCAGCGCCCGGTGGCCGATACGGTCGAGGTATGTTACTGATAACCGGTCGATTCCGGGGGTGTCAGGCGTCGTTGTTCTTAAATTGTGGATAATTAAGCGGCGGTCCGGCCGGCGGCGGCATTATATTTTGGTTTCTTTGTATACACCAAAAACGATTGCCGTATGACTACCTATACGATCCATCTGGAGAACATGGAATTCTATGCCTATCACGGCTGCTACGCGCAGGAGAAAGTGATCGGCGGGCGCTTCCGGGTCGATATGACGCTCGAGGCCGACCTTGCGGTCGCTGCTGCGACGGATGATATCTCCAAGACGATCAGCTACCTGGATGTTTTCGGGATCGTGGGCGAGCAGATGGCCGTCAAGTCCGACATCATCGAGCACGTGGCGCGGAGGATCGTCGATGCCGTGCGTGCCCGCTTTCCGCAGATCGTCCATATTTCGGTCAAGGTTTCGAAAATGGCCCCGCCGCTCGGCGGTAAGCTCGAGCGTGTCGCCGTAACCCTTTCGGAATAAGCGCCGGACCCCGGATGTTAATAAGTTATTGATAACTACGACGGCCGAAATTTCGGATTCCGGGAAAGAAAGCCTAATCTTGTATGCCGGTCGCAGGACCGCCTCACCTGACGCTAAAAGATTCATAAACATTTATATACTTCAAACATCATGTCCACGAAGAAAGAAACCCCCGGTGCGGAGGCTCCGCTGAAAGAGTACCAGTATGCCGAGGCGGTCGAGGAGGCGAAACGCTATTTCAAGGGCGACGACCTGGCCGCGACGGTGTGGGTGAGCAAGTACGCGCTCAAGGACTCGTTCGGTAAGATCTACGAGTCGTCGCCCGACCAGATGCACTGGCGCATCGCGAACGAGCTGGCCCGCATCGAGAAAAAGTATCCCAATCCGCTGTCGGCCGATGAAATACACGGACTGCTCACCGAGTTCAAGTATGTCATTCCGCAGGGCGGACCGATGACCGGCATCGGCAATAACCTCCAGATCGCCTCGCTGTCGAACTGCTTTGTGATCGGCCACAAGAACCCGGCCGACTCGTACGGCGGTATCATCCGCATCGACGAGGAGCAGGTCCAGCTGATGAAGCGGCGCGGCGGCGTGGGGCACGACCTCTCGCACCTGCGCCCCACGGGCAGCCCGGTGCTCAACAGCGCGCTCACCTCGACGGGCATCGTGCCGTTCATGGAGCGCTACTCGAACTCGACGCGCGAGGTGGCCCAGGACGGCCGCCGCGGAGCGCTGATGCTCTCGCTCTCGATCAAGCATCCCGATGCCGAGAACTTTATCGACGCCAAGGTCGAGACGGGCAAGGTCACGGGTGCCAACGTCTCGATCAAGATCGACGACGGGTTCATGCGCGCGGTGATCGACGGTACGAAGTATCACCAGCAGTTCCCGATCGACTCCGATAAGCCCATGTATGAGAAGGATATCGACGCCCGCGCGCTGTGGAACAAGATTATCCACAACGCCTGGAAGTCGGCCGAGCCGGGCGTGCTGTTCTGGGATACGATCATCCGCGAATCGGTGCCCGACTGCTATGCAGACCTCGGCTTCCGCACGGTGTCGACCAATCCCTGCGGCGAGATCCCGCTCTGTCCGTACGACAGCTGCCGCCTGCTGGCGCTCAACCTGTACAGCTATGTCGACAAGCCGTTCACCAAGGAGGCGAAGTTCAACTGCGAGAAGTTCAAGCAGCATGTCCACAAGGCGATGCACCTGATGGACGACATCATCGACCTCGAGCTTGAGAAGATCGAGGCGATCATCAAGAAGATCGGCGCCGATCCCGAGGATGCCGATATCCGCAGTGTCGAGCTGCGCCTGTGGGAGAAGATCCGCGAGAAGGCTCTCCAGGGCCGCCGCACGGGTCTCGGCATCACGGCCGAGGGCGATATGCTGGCCGCGCTGGGAATGCGCTACGGCTCGGACGAGGCGATAGCCTTTGCGGTCGAGGTGCAGAAGACGCTGGCGATCGAGGCTTACCGCGCGTCGGTCGAAATGGCCAAGGAGCGCGGCAAGTTCCCGATCTACGAGGCCAAGCGTGAGGCCAACAACCCGATGATCGACCGTATCCGCGAGGCCGATCCGGCACTCTATGAGGAGATGGTCAACGTCGGCCGCCGCAACATCGCGATGCTGACGATCGCCCCGACCGGGACGACGAGCCTCATGTCGCAGACCACCTCGGGCATCGAACCGGTGTTCCGCCCCGTGTACAAGCGCCGCCGCAAGGTCAACCCGAGCGACAAAGACGTGAAGGTGACGTTCGTCGACGAGGTGGGCGACTCGTGGGAAGAGTACTATGTGTATCACCATAAGTTCCTCACCTGGCTCGAGGTCAACGGTTACAAGACCGAAGAGCTCGATAAGCTCACGGAGGAGGAGCTCGACAAGCTGGTGGCCAAGTCGCCGTACTATCAGGCCACGGCCAACGATATCGACTGGGTGAGCAAGGTCAAGATGCAGGGCGCGATCCAGAAGTGGGTCGACCACTCGATCTCGGTGACGGTCAACCTGCCCAGCGACGTGACCGAGGCGCTCGTGGCCGACGTGTACAAGACGGCCTGGGAGTCGGGCTGCAAGGGCGTGACGGTCTACCGTGACGGCTCGCGTGCCGGCGTGCTGGTCGATACGAAGAAAAAGAAGAAGGGGGCCGAGAGCGGCAACGGCGAGTACAAGCCGCCCTTGCAGCGCCCGACCGAGCTCACGGCCGACATCGTCCGCTTTAAGAACGGCGAGGAGGACTGGATCTCGTTCGTGGGTATCTATAACGACCGCCCCTATGAGATCTTCACCGGAAAGATCGAGGAGGACGCGATGTTCATCCCCAAGAAGATCAAGAAGGGGGCGATCATCAAGGTCAAGGACGCCGAGGGTAACAAGCGCTACGACTTCCAGTACAAGGACAAATATGGCTATACGAACACGATCGGCGGAATCTCGCGCCTGTTCGACGAGGAGTTCTGGAACTATGCCAAGCTGATCTCGGGCGTGCTCCGCAACGGGATGCCGATCCTCGACGTGGTGACGCTGATCGAGTCGCTCCATCTGGACAGCGAGTCGATCAATACCTGGAAGACCGGTGTGGGACGTGCGCTCAAGCAGTATATCTCGGACGGTACGAAAGCCAAGGAGATCTGCCCCAACTGCGGACAGGAGACGCTGGTCTACCAGAACGGCTGCCCTGTCTGCATGAGCTGCGGCCATTCCAAGTGCGGTTGATGCCTGCCGAATCCTGATGATGAACCGGGACCGGACTCTGCACGAGTCCGGTCCCGGTCGTTTGGGGGCTGACGGACCGAGTGGCCGGTCGGCCGGCGCGCCTGTCGCGTCGCGCCTGTCACGTCGCGCCGGGGTATGCCGTGCTGCGGACCGCCCCGGGTGCGGGGTACGGTGGGGCCGGTGTGATGCATAGGCCGATAGGGGGTTGTCCGGCAGGAGGCTGCGGGAATCTTCTTCAGTGGCGGATGGTGTCTGAGGCCAAGATAGTATATATATAATAATATAATAAATAGTATATTTGTCATAAAATAATTTATCCGCTTACTTTCACTACGCACTGCCGTGCTTTTCAATTCCTTCGAGTTCGCCGTTTTCCTGCCGGCCGTCTTTCTGTCATATTGGTTCGTATTCAACCGTAACCTGCGTTTGCAGAACCTGTTTATCGCTGCGGTCAGCTACCTGTTCTACGGGTGGTGGGACTGGCGCTTCCTGCTGCTGATCGCACTGACCTCGGGTTGCAGCTACCTGAGCGGTATCCTGATCGAGCGGTCAGACGCCCGGACGGCGGGCGATCGTAGTGACCGGCGCAACCACAGCCGGCTGATCTCGGCGTCGAACATCGTGCTCAACCTGCTGATCCTCGGAGTATTCAAATACTTTAATTTTTTCTCGGAGAACCTGGAGCGGCTTTTCCAGGCTTTCGGATACCAGCTCGACTGGCTGACCATCGACATCCTGCTGCCGGTGGGTATCAGTTTCTATACGTTCCAGGCGCTCAGCTACACGATCGATGTGTATAAGCGCAAGCTGGCCGCCTCGCACGATCCGGTCGGCTTCTTTGCCTATGTGAGCTTCTTTCCGCAACTGGTGGCGGGGCCGATCGAGCGGGCGACCAACCTGCTGCCGCAGTTCGCGCGTGCCCGCCGGTTCGATTATGCCCGGGCGGTCGACGGGCTCCGCCAGATACTCTGGGGCCTGTTCAAGAAGATCGTCGTGGCCGACAACTGCGGTCTGGCGGTCGATGCGATCTTCGCCGATTACGGGGCGCTGCCCGGCAGTACGCTGCTGCTGGGCGGCGTGCTGTTCGCCTTCCAGATCTACGGCGACTTCTCGGGCTATTCGGACATTGCGGTGGGTACGGCGCGGTTGTTCGGGTTCAGCCTGATGCGCAATTTCAACTGTCCATACTTCTCGCGCGATATCGCCGAGTTCTGGCGCCGCTGGCACATCTCGCTCTCGACCTGGTTCCGCGACTATGTTTACATCCCTCTCGGCGGCAGCCGAGGCACGCGGTGGATGAGCGTGCGCAATACGATGGTCGTATTCCTGGCCAGCGGGCTCTGGCACGGGGCCGACTGGACGTTCCTGGCCTGGGGCGCCTACCACGCCCTGCTGTTCCTGCCGTTGCTGTTGGCCCGTCGCAACCGTCGCTATACGTCGGATGTCGTGGCGCAGGGCCGGCGGCTGCCGTCGTGGCGCGAGACGTTGCAGATGCTCTCGACGTTCATGCTCGTGGTCCTCGGATGGATCGTCTTCCGGGCCGAGAGTGTGGCGCAGGCGTGGGATTACCTGGGCATCGTGTTCAGCCGGTCGCTGTTCGCGGCACCCCATATCCACGATACGTTCTCGGTTTACATCGTGCTGATGCTCGCGGTCGAGTGGCTGCAACGCGGCAAATCCCATGCGCTCGATATCGGGAGGCTGCCGCTCGGGGTGCGCTGGGCGGTATATATCCTGCTGCCCATCGTGTGCCTGATGATGAACACCGGGAGCCAGTCATTCATTTACTTCCAGTTCTGATGAAACGATTCCTGTGGCGTACGGGCCTTGCCGTGTCGATCCTTGCGCTCGTGCTGACGCTCAGCCTGCTTGCCTCGCGCTCCAATCCGGGGATGCGCGACAGCCTGTTCGCCGCCATGGCGGATAAAGACCGGATGCTCGATACGACACCCTCGCCCCGGATCATCCTGGTGGGGGGCTCCAACCTGGCCTACGGGATCGACAGCCGCCGCATCAGCCGGGCTTTCGGGCTTCCGGTCGTCAATACCGGGCTGAACGCCGGCATGGGCCTTTACTATATCATGGAGCGGGTTCGCCCGTATATCCGTACGGGAGACATTGTCGTGCTGTCGCCTGAATACTCGCACTTTTTCGGCGAGCAGGCGGAGGGGGATATCGCGCTGACCACGGCGCTAGTGATGTACCCCGGCGACTGGCGCTACCTGGGGCCGCGGCAGGTCGTTCGGCAGCTGCCCTACCTGGCCGAGTACGGGGCGCGGAGCCTCAGCCCCGATCTGAAGGACCTTCCGGCCAAGCTGGGCCTGGTCCGGCGTGCGGAGTCCGGTGCGGTACCGGGGATCAATACGCGCCGCGCGTATGACGGCTATGGCGACCACACGGCGCATCTGGGCCTCGCGCCCCGCGAGATCGAGTTTCCGGTCTGCCTGTTGCAGTACGACCGCCCGAATCCCCGGGTGATGGCGGCCGTTGAGGAGCTGGCGCACGATCTTGAGGTCCGTGGGGCGCGGCTGGTGGTGGTCCCGCAGGTTTTCCAGAGGCAGGCGTACGAGCGGCTCCGGCACCAGGTTGACGAGGTGGCGGACGGTCTTGCGCGCCGTGGCTGCGGAGCGCTGTTCGAGCCGGAGCGGTATGCGCTGGCCGATTCGCTTTTCTTCGACACGGTCAGTCATACGGACAGCGCGGGACGCCGGGTTCGGACGACCCGGCTGATCGAGGACCTGGCGCGGGTATTGCCGGCAGGCCGGGTCGATTAGGGGAGCGGGGGCCTGCTGCGGTGTCGCGCAGCGGGTTGCGGCCGGGCCGTAGCGAGGCCCGGGCGGCGGTCCGGTGCTTGCCGATACGCGGTGTCGCCACCGGGGCAGGTACGGGGCGGGAATGGCTCCGCAGGCTGGCCCGGCGGCGTCCGGTTTGTCAGCCGGCGGCGTTCGGAGTGCCCCGACATAAGAGAGGCCCTGTCGCCTGGACTTGAGCGACAGGGCCTCTTTTGCAGGGTGCCGGCGCCTATTCGGCCTGATCCGGTTGCCCGACGAACTCGACCGAGTACATGATGTTCTCGATCTGACGGATATAGTTGCGCTTGCCGAGGCGGCCGTCCAGCTTCGGGTTGAAGACAAAGCCGTCGATGGTGATCACGCGGCCGTCGACCATTGTCGAGTAACTGACGAAGGGACCGCCCATGAAGTCGCCCTCGACATCCCAGAACCCGCGCATCTCGGCCCATGACCGCCCGTTGATCTGGACGTACTGCACCTCCGGGTCGAACACGGGGCTGGTCGTCAGGTACGAGCCCCTGGAGGGACCCGGGATACGCGCGGCGAACCGGTTGCGGCGGCTGCGCAGCGAGTCGAGCGTGAAATCATCCTTGCCGCTGTACGGGTTGGTGTAGATCAGCAGGTTGACGCTGCCCAGCGGTAGCTCGTACGAGAGCCACATCATGTCGTCGCCGTCGTATTTCTGGGTATAGCCTTTAGGGATGTTGATCCTGAAGCCGAACTTATTTTGGATCGTCTCGCCGAGCTTCTTCTCGTTGTATCGGGCCGAGACGGCCTTGAACCAGTCGCGTTCGGCCATGTCGTAGATCTGGCGCAGCGCTTTGCGGTTCTCCGACACATAGGCCGTGACGGCCGAGTCGCCCGGGCCCGTCAGGCTGACGATCAGTTGCGGGGCGGCCCTGACATCGTACCGGGCGGTCATCGCCGCTTCCTTGTATTTGGAGTCGATCTTGACCTCAAGGAGGTTACGGCCCCGCAACAACAGGTTCTTGTAGCCGGACGGCCGGATATAGACCACGTCGAACCACGGTTCGCGCTGGTTGAGCATCGGGAACGGCTCCATCAGGATCTCCCGCAGCGTATCGCCGAGGGCTGCGTTCCACTCGTTCTCGGGGCATACGACCATAAGCTCATAGGCACGGCCGTGCGATTCGGGCAGGCGGTCCTCGCCGCCGCAGCTCCACAACAGGACGGCAGCGATGGATAGGGCGGATAACGTCAGTAATCTCATGTTATTCAGGTTATATGAGGGGGCGGTGAACAAATATAGCGCTTTTTTACGGATTGTTTCCGTTTCCCCGAAATGATTTGTTACCTTTGCGGCGTTTTCAGGCATTGTCCGCAATCTTAGTTAACAGGTAACCATGCAATTCCGTGCGCCGAAATTTCTGCGAAGACTGATGCCGTCGCTCATCTGGGAGATCGGGGACGAGCGCCGGGTCTTCCTGACGTTCGATGATGGCCCGACGCCCGAGATCACGCCGTGGATCCTCGGACAACTGTCCAATTACGGTGCCAAAGCGACGTTCTTCTGTCTGGGTAAGAATGTCGAGCAATATCCCGACCTTTTCCAGATGATCGTCGATGCCGGACACAAAGTGGGTAACCATACCTACAGTCACCAGAAAGGGTGGGGAATGGATGTCGAGTCGTATGTCGAGGATGTCGACCTGGCCAACCAGTTCATCCGTACCGACCTGTTCCGGCCGCCTTACGGGCGGATCAGGCCCGTGCAGGCGCGCATCCTGAGCGAGCGCTACCACATCATCATGTGGAACGTGCTGAGCCGCGATTACAGCCAGGTGATCTCGCCGCGCTCGTGCCTGCGCAATGTCACGCGCTATGTGCAGGGCGGCTCGATCGTCGTGTTCCACGACTCGCGCAAGTCGTTCCGCAACCTGCGTTACGCGCTGCCCCGGACGCTCGATTACCTGCAGAAGCAGGGTTTCGAGTGCGCGTCGATCGACCTTTAGGTTCCTCATTGCACATATCCCTTCGGGACGGCGGGGTGCTCCTGTCTTGTCGGGGACGGCAGCCGTTTGCCGAAGAGCGGTGCGCGAAGGGCCCGGGGCGCATAGCTGCCCGGGCGAGGTGCGGGCCGTGCCGCACCGGGCGCATGTAAAAAGCCCGGGCGACCCTGTGGGGCCGCCCGGACGGAACAGGGTGTGCCGGAGAACGACCGGAGACCACACACACCCTCCTTTCGCCTGGCAGTGGAACCTTCCGGCACACCCATCCTTTGATCCAATGATCGTCAGAACCTACAACGCCGCGGCAGGTGTTCCGCCGGTCATGCCTCGACCGGCTCGCAGGCCAGCGACTCGATGATCGCACGCTGGCGCGAAAAGAAGCGCACGCGCTGGATCTCGCCGCTCTGCGAGATCAGTGTGGCGTGACGCTTGAGGAACTGCAGCCAGTCTTTCTGAATGCTGCCGATCAGGTCGTTCTGCGAGTCCATCGAGTTGACCGCGTAGACCCGGAACATGCTGGCCCGGAAATCGCGCCGTTCGACGTAGCTGTATGTCGCCTCGAAGCTGATGCGGGACAGGTAGATCGCCAGCCGCGTGCCGGTGTTGAACCTTCCGCTCATGGTCAGTTGCTCGAGCTCGCGGATCAGTCGGAGCAGGTCGTCGCGCAGCAGCATCACATCCTCGTCGGTGATCAGCCGCAACTCGGCAAAATAGCGGATCTCGTCGACCAGCGACTGAAACATATTGCCGTCCCAGATGAACGTGGTTTTCGGGATCTGGCGCACCGTTTCGCTCAGCTCGCGCTGAAGGTCGACGATGTCGGCCGGGATGTCGAGGTCGGCCAGCGCATGCGGTGTCCGGACCCGGCCGTGCTGGTAGAGCCAGCGGCACAGGCGGAAGCGCGACAGGTGGCGGTACTGCGAGTAGAACGTATAGGGAACGATGTTGGACGCCGTGCACACCTCGGCCGACGGATCGCTCTTGACATAGCGGAAAAAGTTCAGGTAACGGACCAATATCTCGCGGTAGTTCTCCATCGGGTCCTCGACATGAGGCAGGTGCAGATCGAAGAGGGTCCCGCCTGACAGGTTGTTGCCGACGATCTTATCCAGCGATATCCCCAGCTTCCGGGAGATGACGGCCACTTCATCGAACGTAAATGCCACTTCACCCCTTAATCTCCGATAAATGGCCTCTTTGCCCATGCACAGGATGTCCACGAGGTAGTTGGCCAGATTGCTCCCTTCGGGGATCTTCTCCTTCATCTCTCGTATCAGTCCGTCACCCAGAACTTTTTTCATAGACAGGATTTTTGAAGATGAGCAGGCGGCGTGCCGCCCGGCTGTGCGCAGGGCACTGTTCCGACAGGCGCCGGAGAAACGGGCCGGGCCGCAAAACGCAATATCCGCAGGGGACACCACGTTCCGCGCTGTGGCGGTAACACCATGGCGGGCCACTGCCTGGTCCGGGTTTTCGCCTGGCCGGACGAAGCCCTGCCTTGATGGCGCGCGGCGCGGGGAGGATGCTGCCGGTCCGGGAAGCGGCGTCGGCATGCGCCCGGCTGACCGCCGGCGGGGGTGGGGACGCCCTGCTGTGCAAAGATGGCGGATAAACGGGGCATTCCGATGCCAGAACGGAGAAAATAACATGCAGGACGTTTTCTATTGTCGCATCACGCAGGGATAACAGGGGCGATACCCGCAATCGGAAGGGGCGATCGGGGGTGAAATAAACGATTATCGCAACAATTTCGGAATACGTGTCAGAATCCGCATACGGGCGCATCAGAGCGCGCGGACCATCTCGCGTTGCCGGGCGAAGAACCGGATGCGCTGCATCTCGCCGCTTTGTGAGATCAGTGTCCCGAACTTCTTGAGCGACTGGATCCATTCGCGGATGTCGCGGAACACCGCCTCGTCGACCGATGTGATCGAGTTGATCCCATAGACGCGGATCAGGCTGAGGTGGTCAGTCTTGGCGGCCACGTAGCTGTAAGTCGCTTCGAAATTGATGTTGGAGATATAGATCTGCACGTCGTTGCCCGTCGAGAACCTGCCCCGCGTGGCGATCTCCTCAAGCTCGTCGAACAGTTCGAGCAGCTCGGTCTTGAGCTGTTCCTTCGTTGCATCGGTCATCAGGTTGATCCCGATGAAGTAGCGGATGTCGTTGACCAGATAGAAGAACAGCAGCTCGTCCCAGACATAGCAGGTCGAGCGGATATGCTGCGTGAGGGCCACGTACTCGCGCTGGCGGGCGAGCAGTTTCTCGGGCAGCACCAGGTCCTCGATGCACTTCGACTCGCCGCAATCGATCTTTTCGTGCTGGTACATCCACTTGAACAGGCGAAACTTGGACAGCAGCCCGTACTTGAGGTAGAATGTCTGCGGGATCATGTTCGAGGAGGTGGCCAGCTCGGAATCCGGCAGGTCCTTGTACCGATCGAACAGCTCGGCATAACTGTTGATCGCTGCGTAATAGGTCTCGATCGGGTCTTCGTGGTGCAACATGTCGAGATTGAACATCGCGTTGCCCGCAAAGCTCATCCCGCCGATGCGGTCGAGCGAGATGCCCAGCCGCTGCTGGACCATGACCGCCTCGGCCAGCGTGAACGGGACCTCGCCGCGCAGCCGGCGGTAGACCGCCTCTTTGCCGATGAACAGGATATCCATCAGCGTATTGGCCAGGTTGGCCCCCCTGGGCAGCTTATCGCGCATGGCGGCGATGAGGCCCGTATTCAGTTTATCTGTGATCATGGTTCTCGGTTTTAGTGCATTGCCCGCCGGGATATGCCTCGGGCAGGGTGTTTCATAAATCGCAACTTTGGTTCCAAACCCCGATGTTTTTCAGTGAATTTTATCGTCCGCGCCTGGGTCTCCGTCCCGGCCGCGGCAACGCCGGACCGCCCGTCTCCGCATGACCGTTGCGCGGAGGCAGCCTTTCGGCCGGCGGGCAGGGCAAGTTACGAAACATGCAATGCCCCGGCGCAGGGCACCCTTGTGCGGTGCGGCGGCGGAGGTGTCCGCACGCTCCGGGGCGCAGCGTGCGGGCCCGGCGGCTGCAAGGATCGAAAAATAGCCGGCGTATTCGGATTTTTTTATTATATTTGAATGTGCCGCCGGAGCTCCGGCTCCCGGCCGGCATATTAACCTAACCATGTACCCATGAAACGTTTTCTGCTTTTGCTATGCGCTCTGGCCCTTGTCGTTCCGGTTTCGGCCCAGTACGACCGCGCTTCGATCTGGACAGGCGACATGAACCGGTTCGCCGCCGAGGACTCGGCGCGCGGCCCGCTCACGGGCGGCGTGCTGTTCGTCGGCAGCTCGACGATCACCGGATGGCCCGACCTCGGAGGCAGCTTCCCCGGCATCGAGGTTCGTAACCGCGGGTTCGGCGGCTCGATCTGTACGGACCATATCTACTACTTCGACCGCTCGATCGCTCCGCACACCCCCGACCGGGTGGTGATCTACATCGGCAGCAACGACCTGTGCGACCCGGCCAAGACCCCGAAACGCTTCGTGGAAGATCTCGCCTGCCTCGTCCACATGATCCACGTCTCGCTGCCCCGGGCCGGGATCATCCTGCTCGGGATCAACCCCTGTACGAGCCGGATCAACCTGACCGAGCGCTACCGCCTGGCCAATGAACTGATGGCCGACATGGCCCGGCAGTACGATTACGTCAGCTATGCCAGCGCCTGGGACCGCATCATCCGGTCCGACGGTACGGTGCGCGACGAACTGTTCCAGCCCGACCGCCTGCATCTCAACAAGGACGGATATGCCGTCCTGATCGAAACGCTCGCACCGATGCTGAAATAGGGTGGTGTGCCGGGTGTCCGGGGCAGCCCACTGCCCGCAGGGACCCGGAGCGTGGAATATCTTCGTGAAGTGAATGCCGGCGCTTGCCGGAATAAAGCGCAGCCCGAGGGACGACTTTCCCTCGGGCTGCCTGTTTGCGCGCTATCGCGGCTTACGACAGGACCTTGAGGCCGATGATGCCGAGCACGATCAGCGAGGCCGAGAGCAGGCGCCACACGCTGGCCGAGTCGTGGAACAGCAGGATGCCCAGAATGAGCGTCCCCACGGCCCCGATGCCGGTCCAGACCACATAGGCCGTACCGATGGGGATCGTCTTCTGGGCCGTATACAGGAACCAGCCGCTGATGGCCATCGAAATGGCCGAGAATACGATCCACAGGATGCGGTAAGGCATCGTTTGTGCCAGTTTGAGCCCGAGCGGCCAGCCGATCTCGAACAGGCCCCCCAGGATCAGGTAAATCCATCCCATAGCGTTCTTTTGATTTAAGTCGTATGCCATTCGGCAGCCGGAGCTGCCCTGTTGTTTAGATCCCGGCCGTCCTGTCCGGGTACGGCCGGTGTGTCGGTCGTGTCGCTGTCCGGGCCGGATGCAGGCCCTGTCCGGAGCCTGCGGCGGCTTGTCCGTCCCGGGGTCCGGGCACTCCCGCGTGCCTTCCCGTATGGATGCCTGCCGGTATGTCCATGCGCCGCGACCGGCCCGGAGGGGCGACCGCAAAGGAGTGCGCGTCCCACTCACGGTACCGACCGTTGATCCAAAGGCCCGGAAGCGGCCTATTCCCCGGGGTCGTAGCCGGTATCCTCGGGAAGGTTCGGTTGCGAGGCCGCGGCCACGGCCAGCCGGTCGCACCGCTCGTTCTCGGGGATCTCGGCGTGTCCCTTGATCCAGACGAAGCGCACACGGTGACGCCGGTAAACGGCCAGGAAGCGACGCCAGAGGTCGGCGTTCTTCTTGCCGGCGAAGCCCTTCTTCTCCCAGCCGAACACCCAGCCCTGCTCGACCGCTTTCACGACGTACTGCGAGTCGGAGTAGACCGTCACCTCCGAGCCCTCGTATTTGAGCGCCTCAAGACCTGTGATCACGGCCAGCAGCTCCATGCGGTTGTTGGTCGTGTGGGCGTAGCCGGCGCTCAGCTCCTTGCGGTAGGGCGGCGAGAGCAGTACCACGCCGTAGCCCCCCGGGCCCGGGTTGCCGCGCGCCGATCCGTCGGTATATATCGTAATCTTTGCCATACAGTTCACACAAGAAAAGAGGGCGCAACCCTCCTTCCCTTTTCGATATGTTATGCCCGTTCGTCCCCTGTCCCCGCAGCGGCCCGCGGACGGGCACCCTGCCGGGCTGTACGGGCCGGCAGCCGGAGCTATTTCTTGTCGTGCTCCTTGACCTCGATGCAGAGCGTGGCGTGCGGCACGATGCGCAGGCGCTCCTTCGGGATCAGCTTGCCCGTCTCGCGGCAGATGCCGTACGTCTTGTTCTCGATACGGACCAATGCAGCCTCGAGGTGCTGGATGAACTTCAGCTGACGCTGGGCCAGACGGCCCGACTCCTCTTTCGAGAGCGTTGCGGCACCCTCTTCAAGCACCTTGAACGTCGGCGACGTATCCTCCGTGTCGTTGCTCGCCGTGTGCGTGATCGTCGCGCGCAGCAGATCGTAATCGGCCTTGGCCTTGTCGAGCTTCTCCAGTATGATCTGCTTGAACTCGGCCAGGTCCTCGTCCGAATACCGTGTTTTTACAACCTCAGACATATCCTTTTCGTTTTAGTGATCCATTAGGATAAATATAGTAATAAATCCATTCATTGCAACCAAACACGGTAAAAACCATGCCACGCTACACCTTTTCGACGCTCAGGCGCACCTTCAGCTCGTCGAGCTCGACCTCGACGGCCTGCGGCCCGGCGACCTCGTCGGCCAGATCGACGCTGACCGCCAGCACCTGCGAGGCGATGTAGTCGCCGAACACGCCGACGGCGCCCTCGGTCGCCTCGTTGCGGGCGATCGTAACGCGCACCTTGTCGGTCACCTCGAACCCGCTCTCCTTGCGGATGTTCTGGATGCGGTTGACCAGCTCGCGGGCGATGCCCTCGCGGCGCAGCTCGTCGGTCACGGTGATGTCCATCGCCACCGTGAGGCGTCCCTCGCTGGCCACCAGCCAGCCCGGCATATCCTCCGACGTGATCTCGAAGTCCTCGAGCACGGTGGGCAGGCTCTCGCCGCCGACCTCCATCGTCCAGCCGCCTTCGCGCTCGAGCCGGGCGATATCGGATTGCGAAAATCCTGCCACGATCTGCGCGATCTGCTTCATTTGCTTGCCATACTTGGGACCCAGGGTCTTGAAGTTAGGCTTGATGCGCTTGGTGATCACGCCGGTCGTGTCCTCGATAAACTCCAGCTCCTTAATGTTGACCTCCGAGAGGATCAGGCTCTTCACCGCTTCGATCCGGTGGCGGAGCGCCGGGTCGAGCACCGGGATGACGATCCTGGAGAGCGGCTGGCGCACCTTGATGCCCACTTTGCGGCGCAGGGCCAGCACCATCGAGGTGACCTGCTGGGCCACATCCATCATCGCCTCGAGCTCCGAGTCGATCAGCGCGGCGTCGGCTTCGGGGAAACGGGCCAGGTGAACCGACTCGTCGGCATGGCGTCCGCTTACCGCGTTCAGGTCCGTGAAGATGCGGTCGGCGATGAACGGCGCGAACGGCGCGGCCAGCAGCGAGACGGTCTCCAGGCAGGTGTAGAGCGTCTGGTAGGCCGCCAGCTTGTCGGTGTTCATGCCGCCGCCCCAGAAGCGCTTGCGGTTGAGCCGCACGTACCAGTTCGAGAGGTTCTCGTTCACGAAATCCTGGATCTTGCGCGCCGCGGGCGTCGGGTCGTAACCCTCGAGGCACTCGGTGACTTCCTTGACCAGCGTGTTGAGCAGCGAGATGATCCAGCGGTCGATCTCGGGGCGTTCGGCCACCGGCACCTCGGCCTCGCGGCCCGTGAAGCCGTCGACATTGGCGTAGAGCGCGAAGAAGCTGTATGTGTTGTAAAGCGTGCCGAAGAACTTGCGGCGCACCTCGTCGACGCCGTCGACGTCGAACTTGAGGTTGTCCCAGGGCTGTGAGTTGGAGATCATGTACCACCGCACGGCGTCGGGGCCGTAGGTGTCCATCACCTCGAACGGCTCGACGGCGTTGCCGAGGCGCTTGCTCATCTTGTTACCGTTCTTGTCGAGCACCAGGCCGTTGGAGATGATGTTCCGGTAGGCCACCGAGTCGAAGAGCATCGTGGCCAGCGCGTGCAGCGTGAAGAACCAGCCGCGTGTCTGGTCGACGCCCTCGGCCACGAAGTCGGCCGGGTAGACCTTGCGGAACTCCTCGTCGCTGATCTCGAACGGGTAGTGCACCTGCGCATAGGGCATCGCGCCGCTGTCGAACCATACGTCGATCAGGTCGCTCTCGCGCGTCATCGGCTTGCCGCTCTCCGAGACCAGCACGATGCGGTCGACATAGGGGCGGTGCAGGTCGAATTTTTCATAATTCTCCGGGGAATAGTCCTCTGGCGTAAAGTCTTTCAGCGGGTTTTCGGTCATAAAGCCCGCGGCGACCGACTTTTCGATCTCGGCCTTGAGCTCGGCC
This sequence comes from Rikenellaceae bacterium, assembly GCA_017415005.1. Lineage (GTDB taxonomy): Bacteria > Bacteroidota > Bacteroidia > Bacteroidales > Rikenellaceae > RGIG1874. Next base: position 143,445 of record JAFQJK010000015.1, read on the forward strand.
ACCGAGCCGATGCACCGCAGCTCGCTGTGGTCGTCCGTGGCCCATACGGGCAGCGGCGTCCCCCAGAAGCGCGAGCGCGAGAGGTTCCAGTCGACGAGGTTCTCGAGCCATTTGCCGAAGCGGCCCGAGCCGGTCGACTGGGGCTTCCAGTTCACCGTGTCGTTGAGCTCCATCATCCGCTCGCGGAGCGCCGTGGTCCGGATGAACCACGAGTCGAGCGGGTAGTAGAGCACCGGCTTATCGGTGCGCCAGCAGTGCGGATAGCTGTGCGTGTGTTTCTCGATCCTGAACGCCTGGTTGCGCTGCTTGAGCATCACGCTGAGGTCGACGTCGAGCGTCGAGCCCTCGTCGGGCAGCGTCTCGTCGTAAGCGTCCTTGACATAACGGCCGGCATACTCTTTATAGGCTTTCGTATCGACGTGCTGCCTGACGAACTCGGGGTCGAGGTCGTCGATCGGATAGAACTTACCGGTGCGGTCGACCATCGGGACCTCTTTGCCGGCGCGGTCGATCAGCAGCAGGGCCGGAATGCCGGCCTGCCTGGCCACGCGCGCGTCGTCGGCACCGAATGTCGGGGCGATGTGTACGATACCCGTACCGTCGACCGTGGTCACATAGTCGCCCATGATCACGCGGAACGCGTCGCCCTCGGGCCGTACCCACGGGATGAGTTGCTCGTAGCGCACGCCCTCGAACGCCGGGCCCCTGTATTCGGCCACGACCTCGTACGTCCCCTCGGCTTTCTTGCCGAAGTAGCTGCCCACGAGGTCTTTGGCGAGGATCACCGTCTGCGGCGTCTCGGTATAGGGATTGACGCACTTGACCTTCACATAGTCGATTGCGGGTCCCATCGCCAGCGCCGTGTTCGACGGCAGCGTCCACGGCGTGGTCGTCCACGCGAGGATGTAGAGGTCGCCCTCCACGTCGTCGAACAGGAACTCGCTCTTCGCGTCGCGCACCACGCGGAACTGGGCCGTGCAGGTCGTGTCCTTCACGTCGCGGTAGCAGCCCGGCTGGTTGAGCTCGTGGTTGCTCAGGCCCGTGCCGGCGGCCGGCGAATAGGGCTGGATCGTGTAGCCCTTGTAGAGCAGCCCCTTGTTGAAGAGCTCCTTGAGCATCCACCACAGCGTTTCGATATATTTGTTGTCGTACGTGATATACGGATCGTCCATGTTGATCCAGTAGCCCATCTTGCGCGTGAGCTCCTCCCACACGCCGGTGTACTCCATCACCGCCTCGCGGCAGATGCGGTTGTACTCCTCGATGGTGATCGTCCGGCCGATGTCCTCCTTGGTGATGCCGAGCTTCTTCTCGACGCCCAGCTCGACCGGCAGGCCGTGCGTGTCCCACCCCGCCTTGCGGTGGACGCGGAAGCCGCGCTGCGTCTTGTAGCGGCAGATGATATCCTTGATCGTGCGGGCCATCACGTGGTGGATACCCGGCATGCCGTTAGCCGACGGGGGCCCCTCGTAGAATACGAACTTCGGGCAGCCCTCGCGGGTCGTGATGCTCTTGTGGAACGCGTCCTCGCGGGCCCACTTTTCCTGCACTTCGTGGCCGACGGCCGGCAGGTCGAGCCCCTTATACTCTTTGAATTTCATGCCACTCATAACGCCTTGATGTCAATACATTTTACACAATCAGCAAAAATACGCATTCTTTGCCAGATTATCAAATTTTTGACCGTGAGCGGTGCTGCTTCGGGGCGGCTCACTCGAAATGCTGGACAGGCGAGCGGGCTGCGTCGCGGTAACCCCGCATGACGAGCCAGACGCCGCCGATAATGAGTAGCGTGGCCACTATGCGGTAGGGGCGCAGGATATCGGTGTGGTAGAGTACGGCCAGCAGGATCGTGAGCAGCGACTGCACGTAGCTGAACGTCACGCCGGTCGCGGGCCCCACGCGGTGCAGCCCGTAGAGCAGCAGGTAGTTGGGAACGACGGTCGGCACGACGGCGGCGAAGATGAAGGCGTACCACACCTCGGGCGGCATGGCGGTGAAGTCGGTGTGGAGCACCGGCTCGATGCCGACCGGGGCGACGAGGACAAAGGCGATGAGGTAGATCCATTTGATCAGGGTGATCGGCCGGTACTTGCGGATCAGCAGCTTGAACCACACCATGTAGAACGACGTGCAGAGCGTGCTGATCACCATGTATACGTTGCCCAGCGCGTGGTCGCCGCTGTCGGGGTCGGTGAAGCTGACGATCATGATGAGCACGGCGCCGCACACGCCGAGCAGTGTGCCGACCATCTTCCAGACGTTGTAGTCCTCGCGCCCGAGCCAGACCGACATCATCAGTACGAGGATGGGCGAGACGGTGGCGATGGCTGCGCCGTCGATGGCTCCCGTGTGCGACATCCCCTGCATCAGGAAGAACTTGCGCAGGATGCCGATCGAGACGGCCGCCATGACGAGTCCCAGGAAGTCCTTGCGGTCGATACGCTCGTTCCGGGTGAAGATCATCGCCCCGAGGCTGCAGAGTGCCGCAATGCCCAGGGCGACGGTCAGCATCGCGATCGGCCGGACATAGGCCGGCATGATGATCGTGTAGATCGTGTAGTTGAGCCCCCAGATCAGGTTGCAGGTGAGCAGCGCCATGTGGGGGCTGATGTCGATCCCGTCCGACTCGTCGCGCGTACCCGAGGGGCCGCGGATGAGCGCCGCGGCGTCGGAGAGCGGCTTGCCCGGGCTGCCCGGCAGGGGAGCCGGTGTCATGTCCGGGCGGGCGGGAGCACCTGTGTCCGAGCCGGACGCCACCGCGGCATCCGGTGCCGGCGACACGCCCGCAGGCGCAGGCACACCGGGGGGTGTGCCGCCCGGAGCTGTCGGGGGGCCGGCGATATGCGACGAGGTGTCTGGTGCCATGGCATTGCGGGTTTGCATAGGGTCTAACCTCTATACTTCTATAAATTTCGTACCAAACCCGGCGGCATGCCGTGCGATTCCGGACGGCGGGTACGGGTGGGCGGCTCCTTGCCGCTGTCCGGAATCGCCGGGTATATGGCTGTGCCCGGGTATCGGGGAGCGGAGCCGGCAGGAAGCCGGGTTACGCTGGCGGACCGGTGGAGGGGGTAGGAGCCCGGTACGCCGGGGGGCTCGTTGGTCACGGCACCAGGGAGCGGGAGCGCGGCCTGTCGTGGGGCGGCCATTCCAGTCCCGGCCGGCTAATGAAAAGCGGGAGCCGAGGTGGGCTCCCGCATGATCATCGGGCGGTCGGGTCAGGCGTTGTCCGCGGCATACCATTCGGCATACGAGGTGGCCGTCTCGTGCAGGCGCAGCGAGTGGAGCGCCACGCCGCCGGGCAGCTCGGCGGCGATCGCCCGGGCGAAGCGCCAGACAAGGTTCTCGCACGTGGGCTGGTAATCGACCGCCTCGACCTTCGAGAAACGGCTCTTGAGCGTGGCGACCAGCGCCTCGTTGTCGTCGGTCAGCCTGACGACGAGCGCATGGTCGTACCGGTCGACCACCGTGCGGCCCACGATCGCCTTGAGCAGCCCGAAGTCGAGCACCATGCCGTACTTCGGGTCGGCTTCGCGGTCCGAGGGCTCGCCGATGACGGTCACGAAAAGCTTATAGGAGTGCCCGTGTATCTCGCGGCACGCCCCGTCGTAGCCTTCGAGCGCATGCGCCATCTCGAAGGCGAATTCCTTGGTCAGTCGTATTTTCGGCATAATCAGCGTGTTTAAAGATCATTTATTCATCTCCTCCTGTCTTGAGACAAAAGGAGCAAAAAGTCAAGCCTGTGCGGCATGTCGTGACCCGTTTTGCCGCTCGGTCGCCTGATCCGCACAACTCGTTACGCCCGGACAGGGTACGTCTCCGGGCGGCTCCCTGCGCGGAGCGGGTGCCCCACGCCAGCCGCAGGGCCGGAGCCTGTGCCGGACAACGGACTTTTGCGATCTCCTGAATCCGCCTGATAAAACCGGCGTTAAGCAACCAGGCTGGCCGGACGGGGAGAGCGACGGCTCGTGTCCGACGAGCGTTAGGCCGAAGGACGCATAAGCGATCAAGGTCTAAAAGGAGGAGTTAGCCGTCGCCCGGACGGATCGTCCTGGCTTTAGCCATGTTTTGTGAGCGGCAGACCTTTTGGCTACTTTGCGGCAATGGTAAGAGTAGCTACCCGGAGGGCATCGCTGTACAATATGACCGTTCTCAAACCACGCGGCACACGGCTGTCCCACCGGCTCGTTCCTGTTTCGACCAGGTAAAAAGGCGGGAGACTGTGTCCAATCCCCCGCCTCATGCTACCTTAGCTCCGGATTACTTGCGGATAGCCGCAACACCCGGCAGCACGGCTCCCTCCATGTACTCGAGCAGCGCGCCGCCACCCGTCGACACGTAGCTGACCTCCTTGGCCAGGCCGAACTTGTTGATGCAGGCCACCGAGTCACCGCCGCCGATCAGCGAGTAAGCGCCCTTCTTGGTCGCCTCGGCGATCGCCAGCGCGATGGCCTTCGAGCCGCCCTCGAACTTGCTCATCTCGAACACGCCCACCGGACCGTTCCACAGGATCGTCTTCGACTCGAGGATCACCTTGCGGAAAGCCTCCTCGGCCTTGGGTCCGATGTCGAGGCCTTCCCAGCCGTCGGGAATGTCGTTCGACGGGCAGACCTTGGTGTTGGCCTCATTGCTGAACGCATCGGCGCAGAGCGCATCCTCGGCCAGGAATACCTTGACGCCGAGCTCTTTGGCCTTGGCGAGGATCGACTTGGCCGTGTCGAACTGGTCGGGCTCGCAGATCGAGTCGCCCACCTTGCCGCCCAGCGCCGCCATGAACGTATAGGTCATGCCGCCGCCGAGGATCAGGTTGTCGACTTTCTGGAGCAGCTTCTCGATGATCGTGATCTTCGACGACACCTTCGAGCCGCCCAGGATCGCGGTGAACGGACGGGCCGGGCTGTCGAGCACCTTATCGATGGCCTTCAGCTCGCCTTCCATCACGTAGCCGAACATCTTGTCATTGGGGAAATACTCGGCGATCAGCGCGGTCGAGGCGTGTGCGCGGTGAGCCGTGCCGAACGCGTCGTTGATATAGACATCGGCGTACGAGGCAAGCTTCTTGGTGAACTCTTTCTGGCTCTCTTTCACGGCTTTCTTGGCAGCGGCCTTCTCGTCGTCGGTCGCGTCCTCGGCCAGGCCGCGGGGCTTGCCCTCCTCCTCGGCGTAGAAACGCAGGTTCTCGAGCAGCAGCACCTGGCCGGGCTTCAGCGCGGCAGCCTTCTCGGCAGCCTCCTTGCCCATGCAGTCGGGGGCGAAATCGACCTTCACGCCGAGCAGCTGCTCGATGGTCGGGATGATATGCTTGAGCGAGAACTTATCCTCCGGACCTTTCTTGGGACGGCCCAGATGCGACATCAGGATCACCGACCCGCCCTTCTCCAGCACTTTCTTGATCGTGGGGATCGCAGCGCGGATACGCGTTGCATCGGTCACCTCGAGCTTCTCATTGAGGGGCACATTGAAGTCCACGCGGATGATCGCGCGCTTACCCGAAAAATCGTACGTGTCAATCGAGTTCATAGTCTTATCTTTTAATTGTGAATTATGTTGCCAGTCAGGCTGCCGGCATTTGCGGCACCGTTTGTGCGCGGGATGCCGGATAGCGCCCAAAGTTACGCAATCCGCCAATAAATTCGGCATTCGGGCACCGTTTTTTACCAGAAAAAATTAACTTTGTTGATATTTAAACCCCGGATCACCATGTACGGCAAGATCAAAGAGTTCCTCCGGGCCGAGCTCCGCAGCATCGACGAAGCGGGCCTTTACAAGCGCGAGCGCGTCATCACCTCGCCCCAGCGGGCCGGGATCACCGTCGAGGGCGGCGGCAGCGTGCTCAATTTCTGCGCCAACAACTATCTCGGTCTCTCGGACCATCCGCGCCTTGTCGCCGCCGCGAAGGAGGCGATGGACCGCCGCGGGTTCGGTATGTCGTCGGTCCGCTTCATCTGCGGTACGCAGGATATCCACAAGGAGCTCGAGCGGGCGATCGCCGATTATTTCGGCACCGAGGAGACGATCCTCTACGCCGCATGCTTCGACGCCAACGGGGGCGTGTTCGAGCCGCTGCTCTCGGAACAGGACGCGATCATCTCCGATGCGCTCAACCACGCCTCGATCATCGACGGCGTGCGTCTGTGCAAGGCCCAGCG
>JAFQJK010000016.1 GCA_017415005.1 Rikenellaceae bacterium
GCCGGCTTTATCAGCCTGTACAGTATTCGGCTGGCAGCCAAGCCCAAGGATACGGAGCATCCTTTCGGCCATGGCAAGATCGAGCTGATCTCGGCATCGGTCGAGGGCCTGCTGATCATGGGCGCCGGTCTGTGGATCATCTTCGAGGGGGTGAGGCGACTGCTCGTTCCGTCGGAGATCGGACAGCTCGACGTCGGTATCCTGATCGTCGCGGCGGCCGGTGCCGTCAATTACCTGGCCGGCTGGTACAGTATCCGGATCGGGCGCCGGTACGATTCGATCGCGCTGGTTGCCGGCGGACGCCACCTGCAGTCGGATACCTACTCGTCAATCGGGTTGGTGCTCGGGCTCATCCTGCTCTATGTCACGGGCCTGCCGTGGATCGATAGCGCTCTGGCGCTCATCTTCGGGACGATCATCGTCGTGACCGGTGTCTCGATCCTGCGGGGAACGGTTGCCAATCTGCTCGATACGGCCGATAAGGCCGTTCTGGACAAGATGGTCGATGTGATCGCCCGCGACCGCAGGGCCGACTGGATCGATGTGCACAACCTGAAGACCATCAAATACGGGAGTTCGCTCTACATCGATTGCGACCTGACGCTGCCGTGGTACTATAATGTGCGGCAGAGCCATGCCGTGTGCGAGGAGTTGCAGGCGACGCTCAGCGCCGAGTTCTCGCGCCGGGTCCTGATCTCGATCCACGCCGATCCCTGTACCGACGCCTGCTGTCCGCATTGCGAGGTCGAGCCCTGCCCGCAGCGCCGGGCGCCGTTCGTATCGCCGGTGCCGCTGACGCTCAGGACCATTACCGAGAGCGATGAAGAGCGTAACGAGTAGATCCTGTTTTACGCACCGTTCCGGTATGCCGCATAGACCGTATGCGGCATCTTTACGCCATAGTAATATTTCGTGAACCGGTATTCGGGCGACATGCCCGTACGGAGCGCCACGCGCTGCGATGGGTGATTGTTCGAGCGGATCACGGAGATCACCCGGCGGAGGCCGAGCGGACCGAATGCCAGGTCACGGCAGGCCGAGGCAGCTTCCGAGGCATATCCCCGATGCCAGTGGCGGTATTTCAACAGATAGCCGATCTCGGCAGCCTCCTCGCGGTCGGTCCGTTGCAGCGTCAGCCCGGCCTGCCCCACCATCTCGCCGCTCGTGCGGTCGACGAGGGCCCAGAGCCCGATCCCGTCGCGCAGGTAGCGCATTTGCTGGCGCCAGAGCCATGTCCGCACCTCTTCCTGGGTGAACGTATGCTCGTAAGCATACATGACCCGCGGGTCATGCAGCATCTCGTACAGGTCGCGCTCGTCGCTGATCGTCAGCTCGCGAAAGATGAGCCGCTCGGTTGCAGAGGGAATCATGGGATGTCGGATTCAAAGGCGTATGGGCGAAAGTTTCCGGTCAGAAGCCCTCGGTGATGATGGCGCGCGTAGTGACCGACTGGATGCGCAGGTCCATGATCTCGCGGTACTCGGGTGAGGCGAAGCACTGCCCGAGAGCCTCGCGGTCGTCGAAGCGGATCACGATGACCCGGTCCGGGTGCCAGCCTCCGGCAAAGGTCTCGATCAGCTCGCTGCGGACCAGATAGCGACCTCCGTAACGCTCTACGATCGGCCTGACACGCTCGGTATATTGGTCGTATGTTGTCCTGTTCCCGGGATGTTCGATGTCTATCCAGACGATGAAGTAGCAGGCCATGGCTTGATTTTTCCGGTTAGTCGTGTTAACTTAGCAGGTTGAAACGGGGAACTTCTCTCCCGTGTGGCATAAAGTTAGGATTATATTTATAAAAGATACGGAATTATCATGAAAATCGCACTTCCTACGCGGGATGGTCGGATCGACGACCATTTCGGTCATTGTGAGTCATACACTATTTTCACGGTCGATGGCGACCGGAAGATCACGACAGCCGAGAGCATGGCCTCGCCCGAGGGCTGCGGCTGTAAGTCGGGTGTCGCTCCCGTGCTGGCTGCCCGGGGCGTCACGGTCATGCTGGCCGGCAATATGGGGCAGGGCGCGGTAAACGTGCTGTCGGGCAACGGGATCACGGTTGTCCGGGGATGCTCGGGCGACGTGCGCGCGGTGGCCGAGGCCTACCTGGCCGGTTCGCTGGCCGATTCGGGCGATGTCTGCCGTCAGCACGGCGAGGGCGATCACCGGTGCGGCAACCATTGACGGTTCCCGCCGCTTAATCGGGCATCTTCTTTGCATAGAGCAGGTGAACACCAATAAAACCTGTCATATGGAAAACGAAGTATATCCGATGCCGCGTATCGGCGATGTTGCTCCCGGTTTCAAAGCCTCGACCACGAAAGGCGAGATCAATTTCCCCGACGATTTCAAGGGCAAATGGGTCATCCTGTTCAGCCACCCGGCCGATTTTACGCCGATCTGCACGACCGAGTTCATGATGTTCGCCAAGATGGCTCCCGAGTTCGCGGCGCTTAACTGCCAGCTCGTCGGCCTTTCGGTCGGCGGATTGTCGAGTCACATTGCCTGGCTGCGCACGATCAAGGAGAAGATCGAGTACAAGGGCATGAAGAATGTCGAGGTCGGGTTCCCGTTGATCGATGATCTGAAGATGGAGGTGGCCCGGAAGTACGGCATGATCCACCCGGGCGCGAGCAATACCCACGCCGTACGTGCCGTCTTTTTCATCGATCCGCAGCACATCATCCGGGCGATCATTTACTATCCGCTGCAACTGGGCCGTAATTTCGATGAGCTCAAGCGCGTGCTGATCGGCCTCCAGACCATCGACGCTTTCAAGATCGCGCTTCCGGCCGACTGGCGTCCGGGCGACGACATCATTACCTCGGCTCCGGCGTCGTACGATGCCGCGAAGGAGAAAATGGGCCGCCAGGAGGATGGCAGCGTTTGCTACGATTGGTTCTTCTGTTCCAGGAGGCTGCCGAAGCAAGAGGTGCTCGATAAGCTGAAGGTCACCGAGGAAGATATTGCTTAGGTTATCTTCCGGATCATATATTGGATAAGCCCCGGTCACGATATGGCCGGGGCTTGTTCGGTATAACGATAGGCGGTCGCATTGTCCTCCGGAGCTTCCCGGTCTTGCAATGACGGGACAGGTGTCCGGTCACCGGGATTCCGGAAGAACGGTCGGTTGACTCTTATTTATGTCTCGGCGGCCGGTGCATCATCATATCCTCGATGATGGCGGCTACCTCGCCGGACGGCATACGGGCGACCAGCCGCTCGTGAGGCCCATCGGCCGATGGTGTCCAACTGTTCGATCCGTCGGGGTATACGGTCATCGTTCCCCGCTCGGTATCGTAATAGGGGGCTGCGCCGCGCACGGCCACCAGTACCGTTGTCTGATCCCAGCTGCACCGTCCTGCCGGGTCGTCCTGGGCCAGGCACATGGCATATGTTTCCCGGACCGGATTCCCTTCCGCGTCCATCGTCGCGGTCCGGGCACCGGTGATCACCTTGTCGCCGATCTCGAACCCGCTGAGCACGACCGGCGTGGGCCACTCGCTGAATACGACGGCCGAAGCGATCGAGTCGCACATGACGTTGAACTCTTTTCCCTCGGGGAATACGCCTGCCATCGAGACGAGCTTTCTGACTTTGGCGCTGACCAGGTCGCGACCGCCGAGGGGCGAGAGCGAGTCGGGCTCCGAGGCCAGCAGGTCGCGCAGGTTCGACAGGAATCCTACCGTAACGATCGTGACGCTCGTGTCCGGTTGGGCGGACAGGATTTGCCGGTAGACCTGTACTGCGTCGGGTGCGTCCGAGGTCCGTGCCGTACGATGGCGGAAGCGTGCAGGCAGTTCCTCGGTCCAGCGCAGGCCCCGGTGCCAGGTGTTCAGGTCGGGAGCGATGCCTTTCGGAGCGCCGACGGGCAGGTCGGGGCGTCCGAAATAGTTGTTGAGCACTTCAATACACGGCACGGCTGTTTCGGTCCGGTTCGACGTTACGGTGCCCAGTATTTGCACCTCGCCCGAGTCGGCCAGCGCGTGGAGCACGGCGATGGCGCCCACGTCGTCGTAATCGGGTGCCATATCCGTGTCGAAGATGACCGACACCGGAGGCTGCCCGTCGGGTCGCGCGCAGGCGATGCCCAGCACGACGCTCAGCAATACGAGTAATCTTTTCATCATAAGGTTTGTGGTATTAGGTTGGTAAGGTTGGTCTTATTTCTGGCGGCTCCGGCCGCTGATCCGCATCGACCTGATTTCGTACGACCAGAGCCAGTTTGAGCCCGTATCGGCCGGTGTGAAGTAGATGGTCAGCGGCTGCCCGTCCGCGACATAGCCGCGGGTGTCGGTCAGCAATCCCGGATTATGGTTGCGCGGTGAGCCGGATCGGGCCGGCACGATCTCGCCGAGCACGGTCCAATGCGGCGCCGGGTCCTTTGGCATCAGACGGGTTATGCCGTGCGGCAAAGGCATGCGCTGTACGCGGCAGATGTCCCCGACCCAGGTCGGGACCTCGCGCAACGCGCCGCTCCGTGTCTCCGATACGGCATACAGGTATTGTCCCGACGTGGCCGGGTAGCTGTTCGGAGGCAGACCGGGTACCAGTTCTTCAGGACCGATCTCCAGCGTTTCGACCGGGTTGAGCCTGATGAGACGTGTGCCGAGCCGGTCGCCCCGGCAGGCATAGAAGATACGGATCGTCGACGGGTCGGCCACAATACTTGTGCTTTGTCCGACACCCCACGTCGTTGTGTCGGCCGATACGATCAGCGGGTTTCCATCATACTTGACATAGGGGCCCCCGATCTCTTTGGCAAAGGCGAGGCCGATCTGGTTGTGCAGGCAATCCCAGCGGTCGACACCGAGATAGGTCATGATCCAGCGGTACTGTTCGCCGCGGTATGTCAGGGGGAATTCACGCACGTCGGGATCGCACACGTGGCAGCGGTCCCACCCTTCGGCAGAGGGCGACAGCACGCACGCTCCCTCGTCCCAGACCGTACTGTCTCCCGACGGCGTGCCGGTATACAAAAAGATATGGTCGACCACCTCGCCTGCGTTCATATTGCGGCAAACGAAGGCGTAGCGCACGCCGTCCACATCTTCGATCACGCTGGGGGCGTAGCAGTAATGCCCCTCCTCCCGGCCGAATTCGTATCGTACGGCACCTCCGCCGGAGACGTCATGCCTGCATCCGGACAGCGTCAGGAGTCCGATCAGGGCGGCCAGCGTATGTGGTTTCCATATCATACCGGGTGTCGGTTAGATGAATACTCCGGTTATTGAGCGTGTCGCCACCCGTTACTTGAACGGCGAATCGGGCTCCTTGGCCATGTGGTTGTAGTAGAGCTTGTCGAGCAATCTCGGGGCGAACTTCTTGATCAGTGCCGTTGCCCGGCCGTTAAACTCCATGAGCAGAAGTCGCTTACGTCGGCCGATACCGTCGGCTATACGGCGGGCCACCTCTTCTGCGCTCATCATCTTGCCTTCTTCGCGGGGCGAAGCGCCCTGTGCCGATCCATCGGCCGTGAGGGCTGAGAAGCGAACGTTCGACGCCGTGAATCCGGGCGAGGCGATCATCACGTGCACCCCTTTCTTGAGATTCTCGATGCGGATCGTTTCGAGGAATCCGTGGATGGCGAACTTCGAGGCCGAGTAGCCCGTGCGGCCCGGCAGGCCGTGCAATCCGGCTACCGACGATACGGCAACGATCGATCCCCTCGAAGCCTGTATGTAGGGTAGGGCATACTTGGTGCAATAGACCGTTCCCCAGAAGTTAACATCCATCAGCCTCCGCAGGACGTCGAGGTCCACATCGTCGAACAACGCGCGCATCGAGATGCCCGCATTGCAGATCAGCACGTCGATCCCCCCGAATTTGTCGGCTGCGAGCCCGACAAGCCGCCGGCAGTCGTCCTCTTTCGAAACGTCGGTCACGGCGTAGACGGCTTTGCCTCCGTGCGCGGCGATCGCTTCGACCACTTCGGCCAGTTTGTCCTCATGGCGGGCGCCGAGCACCACGTTGGCCCCGCGCGCCGAGAATTCGCGGGCCAGCGCCAGCCCGATACCCGACGAGGCGCCGGTGATCACAACGGTTTTTGCGGTAAAGTCTTTCATGAACGTATTTTCGTCTAAGTTACTAAAATATTCGGTTAAGGTCCAAACAAAAGCGGAAACCATCAGATCTGCAGCAGGCCGAAACCGCGCATCTGGTCCCACTTTTTCGAGTGGTACAGGTACGAGAACGGCTCGGTGCCGTATTCGGCATAGAGCTCACGCACCTGCCTGAATGTCAGCTTTTCGCCGAGGTTGCCGGCCATGCCGATGATGCGGATCAGGAAATCGGCTTCGGCTTCTCCGAATTTGAGCGCTTTCTCGCCTGTGCGGTCCAGTACGGCAATACCTTCCGCCGTACGTTCGACGCCCGCTCCGATCCACACGAGGCGTGCATCGTCGTTATAAATGCGGCTGGAGTCAGGACGGATCATCTGGTCCTGCACGAGCGTGGGCTCGACCGTTGTCGGCTGTGCCTTGCCGGCGAACCACTTGTGTGCGGGGCGTTCGAATCCTTCGCCGGCCATATAGGCTGCCAGCGCCTCGCGCAGCGATTCCCCGGCCTGGTTGATGTTGTATCCGCGGTCTTCGGCAAACCACACTTCATTGTTGGCGAATGCGTTCGGTTGCAACTGCTTGCGTCGTACGCCGAATGCCTCCGGCCGGCATCCCGACGGGCTGTGCACGGTCATGGCGTAGCGGTGCCAGAAGGCCGAGTGGACCAGCTCTGCCTGGAAGAGCTGGCGCACTACCTCGAGCGAGTCGATGGTTTCCTGCAGCGTCTGGGTCGGGAAACCGTACATCAGGTAGGTGTGGACCATGATGCCGGCCCGGAAGAAGTTACGCATCGCGAGCGCTGCCTGTTCAACGGTGACGCCCTTGTTGATCAGGCCGAGAATACGGTCTGAGGCCACTTCGAGACCGCCCGATACGGCAATGCAACCGGCCGCTGCCATCAGTTGGCACAAGTCGCCCGTATAGCCGTTCTCGAAGCGGATATTGGTCCACCAGCTCACCTGCAATCCCCGCCGCAGGATCTCGAGCGAGATCTCCTTGAGCAGCTTGGGCGGCGCTGCTTCGTCGACGAAATGGAATCCGTGCGATCCGGTCTGCGCCATGACCTCCTCCATCCAGTCGACGAAAATGGCGGCCGGCACTGTGTCGTAACGGCAGATGTAGTCGAGCGACGTGTCGCAGAACGCGCACTTGGCCCAGTAGCAGCCGTGTGCGATCATCATTTTGTTCCACCGCCCGTCGCTCCAGAGCCGGTGCATCGGATTGGTCAGCTCGGTCAGCGAAAGGTAGAGGCGATGGGGGAGCCCCCGGAAATCGGGACAGCCCCGCTCGAGGTGTGAAACGGTCTCGGTGTGGTCGTGGTATTTTTCGGCCGTGTAGGTACGGATCAGCTCGCCGCCCGTGATGATCCGCTCGAGCGACAGCTCGCCGTCGTCGAGCGATACATAGTCGAAATAGCGGAAGATGCCTTTGTCGCTCATCGCGCGCAGCTCGGTCGATGGATAGCCTCCCCCGATGATGGTCTCGATGCCCGGGTGGCTTTGCTTAACATGCTGCGCACATCGCAGCGCTGCGAGCAGGTTGCCTGGGAATGGCACCGTGATGCTGATGATGTCCGGCTTTTCCTTGTCGATATGCCGCTCCAGCAAGGCCAGCATCTCCCGTTCGATCACATTGAGCGGTTCTGCCAGCTCGCGTTCCAACACTTCGAAATCGGATACGGCCGAGGCAATGCTCTCGCCGTAGCGGACGAGTTCGAAGTGGGGGGTGACCATGGCCCGGATATAGTCGGCCAGGTCTTGCAGGTAGAACGTGCACAGGTGTTTGGCGCAATCCTGCGTCCCGAGCGTGCCGAAATAGTACGACAGGTCGTCGATCGCAGCGAAGCGCCCTGCCTGAGGCAGATAGCCGTCCGTACAGATCAGTCCCGCCAGCGTCGGGTCGTCGCCACGCAGGAAGCGTACCACGCTGCCGGCCGTTGCCATGTATTCGCGTCGCAGGGCATGGATGCGCCGGATGTTCGGATCGTCGCTGCCGGTGTATCCGGCAAAGATGGCTTCGAGTCCCTCTTTCGAGAAAAGACGGTCGATCAGCTCGATCCCGAGGTCTGCCTGTGCGACCTCCAATCCCCGGCGTCGCAGGTATCCGGCCAGATAGGCCGTGGCGGGATAGGGGCAGTTGAGCTGCACGAAGGGCGGGGTGACGAGCAGTGTTTTTTTCATGGTGTCGGGTTTTGCCGGTCGTGGAGGTCGCCGGTGCGTATAACTAATCCTGGGTCTCGATCCGTAATCCGTCGTAAGCGAATTGCACGCCCGCCGGGAGCTCCCGGCAGATCTGGGCGTACCGTCCCATTTGGTGCGACATATGGGTCAGGTAGGTCTGTCGTGCCCTGACCAGGTGACTGACGTGCAACGCCTCGTCGAGCGTGAAGTGCGAGATATGGTGCTCGCGGCGCAGCGCGTTGATCACCAGCGTGTCGATCCCCCGGATCTTACCGATCTCCTCTTCACTGATATGGTTGAAGTCGGTCAGGTAGGCGAGGCCGCCGATACGGTAACCGAGTACGGGCAGCCTGTAATGGAGCCCCCTGATCGGGATCACTTCGGCATCCTTGACCATGAACGGTTCCTCGGTGATCGTATGCAGCGTGATCTCGGGGACGCCCGGATAGGGCATGTCCGAGAAGGCATAGTCGAAATCCTTGCGCACGACGCGCTGCACGCGCTCTTCGGCGTAGATGTCGACAGGCCGTTGCAGGAAGTAATTGAAGGCCCGCACGTCGTCGAGGCCCCCGATATGGTCCTTGTGCGCGTGGGTCAGCAGGATGGCGTCGATCGCCCTGACGTTCTCGCGCAGCATTTGCTGGCGGAAGTCGGGGCCGGCGTCGATCACGATCACCGTACCGTCGTGCTCGACGAGGGCCGACGTGCGCAGCCGCTTGTCGCGGCTGTCGGCCGACGTGCACACCCAGCATCCGCAGGCGATCATCGGGACACCCTGCGAGGTGCCGGTACCCAGGAATGTCAGTTTAGTCATGTTGCGTTACGGAATAATTAACGCCAAATATACAAAAATAAACGGTCCCGCAGATGTTGCGGGACCGTTTTATCAGGTGAGATGCTCCCCGATCTATTGTGTGATCCGGTTGAGCCATCGAAGCATCGCGAACATGACGGTCATGGCGATCAGGCAGACCACGACAAATACGCTCCATGTCGCCCAGATCGGAATACGCTCGTACAGGACCGCACCGACGAACAACAACTGGTTGCCTATGGCCGTTGCGCCGAGCCAGCCTCCCTGCATGAGTCCCTGGTATTGGGGCGGGGCCACTTTCGACACGAACGAGATCCCGAGCGGGCTGATACACAGCTCGGCTACGGTCAGGATAAAATAGGTCGCGATCAGCAGGAACGGAGATACGCGCATCGCATCGGGCAGGCCGCCCATGGCGGTGACTTCGGCCGAAGCGGGGAGATTCATCGAGCCGGCCATCATCACCAGGTAGGCCAGGGCGGCGATACCCATGCCCAGCGCGATTTTATTGGGGGTCGAGGGCTCTTTGCCGCGCGCGCGCAGCCATCCGAAGACGCCGAGTACGACCGGCGTGAGGAAGACAACGAGGAATGGGTTGATCGACTGGAAGATCTCGGCCGACAGGTTGAGCGAACCGATTCTGAGCAGGGTGTAGTCCTTGGCAAAATAGGTCAGGGTCAATCCGTTCTGGTGGAATGAGAACCAGAAGAAGATCACTACGGCGAAGACGGCGATCAGCGCCCAGATGCGCTGCCGAACCTCGGCGGCTTCCATTTTGATCTCTTCCTTGCTGATTTTAGGCTTGTCTTCTGCGGCTTTGCGCGGGTCGGGCAAAACCTTCTTGTTGATGATGAATATTATGAGTGAGATCAGCATCGCAATGATAGCAATACCGAATGCATAATGGTAACCCGTCGTGAATACGCCGAGATAGCTGTCGGCGAATGAGGTCAGGTTCTCCGGGGCGTGGTTGCTGGCTTCCGAGGCCAACTGGGTAAAGCGGGCTGTCGCCTCCGGGGTCAGTTTCCCGTCGAGAAAGCCGTGGCACAGGGCAGGCAGGTCGGCATTGTAGTGGAAGCCGTTGGCCGAGAGCCACCAGTTACGGATACCGGTGGCGGTCAGCGGTGCAAAGATGGCACCGACATTGATAAACATATAGAAAATAGAGAATCCCGAGTCGCGCAGCTTACTGTATTGCGGATTGTCGTACATCTGACCTACAAGTGCCTGAAGGTTACCCTTGAACAGACCGTTACCGAAAGCGATGGTGAAGAGTCCGAGGCAGGTGATGGTCAGATAAAGTGCAACATTCTTGACCGGGGTGGGCGTCGGGATGGCGACCAGCAGGTAGCCGGCTGCCATAACGACAAGTCCCGCGAGGATCGTCCCTTTGTAGTTGCGGGTGCGGTCGGCGATGATGCCTCCGACGAGGGCCAGGATGTAAATGGAAAAATAGAATACCGAATAGATCAGGCCCGCATTGGTTTTATCCAGTCCGAACTTGTCCATCAGGAATAGGGTCAGGATCGCCATCATCGTGTAGAAACCGAACCGTTCGCCCATGTTGGCCAGCGCGGCGGGCAGCAACCCTTTGGGGTGTTTTTTGAACATAATAGTGATAGTCTTGTATGGTTAGTGAAGAATTTAACTTACGGCAAACAAATATAGCATTATTTTTTCATTTGCCTTGCCGGTTGCCGGTTTTTGATTAACTTTATTTCATCCTATTTCGAGGAGGAGGCCGATTATGAAAGAGTGTCCGCAAAGATTGCCGATCGTAGCCCGCGATCCGTGGCTTGTGCCCAGCGAGGGCGAGATGAATGCCCGTTACCGGCTCTACCGGGAGCGGCTGGCCGGTATCGAGCGGGCAGCAGGCTCTCTTGTCGACTATGCCAACGGCTATCTCTACTTTGGATTTCAATACGATCCGGCCCACCGGGGCTGGCATTTCCGCGAGTGGTTGCCGGGGGCCCGGGATGTTTATATTTTCGGTGACTTCAACGGCTGGCAGCGCACGCAGCTGCCGCTGTGCAAGGGGCCCGACGGGGTGTGGTCCATTTTCCTGGCCGACGATACGTTCCACGGTGCGCTGTGCCACGGTTCGCTCGTGAAGATGCTCGTTCACGGCGACAACGGATGGCACGAGCGCATACCGGCCTATATCCGCCGGGTGGTACAGGACGAGCAGACCAAGGATTTTGCCGGCCAGCTCTGGGCTCCAGAGCCTTTCGACTGGGAAGGAGATGCGTTCGACATCGCATCGGTCGGCAGCTTGCTGATCTATGAGGCGCATGTGGGTATGGCGCAGGAGAAGGAGGGGATCGGGACGTTCAACGAATTTACGCGCAACGTGCTTCCGCGTGTCAAGCGGCTGGGCTACAATGCCGTGCAGCTTATGGCCATAGCCGAACACCCTTATTACGGCAGTTTCGGCTATCATGTATCCAATTTTTTCGCCGTCTCGTCTCGTTTCGGGACTCCCGAGGAGCTCAAGAAGCTGATCCGCACGGCTCATAGCATGGGGATCGCCGTCATCATGGATCTCGTGCAGTCGCACTATGTCAAGAACATCAACGAGGGGCTCAACGAGATCGACGGGACCGACCACCTTTATTCTCCTCCGGGTCCGGCCGGCGACCAGCCTTACTGGGACTCCAAGGTGTTCGACTACGGCAAGGACCAGGTGGTTCATTTCCTGCTTTCGAATGCCAAGTTCTGGCTCGACGAGTTCCGTTTCGACGGTTATCGCTTCGACGGGGTCACGTCGATGATCTACCATCATCACGGCTATACCGAGTTCGACTGCCGTGAGAAGTATTTCGACGCGACGGTCAACCGTGACGCATTGTGTTACCTGACGCTGGCCAATACGCTGGTGCATGATTTCCGGCCTCAGGCCGTCACGATCGCCGAGGATGTGAGCGGCATGCCGGGCATGTGTTTTTCTGTCGGCGACGGTGGGGTGGGGTTTGACTATCGGTTGGGGATGGCGGTGCCCGATTTCTGGATCAAGCTGCTCAAGGAGGTTCCCGATGAGCAATGGGATATCTGGAAAATGTGGAATATGCTGACCGATCGGCTTCCCGAGGTCAAGACGGTTGCTTATGCCGAATCACACGACCAGGCGCTGGTGGGCGACAAAACGATCGCCTTCCGGCTGATGGATCGGGCGATGTATACCGATATGGACCGCGCCTCGGCCAGCCTGGTGATCGACCGCGGCATGGCGCTGCACAAGATGATCCGGCTCTTTACGATCGCGCTCGGCGGCCAGGCTTACCTTAATTTCATGGGCAATGAGTTCGGCCATCCCGAGTGGATCGACTTTCCCCGGGCGGGTAACGGCTGGAGCTATGCTCATGCCCGCCGGCAGTGGAGCCTGGCATCGAACGGCTTCCTGCGGTACAGCTACCTCGAAGCGTTCGACCGTGCCATGCTCTCCCTGGTCAAGCGGTATGGCGTGCTGGCCGATGGCTACGCTTACAACCTGAATATGGATACCGCGAACAAAACGGTTGTATTTGCCCATGGCGATCTGGTGTTCGTCTTCAACTGGCATCCGACGGCCAGTGTTCCCGACTATGTCGTTCCCCTGCTCGTGCCGGGCCGATACCGGATCGTGCTCGATTCCGACGAGCGCCGTTTCGGCGGTCTGGGGCGGATCGACGGCTCGGTTCATGCTTTTTCTTTTCCTATGACCGATCCGCAGGGCGAAACGCGACACTATATGAAGATCTATAATGTCAGCCGGACGGCGGTTGTTTACCGTCGGATGACGCGCTGACGGCCGGATTTATCGTAAAAAAACGAAAACAGTTACAAATCTCTCCGGATGCAACACTTGAAATCACGGATTAATGGCTATCTTTGTAGCGCATTCATGCCCATAACGGATATATGGGAACTTTTCGCGACCGCACCCTGAATCGGCTAATTTCTGGTATTTGGTCGTCCAACACAGTCCTCTGGCAGGTATGTCAGGAAATTTTATGTGTTGGAGGGGTCTTAGCCGAACCTAAGGGTGCGTAAAATGGAATGACATACCTTTTTATTTTTTTAACCGGAAGGCCTGAGAGGCCTTTTTTTAATCTATCCATACCATGAGTCTGGAAACACGGATCAATGAAGACATCAAGGCAGCTATGCTGGCCAAGGAGAAAGTACGGCTTACGGCGCTTCGAGCCGTGAAGGCAGCTATTCTGATCGCCAAGACCGACGGCAGTTCGCATGAGATCGGTGACGATGCGATCCTTAAGATCATGCAGAAACTCGTTAAGCAGCGCCATGAATCGGCTGGCTTGTATGATGCTCAGCAGCGTCCCGAGCTGGCTGCGAACGAGCGAGAGGAGGCTTCGTATATTGAGAGCTACCTGCCCAAGCAGATGGAGGCTGCAGAATTGGAGGAGGCGTTAAAAGGAATTATTGCACAGGTGGGTGCGGCATCTCCGTCCGATATAGGTAAAGTCATGGGTGTCGCCACCAAACAACTGTCGGGGCGTGCCGATGGCCGTGCTATTTCTGAAGCTGTCAAGCGCTTGCTCGCATCTATGTAGCCCCATACCTGGACCGCAGCCTGGGGGCGCCATCTATGATGGCGCCCCCTTGTTTGCTTACGGATGTCTTATGGCTTGTATTTTTGTTGTACATCCTTGATCGTCTTGCCAAATAGTGCTATCTTGTGGTGCTTTTAAGAGATATTCCCTTGTCCGAACTTAAATTAGAAGGTGATGCTGTTTTTTATTTTGCTGGCCTGTGTGGTCCTGTATTTCGTTTTTGCCAAAAATACCGCAAGTCGTAAGCATACCGCGATCCGGTATATTGCCTTGGGTGTTCTGGTCTATGTCCTGACCGGTGTGGTGCCTTATTGGATCTTCCAGGGGCTGTTTTTGATAAGTCTGAGCGCTGAAACGGAGGTCGTGACGACTGTTCTGGTGTACCTGCAAGCTGCCGTGATGTTAGCTCTTTGGGTCGTATCCTGCGTGCTTTTCCTGAAGATCGCCAAACGAATGCTCCGCGAGCAGGATCTGAGCAATACGTTCATATATTGGTATATGGGAGTTGTGATCACATGTATCATGTTAGGTGTTGCGACTACCTTGTGGGGTGTTCTCCCGGGGGCGTGGGCCATTCTTGGCGTGCTGGTGGCCCTTGTCGGCTGGATAGCGCTGATGCGCAAAGTCTATACGACAACCAACCGGCGGTGCGACCAGTGCCGCGTTTATCCCGGCGAGGTATCGTGGATCGGCATGACCAAGGACGGGATCAGGGAGGTGCGCAGCCATGATGTCGATAGGCATCGAAGCGAACGCAATCTGGATTCGAGGACGATCGAGGAGGAGGACGTGACGATCAATACCTGGACCACAAAGTATTATCAGATGTATAAGGACCATTACTGCTGCCATCTGTGCGGCAACCGGTGGACCGTACGTTTCCGGGGCGAGTATCTGGGTAAGGATGTAAAGCAGCACACCGAGACAGAAACGACCCATAAGCACCTGTACTGATCTCCGGTCGTTTGCAAGGAGACTTTAAGGTTTTTTGCGGGTTCGAGTGAAAAATCAACATAAATAGATGGGAATTATAAAATATTTGCCTAATTTTGATGCCCGTAAAGAGTGTCCTGCGGAAATAGCTCAGTTGGTAGAGCATTAGCTTCCCAAGCTAAGGGTCGCGGGTTCGAATCCCGTTTTCCGCTCTCAAGGCCTTGAGAAAGAGACCGTAAGAGAAAAAATCCTTATGTATCAATGATATGTAAGGATTTTTTGTTTTTAGGTCCTTGAAGAAAAAAGCCACGAAAAGCAGGTTTGCATGACCTTGTCCGTGACCTTTGCCACTTGAACCCCCAAAAGGTCACGAATGACTGATATTTCGTTGGAATACTGTAAATTAATCCAAACCATTTCTATACTGCAAACGTAATTTTGTAACCCCGAAACGGAACGGTCGTTGTACCGCGACAAGGTATCCCCGCAGATCAACGACATTATCGCCAGCTCGGGTCGATCATTGTCTGGCGATCCTTTTTATGATAAACACGATGAGATTGAAGCATACAATAGGGGGCTTTGTTCGAAGGTCAGCGATACAAAAGTACCTTCGATCTTCCTGGAGTATACAATCAATTACAAGAGGGTCCTGTAGATGCGACAAACCATCCAAATATTCAATTCCTGTTAAATTATCCGGCACAACTGCAAACCATATCCCGGCGGGAAGGATTACACCCAACAGGTTACTTTATCTATCCGAATTCTTCCGCTGTTACGCAAGTTATCACGATCTTTGACGCAGGTCTTAGATAGAAGGCGCCTCGGACAAGCGCGAACAAGCTTGGCTTGCCGCTCGGTTTTCACTATCTTTACATAAGATGGATGCGCCCCGGCAACCTTTTGCGTGCGAGCCCGCACGATTGCTATAGACTTTCGCTATCTTTGTCGCATCCGAACA
This sequence comes from Rikenellaceae bacterium, assembly GCA_017415005.1. Taxonomy (GTDB): domain Bacteria; phylum Bacteroidota; class Bacteroidia; order Bacteroidales; family Rikenellaceae; genus RGIG1874. The sequence goes on from JAFQJK010000016.1 coordinate 15,507, forward strand.
GGACGCAATATGGAGTTTGAAAAAAATCTGCACGAACGCTACGGACTCTCGTCCGCTGCCGTCGACACCTTGCTCGCCCACCTTGAAACGCTCCGTTTTGGCCGGCGTTCGACCGTGCTCGGCGAAGGCGATGCCGACCGCTATGCTTGGTTTGTAGAGCAGGGGTCTGTCCGTTCGTACGTGCTGCGCGAGGGTAAATGCGTGACCACCGCCTTTGCCTTTGAGGGCGATGCCGCCGTGCCGATACTCGGTCCGACCCCGGACGGCATTTCCCGGGTGACGATCGAGACGCTCGAGCCTTCCGTGCTGGTCCGCATCCCTCGGCGGCGCCTTGATGGGCTTTTCGGCGTTTCCCCCGAGCTGGCCAATTGGGGCCGCCGCGTGGCAGAGCGCAACCTCGCGCAGCTTGAGCGCTATTTCACCGATTATTTCTGGGCCGATAAGGGGACCCAGTACCGTATGCTTGTCGCCGAGTATCCGGAGCTTCTCCGGCGCGTCTCGCTCCGGGAGCTGGCCTCCTACCTCCATGTGACCCCGCAGACGCTGAGCCGTATCCGGACTTCGATACGTTAGGTGTCGGGGTGTTCCGTCGCAGGGTTCGCGGCACCCGATCCCGATTTGCCGTTGCGACGGTCGTTCGGGTCCCGTATCCGGTGTCGAGTCCCTTCGTGAAGGGCCGCTCCGGCCACAGTCCGGCTGCCATGCACGTGAGTTGCCTGCTGCGAATCCGCAACGGCCTGCCGGCTCTCTTTTGCGACTGCAACGAGCTTCCCAACTCCGCATTAATTACCATAGGACAACTTTTCCCGATTTCTGCCATCGTACCTTTGTGGTCAGCAAACCAACCGCAAAGCATGATGAGATCTTATCTTTTCCTGCTGGCCGCCATCATTTTCGAGACGGTCGGCACATCGGCCCTCAAGGCCTGTGATCAGTTTACACGCCCTCTTCCGTCGCTCGTTGCGATCGTTTCCTATCTCGTGGCGTTCTACCTGTTGAGCCTGACCCTTCGCACCGTTCCGATCGGCATCGCCTATGCCATTTGGTCGGGCATGGGCATCGTACTGGTCGCGCTCATCGGCCTTTTCTGGTTCCGCCAGGCGCTCGACACACCGGCCGTCGTGGGCCTTTTACTGATCGTAGCCGGTGTGGTCGTGATCAACGTACTGTCCAAATGCGCACCGCATTGATCGTCCGATTTACGCAGAATCCCGTTGGGGTTATGCTCCTGCATGATAATTGCATCGGGTAGGGTAATGCCGAACATTCCGGCAGCTATTGTTTAAAAGCATAAACCATGAACATAGACAAAATGACCCGGATCGTACCCGAGACGACCGGCTACGCAGACTCGCTCGAGATCGACGAGCAGACCCGCATCAACATTGAAGGCAAAGGTAACGTCATCCGCAACCCGCATGCCTGTCCGGCTGATGATGCCGAGGTCGAGGAGGACGTCCGGCTGATCAATCCCGACAAGAACAGCATGGACAGCCGCGGCTAACGGGCCGTACGGCAGCCGTCGATCGGGGCTTCTCCGGCGGGCCTGCACAGGTTGTTGTCTTTTCCATCCGCACCGCTCTTCCTGCGGTCCCTCATCGGCAGGCCCTGCGCCGACGGGGTCGGGGTTCCTGCAGGCGGGAAAGAGCGATACGTAGCCTTGTTCCGGCTTTAGATGGTCTCGTCCCGGGGCCTTCCGCCCATACGTTACAGGTCTCCGTGACCTATCCTGCTCATGCCGGCCAGAGAGCCGGGGCCCGGATCCCGGGGAGGAAACCCCGGAGCGTCGCGGTACTGGGCCGGCATGCCGAAGCACGCCGCACCGCCTGTTACCATTCCCCGGCTCATCCGACAAGAAAGCCGCAGGATGTTCCTGCGGCTTTTCCTTTAGATCGCCTGCGCGCCCCATGACATGCCTGCTGCATTCCGGTATTGTGTTTTTCTGAAAGTTCCGCCCGGTTGCGGTCCTCGTCGTTACCTGCCAGGCCGTATTCCACTGTGATTCCCTGCCATGCAACCGGGTTCCGGACCCTGTTTGTCAAGTCTCCGCCGCCTCATGCCCAACCGGCTTGCTATGGTCGCTTCCACCGGAGCCGGCCCGGTCAATCCACCCTCGCACCATGCTCCGCACGGGCGTGGCCGGCCGCCTGGCGGCGCATCCCGGGTCTTCGGCGACCGGGCGTCCGGTTATTCCTGTCCGGCGCTTAGTATTGTTCCGTCTGGTTCGGGAAGTCGCCGTTCTTCACGTCGTCGATATACTGTCTGAAAGCCCCTGTCATGATCTCGTGCAGGTTGGCATAGCGGCGTAGGAAGCGGGGCGAGAACTCGTTGTTGATCCCGAGCATGTCGTGTACGACGAGCACCTGCCCGTCGACACCGCCGCCGGCTCCGATCCCGATCACCGGCATCCGCAGTTCCGAGGCTACACGGGCACCCAGCTCGGCCGGGATCTTCTCGAGCACCACGCCGAAGCATCCAGCATCCTCCAGCAGATGGGCGTCGCGCACGAGTTTGTCGGCCTCTTCCTTTTCTTTAGCCCGCACCGTGTAAGTTCCGTATTTATGGATCGCTTGCGGGGTCAGCCCCAAGTGTCCCATGACCGGGATTCCGGCGGAGAGGATACGCTCCACCGACTCGATGATCTCCTCGCCGCCCTCCATCTTCACGGCGTCCGCCTCGGTCTCTTTCATGATGCGCACGGCCGAGGCCAGCGCCTCCTTCGAGTTGCCCTGATAGGTGCCGAAAGGCAGGTCCACGACCACCAGTGCCCGGTCCACGGCCCTGGCCACCGAGCGGCCGTGGTAGATCATGTGCTCGAGGGTCATCGGTACCGTGGTCTCGAACCCGGCCATCACGTTGGCCGCCGAGTCTCCCACCAGGATCACGTCGATCCCCGCAGCGTCCAGTATCTTGGCCATCGAGTAGTCGTAGGCCGTGAGCATCGATATCTTTTCCCCGCGCTGCTTCATCTCCGTCAGTCGGAAGGTGGTCACAGCCCTTGTTCTGTTTTCTGTCGACATAGCGTGTGTTATTTATGAGGCAAAGTTATGAGAAACTTTCGATAATAAGCAACTCCGCACCCAACTACTTGCTGCCCGCCCGGCATTATCCGGGTCGCCGGCCGCTTTCCGCTCCCTCCTCCCGGGGCACGTACGGCCCGGATTCCCGGACGACCGCCTCCAGCTTTTCCGGGGCGATCCCGCCGAGCGGGATGAAGGGAGCCGGCTCCGTCCCATACGGCGCGATCTGCTTCCCGTACCAGGCCACGTCATGCCAGCAGCTTCCCTTGTATCCTGTTTTGCAGAAGGTTCCGAGATGCCGGAATCCCATCGCCGCGTGTAATCGCTCGCTCGGGGCGTTCGGCACCGTGACAACGCCGTACACGGTCCTGATCCCCTGCAGCTGCAGTATCCCGATCAGCGTGCCGTACAGTCTTTTGCCGAGTCCCCGCGCAGTCCGCGACCGGTCCAGATATACCGACAGTTCGGCATTCCATTGATAGGCTTCGCGCTCCATCTGCCTGTGTGCGTAGGCATACCCGACGATCTGCCCGTCCTCTACCGCGACCAGCCAGGGATAGTGTTGCATGATCGTGGCGATCCGCGCCTCGAACTCCCTGACGCCGGGCAGCCGGCATTCGAACGTGACCGGCGTATCGATGTATTGTGCGTATATCCCGAGTATCGCCTTGCTGTCATTCGGGATTGCAAGTCTGATTTCCATACCTGATTCTTTTCCGGATCGCTTTTCCCGGTTATGCTCCGGATTCCCGCCGTCGTTCCCTTTCCGGTTCCGGCCGGTCCGCAATGCTCCCTGTCCAAACATATCGTAGCCCGGTTGCCCGCAGCCGATACGTGCCTGCCCGAGCGCTCCCGACAGTGCCTTTCCTTCCCGTATCCGCAGTTTCCGGGTACCGACGTATCGGGCACCCCGGCCGCGTCACCAGCGGTTCAGCGCCGAGCGTGCGAACGCCTGCCACAGCACGGCCCCGGCCGACACCGCGATATTGAGCGAGTGTTTGGTCCCCGCCTGCGGGATCTCGATGGCCCCGTCGCAGCGATCCACGACCTGCTGCGCCACGCCGTCCACCTCGTTGCCGAAGACGAGCGCGTAGCGGCGTTCCGGCTCCAGCATGAAGCGGTGCAGCATCACCGCACCCTCGACCTGTTCGACGGCCAGCAGCGTGTACCCCTCCCGGCGCAACGCTTCGACGGCCTCGAGCGTCGATCCGGCATAGCTCCATGCTACGGTGTTTTCGGCTCCGAGCGCTGTTTTGTGGATCTCTTTTCCTGGCGGGGTGGCCGTGATCCCGCACAGCACGACCCGCTCCACGGCAAAGGCGTCGCAGGTGCGGAACACCGAACCTACGTTATTCTGGCTCCGTACGTTGTCCAATACGACAACCACGGGCAGCTTGTCCATCCGCCCGAACTCCTGCGGAGTGGGGCGGCCCAGTTCTTCATTCGTGATCTTTCGCATGCGTTCCTGTTGAAAAATAATTTAGCAAAGATAATGGTAAAATTCTCGTAATTGTGATACCTTTGAGTGTTTTGTACGCGCTCTGAAACCAAACACCTGAACGAATAATAACCTTAATTTTTTTGATTATGACAGGAGCAATACCCGCAATTTTCTGGATCGTGCCGGCCGCATCGATCATCGCGCTCTGCTTCGCGTTCTACTTCTTCCGCCAGATGATGAAGGAGAGCGAGGGGACCGATCGGATGAAGGAGATCGCCTCGCACGTGCGCAAGGGAGCCATGGCCTACCTGCGCCAACAGTACAAGGTGGTCGCCGTCGTCTTCGTCGTTCTCTGCCTGTTCTTCGCCTTCCTGGCCTACGGCCTCGGCGTGCAGAACACCTGGGTCCCGTTCGCGTTCCTCACCGGCGGCTTCTTCTCGGGTCTGGCCGGATTCTTCGGCATGAAAACGGCCACCTACGCTTCGGCACGCACGGCCTATGCCGCGAGCAAGTCGCTCAACAAAGGTCTTAAAGTGGCCTTCCGCAGCGGTGCCGTGATGGGCCTTGTGGTTGTCGGCCTCGGCCTGTTCGATATCTCGGCCTGGTACATCGTCCTCAATGCGTTCGTCGATGCCACCGGTTCCGAGAAGCTGATGATCATCACCACAACGATGCTCACCTTCGGTATGGGCGCTTCGACACAGGCGCTGTTCGCCCGTGTGGGTGGCGGTATTTATACCAAGGCCGCCGACGTGGGCGCCGACCTCGTGGGCAAGGTCGAGGCGGGCATTCCCGAGGACGACCCGCGTAACCCGGCCACCATTGCCGACAACGTGGGCGACAATGTGGGCGACGTGGCGGGCATGGGCGCCGATCTCTACGAGAGCTACTGCGGCTCGATCCTGGCCACCGCCGCGCTCGGCGCCGCCGCATTCGCCGGCGATTTCCAGATCAAGGCCGTCTTCGCGCCGATGCTGATCGCCGCCGTCGGCATCCTGCTCTCGATCATCGGTATTTTCATGGTCCGCACCAAAGAGGGCGCCACGATGAAACAGCTGCTCGGCGCGCTGGGTCTCGGGGTCAATTCGAGCGCCGCGCTGATCGCCGTCGCCACGTTCGGCATTCTCTATGCGCTCCAGCTCCCCAACTGGCTCGGCATCTCATGCTCGGTGATCGTGGGCCTCGTTGCCGGCATCATCATCGGGCAGGCCACCGAGTATTACACCTCTCACTCCTATAAGCCGACCCGCCGCGTGGCCGAGAGCGCCCAGACGGGCCCTGCCACTGTTATCATTTCAGGCATCGGCCTCGGAATGCTGTCGACGGCCATCCCGGTTATTACGATCGCTGCTGCCATCATCCTTTCCTACCTTTGCGCGATCAACTTCGAGGTGTCGCAGATGCTGACGGCGCAGAACATCAGCGTCGGCCTCTACGGCATCGGCATCGCCGCCGTGGGCATGCTCTCTACGCTCGGCATCACGCTGGCCACCGACGCCTACGGCCCGATCGCCGACAACGCGGGCGGCAACGCCGAGATGAGCAACCTCGACCCCGAAGTGCGTAAGCGCACCGACGCGCTCGACGCGCTGGGCAATACGACCGCCGCTACGGGCAAGGGCTTCGCCATCGGCTCGGCCGCGCTCACCGCACTGGCGCTGCTCGCTTCCTACATCGAGGAGATCAAGATCGGCCTGGCGCATATCGGACAGGAATTTATCACGCTGGCCGATGGTACGGTCAAGGCCGTTTCACAGGCCAATATCATCGACTTTATGGACTACTATCAGGTGACGCTGATGAATCCCAAGGTACTCGTGGGCATCTTCATCGGCTCGATGATGGCTTTCGTCTTCTGCGGCCTCACGATGAATGCCGTGGGCCGCGCCGCCCAGAGCATGGTCGAGGAGGTGCGCCGCCAGTTCCGCGAGATCAAGGGCATCCTGACGGGCGAGGCTACGCCCGACTATGCGCGCTGCGTGGCCATTTCGACCAAGGGCGCCCAGCGTGAGATGCTGCTCCCGTCGATCCTGGCCATCGTGGCGCCGATCCTCACGGGCGTCGTCTTCGGCGTGGCCGGTGTGATGGGCCTCCTGGTGGGCGGCCTCGGCGCAGGCTTCGTGCTGGCCGTCTTCATGGCCAACTCGGGCGGCGCGTGGGACAATGCCAAGAAATACGTCGAGGAGGGCAACTTCGGCGGCAAGGGCTCCGACAACCACAAGGCCACCGTCGTGGGCGACACCGTGGGCGATCCGTTCAAAGACACCTCGGGTCCGTCGCTCAACATCCTGATCAAGCTGATGAGCATGGTCGCCATCGTGATGGCCGGCCTGACGGTCGCTTTCAGCCTGCTTTAGTCCCCCTCTGCGGGCATCACCCGGGCCACTTTCCCGCAGGCCGGCACGCTACGCGAGACAACCATTAAAACCCGAAGCGGGAGAATAAGCGATTTATTCTCCCGCTTTTGTATTTTTTCCTTTACCTTTGTCCTCCGAGATACGGAGTCTTCCGGGATGCCGTACATCCGACGAGTTTTTGACCCAAATGCCGATCCATGATCCGATCTTTACGTATCCTTTTGTTTTCGGTGCTGCTGCTTGCCGGTGGTCAGTGCCTCGCCCAGAAGTTCGTCTGGGACGTTACTTTCGACAGCCGGTTCGACAACCGCGAGTATAAGAGCGCGATTAACTGGCCCCAGACGCTTTTCGGCGCCCGGCTGACGCCCGAGGTCGGGCTGGGGTGGGGCGAGGGCAACTCGATCCGCCTGGGGACCAACCTGCAGGCCGATTTCGGCGCCAGGTCGTTTTATACCGACCCGAGCCTGGTGATGTACTATGCCTATGAGTCCGACAATTTCAACGCCTATGCAGGCCTTCTGCCGCGCCGTAAGGTGATGGGCGACTATCCCACGGCCTTTTTCAGCGATTCGGTCAAGTTCTACGATCCCAATATCGACGGCCTCCTGCTCCAGTACAAGGGGCGGCTGGGCTATATCGAGCTCTCCTGCGACTGGACCGGGATGATCACCAACACCGACCGCGAGCGCTTCATGGTCTTTTCCTCAGGGCGTATCGGCAGCGAGACGGTCTACGGCGGCTACTTTTTCGATATGCACCATTTCGCCGGCACCTACCTGGTCGACGGCGTGGTCGACAACGTACTGATCGAGCCCTACGTAGGCGTCAGCCTCGCCCGGCAGGCCAATTTCGAGAAGCTGTCGCTTGAGGCGGGCTGGATCAATGCCTTCCAGCATGTCCGTGCCCTGACCGACGGCTATGTCAAGCCGCACGGCGTCGAGCTGCGCCTGCGCGTCCAGAAGTACCGCTTCGGCATCTTCAACACGCTCTACATGGGCGGCAACCTCCAGCCTTATTTCGCCACCCACGGTCCCGAGCTCTACATGGGCGACCCCTGGTACCGCGTCTCGCGCACCTACGACCGCCTCGAGATCTACTGGCACCCGATCGAGAAGCCGACCATGAACCTCAAGGTCTCGTCGGTCCACCATTTCGACGGCAAGAAATGGGGCTGGCAGCAGGTCATCGCCTTCTGGGTCAACATCAACAACAAGACCTTCGAGAAGAAAAAGTAAGGCGGCCGCATGGCTGTAACCCCATGTGCCGGGAGAGGCCGCCTTTGCCCCGTCGCGGATCGGGCCGGTGTACGGCCGTATGGCGCCATTATCATCCCCCGAACGATCCGCGTGCCCGCGGAGCCTCAGTCCCGGCTGTCCGGTATTCCGGTTATATCCTGACCCGGTACGGATATCATATGCTTCATTGCCCTAATATATCCCCGTCCGGTGAGCCGGCCGGTTTATCCGGCGGCCCTTCAACTAAGGTGTCAATTCCTCCTATTCAACTATTTGTTCCGATTCCTTCGCCATGAAACGTATCCTGCTCCGTTTATTCCGGATTCTGGCCAAGTCGCTCCTGCTGATCTATATCGTGGCCGCCAACGTCGCATTCATTACTCTCTATTATTATGTGCTTTGGGCGATTGTCGATCTGTTTGTCCCGCAGGCCATGCACCACCTGTCCGCTGCATGGCATATCCCCATGTCCGTTCTGGTGTTCATGCCGCTGATCCTGGTTGTCCTGTATATGCTTTACTGCGTGTCTCCCGTCAATCTTTGGGTGCTCCGTACCCGGGAAGGGTTTGTCCCGTTGCAGGGTGCACGCAAATCCCTGATCGATGGTCTGCTGGCGGAAATGAAAGTCGAAGGGCGCTATACATTCTATGGCAACGATTCGCTCCGGTTGAATGCGATGGCTTTCGGAACGCGCTCCATCGGCCTTACGGAGGGGGCTTTTCGTACATTTTCCAATGAGGAGCTCAAAGGTGTCATCAGCCACGAACTGGGACACATCCATCACCATGATTTCATCTACTCCAGCCTGGTCTATTCGTTGCAAAGGCCCGGCAGCCTCGCCTTATGGGGCATTTTTCAGATACCGATCGGATTTTTTCGCTTTCTCGGCACATTACTGGGTCACAATGGCGAGCTCAACGGATTCTGCCTGCTGGCTATCCGATTGCTGGAGCTGGCTTATGCGGGGATCGTGTTGATTGTTTACCGGTTGTGCGCCTTGGTCGATGCCAATATCAATAAGTACAGCGAATACCGCTGTGACGCCTATGCCCTGCGCTACCGCTGCGGCGCGGGCCTGCTTTCAGCGCTTCGCCGGATACAGGAACTGGAGATCGCGAACGATCCGCATCGCATGACTTTCTCCGAATATATGATGAGTACACATCCTTCCACCCACAAGCGCATCGACCGGATCGGGCAACGGCTTGCGGCATCCGCACGGCCGGGTCGGTAGGGGAGCCCGGCCCTGTCTTGTCTCCGCTTATAAACAAGAGACAGCCTGTGTTGCCACAGGCTGTCTCTGTTTTTCCGGAAACACCGCTCTATTTCTTTTCCGGCTTGACGATGGTCTCGCGCATATGCGTGTCCGCCTGGATGTTTTTGAGCTTGTAGTAGTCCATCACGCCCAGATTGCCGGTACGGAAGGCCTCGGCAATGGCCATCGGGATCTCGGCCTCGGCCAGGATCACCTTCGCGCGTGCCTCCTGAGCCTTGGCCTTCATCTCCTGCTCGAGGGCCACGGCCATCGCGCGTTTCTCTTCGGCCTTGGCCTGTGCAATGTTCTTGTCGGCATTTGCCTGGTCGATCTGCAGTTCGGCCCCGATATTCTTGCCCACATCGATATCCGCGATATCGATCGAAAGTATCTCGAACGCCGTACCGGCGTCGAGCCCCTTCTCGAGCACCACGCGCGAGATCGAGTCCGGGTTCTCCAGCACGATCTTGTGCGTCTGCGCCGAACCGATCGACGATACGATGCCTTCGCCCACACGGGCCAGCACCGTTTCCTCTCCGGCACCGCCGACCAGTTGTTTGATGTTGGCGCGCACCGTCACACGCGCCTTTGCGATCAGCTGGATACCGTCCTTGGCCACAGCCGCGACCGGCGGCGTGTTGATCACTTTCGGGTTCACCGACATCTGCACGGCCTCGAAAACATCGCGGCCTGCCAGGTCGATGGCTGTCGCCATCTTGAAGTCGAGGTTGATGCTCGCCTTCTGGGCCGATACCAGCGCGTGTACCACGTTGGGCACGTTACCGCCGGCCAGGTAGTGGGCCTCGAGTTCGTTGGCGTTAAGCTTCAGGCCGGCCTTGGTGCTCTCGATCATCGCCGAAACGATCGTCGAGGGGGGGACCTTACGCCAGCGCATCAGGATCAGCTGCAACAGGCTGAGCCGCACGTCCGACACGAGGGCCGAGAACCACAACCCGATCGGGATAAAGTAAAAGATCAGCCACAGCAGTACGATGCCCAGAAAGGCAAACAGCACCAATAATCCAATTCCTTCCATAATTTATCTGTTTTTAGTGTGAGTTAGTCGCTCCGTTGCAGCTCAGCCCTTTTTCTTGACCACCACGTTGAAGTTCTCGAATCCGATCACCTCGATCTCCTTTTTCTGGTCGATGAACGCATCGACCGTTTTGGCTTCGATCGTGGTTCCGTTGATCACGACTTTGCCCATCGGAGCGAGGCGGGTGAGCGCCACGCCGCAATCCCCGATCCGGATGTTATGCTCCTGGGGCGTGGGTATCGATGCGCTGTCGATCGTGCTCTTGAGCGAGAGCCGCTTCCAGGTGTTGGCCCGAAGCGACACGACCGTCACGGCAACCGCCAGCACGATGATCACGATCAGCGTGATCACCCCGACCGTCGTTCCGAACTGACCGAATGCCAGGTATGATGCCCCGGCAAGGGCCAGCAGCGCACAAATGCCGGCCACCGACAGTCCGGGCAGCAGCACCAGCTCAGCCACGATCAGGATCAATCCTACAATGATAAGCGTAATAATCAACCACATAGGCGTTCGTTTATGTCCACTCCCGGCACCGCGCCGGCAAAATCTTTTCCCAAGATACAAAATATTCCGTTTTTCACAGCGCGCCGCCGCTTTTCGCCGGGACGATCGTTCGCCCGCAACAACCCGTAACCATGAGGTGCCGCCTTGCCTCGGCATCTTCCTTTTTTTTACAACGGTTGATTGTCAAAATATTATCCCCGGTATATTTTTATTGTTGTGAATTATAATATACCTTTGATGCACACAATGGCGATTGCCTCTTTTCCGGGCATACGCACTTAAACAATCTGTCATGAAAAAGTTATTGGTCCTGATGGCTCTGGCGCTTACGGCTTCCTGCGTCAAAGAACCGGCCCCGCGGGGCGAAGACACCCAACCCGATGCACAAGCCGCAGCCGAGGTCGACCGCCTGACGACGACCGAGGCGTTCGATGTGCCTGTCCGCTCAGGCCACATCACCCAGGTCATCGCAGCCGGCGAGGTGATTGCCGAGGCAGCCTCGCCGATGACGATCCAGCTTCCAAGAGGGGCCGCGGCCGCCAGGGGGGAGGGCGGGATCACCTGCCGTTTCGTCCCGGCCGATGAATATCCCAATGTCCTGACCGAGAACAGGGCGAAACTCTATCAGGTGGTCTGCTTCGAGGATTCCCGCTCTGCCGACTACGATTACAACGACCTTGTGTTCCATGTCAAGTATCAGATCCGGGGCAACCGCTTCGGTTTCGGCATCCAACCCGTCGCCCTGGGCTCGCGCAAGCCGATCCGGCTGGGTTGCATCGTCTATAAGGGAGATTATGAAGTGTTCAAGGGACTGCTCACTCCCGACGGCGCCGATTGCCGCACCCAGTATTTCCGCAGTCAGGAGGGCTACGTCAACACGCAGGGCCCCGAGCCCAATTTTTTTCCGCGTGATCCATCTCTCGCCGGATGGCGCGAATACCTCGGCTCAACGATCCGCTGCTGGGATATGTCGAAGTATACTGCCTCGGGGGCGCCTCGGGTCGAATGGTATATCGTGGTCGACGGAGGCACCGAGCTCTATGCGCTTTCGACCGTCTATCTCGACCGCTCCTTCGACAAGGAAGGGTTACCTTACGGGCTGGTGATCACCAATACGGGGCAGTCCTATCTTGATCAGGACAACAACGTGTGTGGCTTCGACTGGTTCAACTACCCGGCCGAGAACAAGCACATCCGGGACGTTTACCCGCAACTCTGGCAGTGGCTTACGACCGATGTCGCTTACGACTTTTCCGACATCTATACGGCCGAGGTTCCCTCGGGCGCATTTCCGGCAGCCGACCTGCATCTGTTCGAGGTCGCCGATCTGGACCTCTGTGTCGACAAATACTTGCAGAATTAGACCCGGATCCGTACAAAAGCAGCGGGGACAAAAGCTTTTGTCCCCGCTGCTTGATCGCTGTATGGCCCATGCGACGTGCGACATCCGGCCCGCGGCCCGTGAGACCTCGCTGCCTGATCCCGTCCTCGCACAGTACGTGACGCCAGGGAGAGCGACGTTGGCCCGGAATCCCATTCCCTTTGGCGGTAAACCTTCGGATCGACCTGCGAGCCTATATGCCGCGCCATCTCCTTAACGGGCCGCCAGCTTGCGGTCCGCCCCCCTGCCATACGATCGACGGCTTATATCCGAATGCTGCACCCGATCGTACCGGGCGCCGATACGATCTCCCCGCCGACATGCCGCATACCTGCCGCCACACGTCCGCCCCCTGGGCCGAATCACTCTTTGATCTCCAGCACGCTCGTCTCCATGCCGCCTTGTCGGCGGACCGCATCTGCAATGCCGTCGGCAGCCTCGCGCGTATCAAACGTGCCGATCGCAAACACATACCGGCCGTCAGGCAGGCCCGATCGCGAGACCTCCTTGCCGGGCGCGAGTTCATGGATCACCGTCCGCACCTCTTCGGGCAGCGAACCGTGATCCGAGGTGATCTCCACGCGGAAGAGCGCCGCACTGCCGCCCGCCTCAGTCCCGGCTTCCTGGGCCGCCGTGATATTGCGGTACACACCGTCCTCCCAGACGACGATCTCCGGCCGGCGGAATCCGCGCGCTTTCACCTTGCCGAGTCCCTCCTCAGCCTCTGCCAATGTCGCGTAGGCCCCGAGGAAGTACCTGTACCGGCCGTCCTCAGCCACTCCGCAACTGATCGGGTAGGCCCCCCTGAACAGCGACGGCACCTGTTTCTTCGTGTAGGTTCCCACCAACAGCTTGTACACCGTCCCTTTCCGGTACACCGTGTCGTCCGGGATCGGGTTCCGGGCCGTGTATTTGGGCGTTGACGAGAACGCTACCGGCTGGTAGTTGATGAACACGCGCTCCTCCAGTTCGACCCGCGGCAGCTCGATCGGTCCCGTGGCCACTTTGGCCGCCGCCTTCGTCAGCGAGTCCCTGGCCTTGTCGAGCTTCAGCAGCTCGGCCAGCCTGAGCTCGTAGCCTGTCAGCAGGCTTTTTTCGAGCGGATAGAACGCGATCGCGTCCGAGGCATATAGGCCCGACAGCCCGGCCTGCTCGTCGCGCATCTGCCGGGTCTTCTCCTCGAACTCGGCGAGCTCGCCGCTCCGGTTCATCTTATCGAGCAGGTATGTGTACGCATATACCTTATCGTCATATATCTTACGCCAGATCGTGGCGACCGAATCGGCCGTCTGCCGGTTGGCCTGCATAACCTCTTCGTACAGCGCATAGAGGCTGTCCGCCTGGGTTGCTGTTGCAGCCTGTCCGTACGCTTCGGCCAGATAGGCCGCGCGTCCGTGCCGCCGGGCGAACCGGACGATCAGCATAGGCACCGCCTGCTCATTGCCCTGGGCCCTCCGCAATGCCGCGTAGTCGCCCGGGTCGAGGTTCTGCCTGAAGTAGCCGTTCTCGATCAGGTTGGCCGACTGGGGGCCGCCCCCGGCAGGGGCGGCCGTAGGCATTGCCGGGACCGCTGTCCCGTCGAGGTTGTTCATGATGAACTCCTGCTCGATCTGGTTGGCCTGTCCGGTCACGATCCCCATCTGGTTGCGCACGTCGAACAGCATATCCTCGAGCTTGAGGATATCCGCCCCCAGCTTCGAGCGCTGTTCGCCGTCGCTCTCCCCGAACTGCTTCCGGGTCTTCTCGATCACGCGTATCACCGAGTCTTCGCGCAGGATCAGTGCCTGCTCGTCGGCCAGCAACTTCATGTATGTTTCATTGGTCTCCAGTCCGGCCACGCGTGCCTTGACCTGTCCCTGACCGCAAAGCGGTAACAGACAGGCTGCTATGATGCCCCACCGCAATCTGTTCTTCACCATATCACTATCTCCACCATTTGATTAGGAACAACTGGATCAGGCCGAATATCTCGAGACGCCCGAGCAGCATATAGAGCGTGCAGATATACTTGACAACGGCCGGCAAGCCCGAGTAGTTGTCCATCGACCCTACCTGCCCGAACCCGGGTCCCACATTGCCCATCGAGGCCACGAGGGCCGAGAACGAGGTCATCAGGTCCACGCCCAGCGCGGTCACGACGATCGTACCCAATCCCAGTAAAAGTAAGTACAAAACGATAAAAAGCATCGCCAGGTTCACGAAGTCGTTGTCCTGCACGATGTTGTTCAACTTGATCCGGATGATCGCATTGGGGTGCTGCTGTTGCAGCAGCCGCGCCTTGATCACTTTCACCGACAACAGCACCCGGTCGCACTTGATACCGCCCGCCGTCGATCCCGCGCAGGCGCATTGCAGGCTGAACAGAATCAGCAGTATGATGGCCAGCGGGGTCCACAGCGTCGAGTCGGCTGTCGCAAATCCGGTCGTGGTCGCCATCGTTACGAGCTGGAACGTCCCGTACCGCAACGCGCTGACAAGGGTCGGATAGATCCCCGAGTGCCACAGGCTCACGCCGATGACCACCGAAGCCGCCGCGATCGACAGCAGGTAATACCTGGCCACCTCCGACCGGAAGATATTGTTCTTTTTTCCGGTCAGGGTTGCAAAAATCAATCCAAAGTGAAGCCCGGCAATAGCCATGAACACGATGAGAATGACCTCGATCCATGCGCTGTCAAAATAGGCTATGCTCTGGTTCTTCGTGCTGAATCCGCCCGTTGCGATCGTCGAGAAGGCATGGTTGACCGCATCGAACCAGTTCATGCCGGCGATCTTGAGCAGCACCGTACAGGCCGCCGTGAGTCCCACATACACCATCAGCAGGATCTGGTAGGTCTTCTGCGTGCGGTAGCGGAAGTTATCCTTGGCCAGCGGCGAGAGCTCCACGCTCGACAGCGTAAGCTTCGTGCGCCCCAGCGAGGGAAGCACGACGAGTGCGAACATCACGACCCCGACACCGCCGAGCCAGTGGGTCGACGAGCGCCAGAACAGCAGTCCGCGCGGCACGGCCTCCACATCGTTCAGGATGGTCGACCCGGTGGTCGTGTATCCCGACACGCTCTCGAACCAGGCGTTCGCGAGGCTGAACTCGCCGCCCCAGAGCAGGTAGGGGAGCATCCCGGCGAAGCACGACACGAGCCATGCCCCGATCACGATCACATAGCCCTCTTTCGAGGTGATCTGCTCGCCCTTCTCGACGAAGATGAGCGGGAAGGCACCGAGCACCGTCGTAAGGATCACGCTCAGCAACAACGGGTAGAAGGCCGTATCGACGTTGTTCATCAGCGATATGCCTGCCGAGAGCAGCATGAACACCGCATTGAGCAGCAGCGTCAATCCCACATAGCGTAATATGATATTGAACCTCATAGCGCCCGTTTTCTTATTCGCTCTTTTTGGCCAGCATGATTAGCTTCTCGATCAGTTCCTTGAGCCTGAACACTTCATCCTTCCCTTCCATGGTCACCTTGAACGGGATCTTCTGGTTCAGGTAGTTTTGCAGCGCCTGCGTGATGCCCGTCACCGGGTGGACGAAGTAGAGGTCGATAAAGTAGAAGAAGATGATGATCACCAGGATCGCCACGCCGAGCGCGATCACGCTCGGGACCGTTGCGCGGTGCGCGTTGTTCTCCAGGCGGGCGGCCTTGTTGCCGAGCGTGCTCTGCGCGTCGATCATGTAGTTCTTGATCGCGGTGGTCAGCTCATAATACGAGGTCTTGTACGTATCGATAAACCACGGGATGTGGTCTTCCGTGGCCTGACTGCTGAAGTGGTGGTCTATCACGGCGTTATAGCGCTCGCGGGCCGCATATACCGAGTCGAGCTCCGAGAGGTCCCGTATCGTCACTGTCGCCTCGGCCAGCGCCTTGTCAAAGCTGTTGCGTCCCGCCAGGTAGAGCGAGTCATACTGTTTGTTGCCCAGAATGGCCATCTGCAGCAGCGCCGTGTTCTGTTCCTGCACGGCATCGAGCATTTTCTTGGCCTGCTCCATGTTGCTGGCACTCGTCTCGAGCAGGCTCTGCGTCGCCCGTCCCAGCCGCGTCAGCTCGACCAGCGACACGATGCCCGAGAAGAAGAGCAGGAACCCGAGACTGACAAATCCGACCAGGATCTTTTTACGTATTCCCATAATCGACAATGCTTACCGCATCCTCATTTAATTTGGTTGTTTATATTCATGCCCGTGCGGGCAGGTTCTTGCATACTTTCCACGCCCCTTATCCCGTCTGCCATTCCCGCCTCCTGCACAATGTGCGTGCCCTTCCCGGATATAAAGCTCGTACGGCACCCGACGCCGCACCGACAATGAGCGTATTCACGATCCTGAGATCCTTTGGTCCGATCCCTGTGCGGCCATCGCTAACAAAGATAGGAAAATTGCAGCCAAAACATCCTGTTCAGCCGATAATCGTCGCCTGCAGGTTCCCGTTCGGAAGCAGCTCCCCGAGCCGTACCCGGCAGATCGTGTTGATCCGTGTCCGGTCGAACGGCATCTCGACCTTCACGTATTCCTCCGTAAACCCGAACATTGCCCCTCCCCGGCGCGTACTTTCGACCAATACCCGGGCCTCGCTGCCCGCGCGCCGCATACAGAACTCACGGTGCAGGCGGTCGCTCAGCTCCGTGAGCCTCCGCACCCTCGCTGCGGCCACCGGCGGCGCCACTTTGTCCGGGAACCCGATCGCCGGCGTTCCCGGCCGTTCCGAGTAGGGGAACACATGCAGGAAAGCCGGGGCGAGGCTTTCGAGGAAGCGGTACGCCGTTTCAAAATCCCCGTCGCTTTCGCCCGGGAAGCCGGCGATCACGTCGATCCCGATGAACGCGCCGGGCATTCGCTCCCGTACCGCCCCGATCCGCGCGGCGAACTGCGCTGTCGTGTAGCGTCTGCGCATCAGCCCGAGTATCCGGTCCGACCCGCTCTGGAGCGGGATGTGGAAGTGGGGCTGGAACTTGGCCGAACGGGCCGTCAGGTCGATGATCTCGTCCGTAAGCAGGTTCGGCTCGATCGACGAGATGCGGTAACGCTCGATCCCCTCCACCGCGTCCAGCGCGTGCAGCAGGTCGATGAACCGCTCCCCGGTCGTTCGGCCGAAGTCGCCGGTGTTGATCCCGGTGATGACGATCTCTTTCTGTCCCCCCGCGGCGATCTGCCGCGCCTCGGCCACCACATCGGCGATCGGGATGTTGCGGCTCTCGCCCCGCGCATAGGGGATCGTGCAATACGAGCACTTGTAGCTGCACCCGTCCTGCACCTTCAGGAACGCCCGCGTCCGGTCGCCCGACGAGAACGCCGCGAAGAACGACGTGAGCTCCTCCGCCTCACAGGCATAGACCACGGCACCGCCGCGGCTGCCGAGCTCCGACACATAGCGGTAAAGCTCTCCCTTGTCCTGATTGCCCACCACGAGGTCGACGCCCTCAATGGCGGCGATCTCCTGCGGCTTGAGCTGCGCATAGCACCCCGTAACGGCGATCACCGCTCCCGGATTTTCGCGCACCAGCTTGCGGATGATGTTACGGCATTTCTTATCGGCATGCTCCGTGACCGAGCAGGTGTTCACCACGCAGATGTCCGCCGGCTCCCGGTCCGCGACGCGTACGAAGCCGCCCGCCTCGAACTGCCGGGCGATCGTCGAGGTCTCCGAGAAATTTAGCTTGCATCCCAGGGTGTGAAAACTGACTTTTTTAGGTCCGGACATCATGATCGGTTTTGAAGTGCAGCGCGAAGATACGAAAAATTGCGTGGCGTTGTCCCCGTGCCGCCGAAATGGCGGTGATGATACGCCCTGTGTCGGCATGCCGTCATTTTGATGTCATTCCGACATCGCTATCGCCCATACGCCCGCTGACGCCGCAGCCTGTCCACGAAAGCGCTCCTCACGGCAGTCGTATCCAATTGGCGGATAAGCGAATCGGCCGTCCTCCGGTCCGTACTGTCGGTCAGTTGCCGGGCCACGAGGAAAGCCGATGCCAGGCTTGCCGGATTGGCACGCACGAACCGCGCCTGCGCCGTTGCCACCAGATTGGAGATACTGTCCCGGGCCCTTTCCAGTCGCCGACGCTCGGTCGAATCCTGCTCGCGCCAATCCTCCCGCGACAGCTCCAGTTCAACGGCCCCGAGCTGTATCTCATGCCACCTCACCTGGTCTTTCAGCCGGCTGAAATCCTCGTTGGCCGGCGATCCGGTCACCTCCATGGCATCCGGATAATTGAAGTTCCCCGATATATAGATGTTGTGATCCTCGATGATCACCGGCACAAAGAAATCCTCATACCCTTCGAAGCTCACATAGACCATATCCGGTAGGATGGGAGGCATATCGAATACAAAGCGACCGTCCGTCATGCGGGTGCTGTCGATCGTTCTCAGAGCGCGTTCATATACTTTCAGGTAAACTTCGCAGTCGTTCAGCCCGGTAATGTTGCCCCGTATGTGGAAATGCTCGCTCCGACAGGACACTGCGCCTGCCAGGGCCACGCACAACGTTATTATACACAAGTATTTGCTCATGGCATCCGTCTTGTTTGCTCCCGGTATACAACGCAGGGATTTCCCGCAAAGAAAGTAAAAACCGCTCAATAATTCTTCGGCCTTTGTGGAAATCCCTCCCGTTTTCCGGAATTTATTGCGTAGCTTTGTAACCTTATCGCATGTCGGGCATCATTCGGTATACGAAGCCATAATCCATTGGCAATCATGGAATTCTTCAAGGAAATTATCACATATCAGTTCCTCGCCAACGCAACGATCGCCTGCCTGCTCTCGGGTATCGCCTGCGGCATCATCGGGACCTACATTGTCTGCCGCCGGCTGGTATTTCTCAGCGGAGGTATCACGCACGCTTCATTCGGGGGGATCGGTATGGCCTACTACCTGGGGATCAATCCCATAGGCGGAGCGCTGGTCTTTGCCATTCTCGCCGCTTTGGGTATCGAGACGGTCTCCAGCCGCGGGCGTATCCGCGAGGATTCGGCCATCGGTATGCTCTGGTCGCTGGGTATGGCCATCGGCATCATTTTCATCTATATGACTCCGGGCTACGCGCCCAACCTGATGAGTTTCCTGTTCGGTAACATATTGACTGTCACTCATGCCGACCTCTTTGCACTGGCCGGGCTGGACATGATCCTGCTCCTCTTGTTTACATTGATCTACCGTCCGATCCTATACGTTGCATTCGACCGGGAGTTCGCCCGCAGCCAGAACATCCCGACGCGGCTGATAAGCTACCTGATGATCGTACTTACGGCCGTTGCCATCGTATTGTCCATTCGGGTGGTTGGCATCGTGCTCCTCATCTCTTTATTGACTATCCCTGCGGTCATCGCCAATACGATGAGCCGCTCGTTCAGCCGGATGCTGGTCCTCGCATCGGCCGTTGCGGCGGTCGGGACCTTTCTCGGATTGTACGTCAGTTACAAGACCGACATCCCCTCGGGCGCCTCTACAATATTTGTATTGACCGTTACGCTTATTGTGGTAAAACTATTACCTTTGTACGGCAAAAGGCGGAAAGCATAGTCTATGAAGACCATCCACAAGTTCATCCTCAAATCGTACTTCGGACCGATGATCCTGACGTTCTTCATCGTGATGTTCGTACTGATTATGCAGTTCATGTGGCGATACATCGATGAGCTGGTCGGGAAGGGCCTGTCTCTCAACGTGATCCTTGAGCTGATGATGTACGCGGCCGCCACGCTGATCCCCATGGGACTGCCTCTGGCCACGCTGCTGGCCGCCATCATGACTATGGGCAATCTGGGGGAGCATTACGAGCTTCTCGCCCTCAAATCGGCAGGCATCTCGCTTCCGCGCATCATCAAGCCGCTGACCATTGTCATCGTCTTTATCTCCATCGGCAGCTTTTTTGTCGCCAACAACCTGGTGCCGTACTCGATGAAAAAGATGAAGGCCCTGATCTACGATATCCGGAAACAAAAACAGACCATCGAGTTCAAGGACGGGATATTTTTCAACGGTATCGAGAACATGAGCATCCGGGTCGGACATCAGAACCCCCAGACCCACCTGCTGACCGACGTCCTGATCTACGACAACAGCAACTATAACAAAATGACCACCACGGTGGCCGATTCGGGCTATATCGGCTTGTCGGCGGACAAGCGCTACCTGATGGTGACGCTCTACAACGGGCAAACCTATGAGGAGAGCCGGCAATACAACTGGTACAAGGAAAACGAATTCACGCGTTATGATTTTGATGTACAGAATGCCGTGATCCCGCTCGAAGGGTTCGACATGGAGCGGACGGACATGTCATCCTTCAGCAACAGCCAGACACGCAACGTCGCCGAGCTGAGGCAGGGCATAGACTCCCTGGAGATGCAGGTCAACCGGTCGAATGCCCGTTCGTACTCGCCCCTGATGCAGCAATACCTGTTCAGGTATGACGAATCGCTGGCGCAAGACACGCTCCCCGTCCACAAAGTGTATGCCCGTGAAATGGATGCCATTGCCTCGCTCGACACCTCGCAGCTCGCTCAGAAAATGTCGGTTTACATGACCGCCAAAAGCAATGCGGCCAGTTCGAAAAGCATGTTCACTTTCGATGAGGAGAACGCCAAGGAGGCCCTGATGAACCTCTACCGGTTCAAGGTCGAGTGGCACCGGAAATGGTCGCTGCCGATCTCGATTCTGATCTTTTTCCTGATCGGGGCGCCCCTCGGTGCCATCATCCGTCGGGGAGGCTTGGGCATGCCTATTGTAGTGTCCGTATCGTTCTTTGTGGTATATTACGTTATCAGCATCACGGGCGAGAAAATGGCGCGGGAGGGGACGTGGGATTCGTTCATGGGCATGTGGGTCTCGACCTTTATCCTGATGCCGATCGCCTTATTCCTGACCTACAAGGCGACCAACGACTCCAACTTGCTGAACGCCGAATGGTATTATGTGCGCTACAAGCGGGCCAGATCGTTCTTTCATGGATTAATCAAAAGAAAAAACAAATATGACTGAGACCAAGAAAAGTCCTCTGAACAGCGTGGAAGAGGTCATCGAAGATATCCGGGCCGGGAAAGTAGTCATCGTGGTCGATGATGAAGACCGTGAGAATGAAGGCGATTTTATTGTTGCCGGCGAGAAGATCACGCCCGAGATCGTTAACTTCATGCTTCACAACGGCCGGGGCGTGCTGTGCGCCCCGTTGACCGAGGAGCGCTGCCGCCAGCTGGAGCTCGATATGCAGGTGGCCGACAACACCTCGCTGCTCGGTACGCCGTTCACCATCTCGGTCGACCTGCTGGGCCACGGATGCACGACAGGCGTGGCCGCTGCCGACCGGGCCGCGACGATCCGTGCATTGATCGATCCGGCCACCCGGCCGCAGGACCTGGGACGTCCCGGACATATTTTCCCGCTACGCGCCAAGGACCGCGGCGTGCTGCGGCGCCCCGGACATACCGAGGCCGTGATCGACCTGACCCGTCTTGCCGGGCTGGAGCCGGGCGGGGCGCTGATCGAGATCATGAACGAGGACGGGACCATGGCGCGGTTGCCCCAACTGCTGGAGATCGCCCGGAAACACGGTCTGAAGATCATCTCGATCGCCGACCTGATCGCGTACCGCCTGCAGTCCGATTCGATCGTCGAGCAGGGGGTCGAGGTCAAAATGCCGACACAATGGGGGGACTTCAAGGCCATCCCGTTCGTGCAGAAAAGTAACGGAGTCGAGCATATCGCCCTGTTCAAAGGCGAGTGGAACGAAGATGAGCCGATCCTTGTCCGGGTCCATTCGTCGTGTATGACGGGAGACATTTTCGGATCGTACCGCTGCGATTGCGGACCGCAACTGCACGAGGCGATGCGCATGATCGACAAGGCCGGCAAAGGAGCGATCGTCTATCTCAGCCAGGAAGGCCGGGGCATCGGACTGAGCAACAAGCTGAAAGCATACAAATTGCAGGAAGAGGGGTACGATACCGCCGAGGCCAACCTGATGCTCGGTTTCAAAGTAGACGAGCGCGATTACGGGGTGGGGGCGAGCATCCTGCATGCCCTCGGCATCCATAAGATGCGCCTGATGACCAACAACCCGCTCAAACGCGTCGGTCTCGAAGGGTATGGCCTGGAGATCGTGGAGAACGTCCCGATCGTGATCGAGCCCAACAAGTACAACGAGAAGTACCTCGAGACCAAAGAGATGGTCATGGGACATACGTTGGGATTGTTCCACAAACATTAAACGGCGCGGAATGGAGGCGAAGCAGTTGCGGATCGTATATATGGGGACGCCCGATTTTGCCGTGGGCCCCTTGCGCCGGCTGGTCGAGTCGGGATATAACATTGTCGCCGTCGTGACGATGCCGGACAAACCGGCCGGCCGGGGATTGAAAGTCCACGAAAGCGCCGTCAAGCAATACGCCGCATCGGTCGGGCTTCCGGTCTTGCAACCCGAGAAGCTGAAAGACCCGGCATTTGTCGAGCAGTTTAAGGCGCTCGATGCCGATCTGGGGATCGTCATTGCCTTCCGGATGCTTCCCGAGGTGATCTGGAGCGCTCCCCGTCTCGGAACGTTCAACCTCCACGCCTCGCTACTGCCCGATTACCGGGGCGCGGCGCCGATCAACTGGGCCGTCATCAACGGCGATACGGTCAGCGGGGTCACGACCTTCATGCTGAACCACGAGATCGACAAAGGGGACATTCTGGGGCAGGTCGCTGTCCGTATCTCGGCAGATGATAATGCAGGTACGCTCCATGACAAGCTGATGGAGGCGGGAACCGGACTCGTTGTCGAAACGGTCGAAAAGATAGCCTCGGGTACTGCCGCACCCTTTCCGCAACCACAAGCCGAAGGTGCATATAAAGCGGCCCCCAAGATTTTCAGGGAGACCTGCAGGATCGATTGGCACCGGCCGGGCGTCGCGATCGTCAACCTGATCCGGGGCCTTTCGCCCTATCCGGGTGCATGGAGCGAGCTGAGGGATACAGCCGGGACAACCGCGGCGCCGATCGGGGTGAAAGTTTTCTCTGCGCGATTCGAGAAAGGTCCGTCCACCGCTCCGGGTACGATCGTAACGGATGGAAAGAAAGCGATCCGGGTAGGGTGCGCCGATGGATATATTCTGTTGGACGAGCTCCAGTTGGCCGGTAAAAAGCGTATGCGAGCCGATGACGTGCTGCGCGGATTCAGCCGGATCGGACAATATCGTTTCGAATAACCACCCGACAGCACACAACGCAGGCGGTCCTTGAGGCTGCCTGCCTTGCCTGGGATCTCCCCGATTTCAGGGGTTGTACATATCCATATGCCGGAACGCGAATATCTCCTTCAACATCGCTTCGTAGTGGGCCGCCTCGGTATGCGCCGGATCGAGCTGGCGGACCCGGATAAAGTCGTTCAGCGCCTTGTCGAGGTATCCTTGCTTGTAATACAGCCTGCCGCGTTCGAAATGGAGCGCCGCGTCATCCGGGGTTCGGGCGATCGCTTCGCTTAACCGGTCGATCTCGGCAGCCGGGCTATCTGCGGATTCCATAGAGACAATGGGTTTGAATGTACGCCCAGACAGCAGCGGGGAGATGGGATTCGGGAGATGCTCCGCGGCTGAGCATCCGCCGGATGTCCGTAGCTGCAAAATCGAGCAGGGGAGCATCTGCCAGCAACTGCACCTGTTCCGGTATAGCCGTGGGGGTATAGCCCTCCCGGGGATAGACCCAGACCGGATAGTCGCGCAGCAAGACGTCGCTGGATTTCCACCGGTCGAGGCGTCCGAGGTTGTCGGCCCCGATCAGCAGCACAAATTCGCGCCCGGGATGGCGTGCCGACAGGGCATGAAGCGTATCGATCGTATAGGAAGGGCGGGGCAGTCCCAGTTCGATATCGCAGGAACGTATCCGGTCCGGGTACCGGGAACTCCGGGCAGCCAGCCCGGCCATAGCCAGCCGGTCCTGTTCGGGAGCCAGCCCGGCGGCTGCCTTGAACGGGTTCCGGGGAGAGACGACCAGCCAGACCTCGTCGGCCAGCCGGTTGGCAATCAGGTATTCAGCAATGGAGACATGCCCGTTATGCACGGGATTGAACGAACCGGAGTAAACGACGGTCCGCTTCATCGCCTCAGGAGATGAAATCGGCGATCACGCGCTCGGTCTCGGCAATGGCGCGATCGAGATTGTCGTTGATCACGACCACGTCGAACTGCTTGGCATAGGCCAGCTCATGCTCGGCCTTGGCCACCCGTTTCTCGATCGTCTCGATCGAATCGGTGGCACGGCCGATCAGCCGGTTGCGCAGCTCCTCGATCGACGGCGGCATAATGAAGATCGAGAGCGCCCGCTTACCGAATATGTTCTTCAGGTTCATGCCTCCCTTGACATCCACGTCAAAGATGATCACATTCCCCTTGGTCCAGATACGGTCGAGCTCAAGACGCAGCGTACCGTAGCAATTACCGGCATAGACCTCCTCCCACTCGACGAACTCGCCCTCGCGGACACGCTGCATGAACTCGTCCCGGGTCAGGAAATAGTAATCCTTCTCGTTGACCTCATTGCCCCTGGGCGCGCGGCTCGTGGCCGAGATCGAGAATTCGAGCCGGGGGAAACGGGCCAGCAGCTCTTTGATGATCGTGGTCTTGCCGGCGCCCGACGGAGCCGAGATAATAACCAGTTTGCCGTTTTTCGAATGTGAGTCCATGTTGCGTCAGACTTATGCCGTAATTATAATAAGTTCAATACCTGTTCCTTGATCTTCTCCAGCTCATCTTTCATGCCGACCACGATCTTTTGCATATTGGCCTCGTTTGACTTGGAGCCCAGCGTATTGATCTCTCGGCCGATCTCCTGCGCGATGAAGCCCAATTTGCGGCCCGGAGCCTCCTCGCCGGCCGCCACCTCGCGGAAATACTTGCAGTGGTTCGTGAGCCGGACCTTCTCTTCGGTCACGTCGAGCTTCTCGATGTAAAAGATCATCTCCTGCTCCAGACGGTTGCGGTCGATCTCGATACCCATCGACGCGATGTTCTCGCGGATACGGGCGCGGATCGTCTCGGTACGCTGCTTTTCGTAAGGCTCGACCTCCGCTTTGTATGCCTCGATCCTGTCGATCCGGCGCAGCAGGTCGGCGATCAGGATGGCCCCTTCCTGTATGCGGAATTCGTCGATCCGGTCGAGCGCACCGCGCACGGCGGCCATCAGGGCTTCCAGCTCTTCCTCGGAGACGGCGGACGTATCGTTCTGGACCACCTCGGGAAGCCGCAGAATGGCAGGCATCAGCGCTGCCTTGACGGCCGCGTCGGCCATGTCGACCTGTGCTGCGGCCGCGATCTCGCTGAGCTGGCGGAGATAGTCGGCGAAAGCGGCTCCATTGATCGAGACCGTATTGGCCCCGGCAGCAGTCTCGTATGACACATAGATATCCACCTTGCCCCGCTGCAGCCTCCGGGCCGCCTCGCTGCGGATGTCGTACTCGCATTGGCGGTAGATCGACGGCAACTTGACCGTCAGGTCGAGCTGCTTGCTGTTGAGAGAGCGTATTTCGACTGTGATTTTCTTGGTGCCGGTCGTGATTTCGGCTTTGCCGTAGCCGGTCATGGATCTGATCATGGGGACGTAACGTTTGGTGCACAAAAGTAGCTAAAAAATCACGATATACAACTATTCGTGCCGCCCCTTTTTGTGTGCCCGTGCACGGTATCGGAAATGGGCTCAGCAGATAAAAAAGGCCACTGGTTTTGACGGATATGAAAAATATTTTTGATAACTTTGCCTCTCTTAATCCAACGAGTATAAACCAAAATATTTAGTGCAGTTATGAAAAAACATAATTTTAATGCCGGCCCGTCTATCCTGCCGCGCGAAGCAATTGAAAATGCGGCCAAGGCCGTGCTGGATTTCAACGGATCAGGCCTGTCGATCCTCGAGATCTCGCACCGCACGAAGGATTTCGAGGCAGTGAACGACGAGGCTGCGGCGCTTTTCCGCGAGCTGCTCGACATTCCGGAAGAGTATAAGATTCTGTTTTTGGGCGGCGGTGCCAGCACGCAGTTCTGCTATGTCCCGTACAACCTGCTGGAGAAGAAGGCCGGCTACGTGAACACGGGTGTGTGGTCGAAGAAAGCGATCAAGGAGGCCAAACTGTTCGGCGGAGTGGAAGTGCTCGCTTCTTCGGAGGATAAGAACTTCACCTACATCCCCAAGGGTTTCAATATCCCGACCGACATCGACTACCTGCACATCACCTCGAACAATACCATTTACGGCACCGAATACAAGGCTGACATCGACTCGCCGGTTCCCGTCGTGGCCGATATGAGCTCGGACATCCTGAGCCGTCCGGTAGACGTGAAGAAATACGGCATGATCTACGGCGGTGCCCAGAAGAATATGGGTCCTGCCGGCGTCACGTTCGTGATCGTACGCGAGGACCTGCTCGGCAAGGTTTCGCGTCCTCTGCCGTCGATGGTGGATTACCGCAACCATATCGCCAACGACTCGATGTTCAACACGCCTCCCGTTTTCCCGATCTTCGTGCTCAAGGAGACCCTCAAATGGGTGAAGTCGATCGGCGGCGTGAAAGAAATCCAGAAGCGCAACCAGGCCAAAGCCGACCTGCTGTACGGCGAGATCGACCGTAACCCGATGTTCGTGGGTACCGCCGTTAAGGAGGACCGCTCGCTGATGAACATCTGCTTCGTGATGGCCGAGCCTTATCAGGAGCTGGCCGGCGAGTTCCTCGAGTTCGCCAAGGGCAAAGGCATGGTGGGTATCAAGGGACATCGCCTGGTGGGCGGCTTCCGTGCCTCGTGCTACAACGCCCTGCCGATCGAAAGCGTTCAGGCGCTCGTCGACTGCATGCAGGAGTTCGAGAAGATGCACGTCAAATAGCCGATGGCTGTTTTTGTCACATACCGGCCGAGGAAAGTCGAGAAGGCCGTTTTTTTCCACTCCATAAAAGGTTTCGAAATGAAAGTATTAGTTGCAACAGATAAGCCGTTCGCCAAAGAAGCGGTGGACGGTATCCGCGAAATTGTCGAAAAGGCGGGTTACGAGCTGGCTCTGCTCGAAAAATACGGAGACAAGGGCAAATTGATCGACGCAGTGAAGGACGCAGACGCCCTGATCGTCCGCAGCGATAAGGTGACGGCCGAGGTGATCGAGGCCGCAGGTAAGCTCAAAGTCGTGGTTCGTGCCGGCGCCGGCTACGACAACGTCGATCTGGCCGCCGCTTCGGCTAAGGGGATCGTCGTAATGAACACCCCGGGGCAGAACTCGAACGCCGTAGCCGAGCTGGCCGTCGGCATGATGGTCTTCATGGCCCGCAACCAGTTCAACCCCGGAACGGGGCACGAGATCAGCGGCAAGACGCTGGGTATCCATGCGTACGGTCATGTGGGCCGTATCGTCGGCCGCTACGGCAAGGCGCTGGGCATGAAAGTGCTCGCTTTCGACCCGTACGTATCGGACAAGAGCGTGTTCAAGTGCGACGACGTATGGGCCGTGGATTCGGTCGAGGAGCTTTACAGCAAGAGCGACTATGTCTCGCTGCACATCCCTGCCACCGAGCAGACCAAGAAGTCGATCGGGTACGACCTGCTGACGAAGATGCCCAAGGGCGCCACACTGGTCAACACCGCCCGCAAGGAGGTGATCGACGAAGAGGGTCTCGCCAAGGCACTCGCCGAGCGCACCGACCTGAAGTACATCACTGATATCGCGGCCGATATGCAAGGGGTTCTCAACGAGAAGTTCGGGACGCGCGTATTTGCGACGCCCAAGAAAATGGGCGCCGAGACCGCCGAGGCCAATATCAATGCCGGGCTTGCTGCTGCCCGCCAGATCGTAGAGTTCTTCACTTCGGGAGACACCCGTTTCCAGGTAAATAAATAATCGAGAAGAAACAGAGTAAAATGGTAAAGATAAAACCCTTCCAGGGGATCAGACCGCCGAAGGAACTGGCCGCAGAGGTGGCGTCCCGCCCGTATGACGTACTGAACTCTCAGGAAGCCAAAGCGGAAGCGACCGAACGTTCGCTGCTGCATATCATCAAGCCCGAGATCGACTTCGACCCCATTGCCGACGAGCACTCGCAGCCTGTATACGACAAGGCCGTCGAGAATTTCAAGCAGTGGAAAGAAAAGGGATGGCTGGTACAGGACCCGGAAGACAATTACTATGTGTACGCTCAGACGATGGACGGCCGCACTCAGTACGGCCTCGTGGTCTGCTGCCACTTTGACGACTACCTGACCGGCAAGATCAAAAAGCACGAGCTGACCCGCGCCGACAAGGAGGAGGATCGCATGATCCACGTGCGTATCCAGGAAGCCAATATCGAGCCGGTGTTCTTCTCATACCCGTCCAATGCCGAGATCGACCGGATCGTAGCGGACGTGGTGAAGAACCAGAAGCCCGAGTATGACTTTACGGCTTCGGACGGTTTCGGGCACCACTTCTGGAAGATCGGTGACAAGGCGGTGATCGACCGGATCACGCAAATCTTCGCCGGAATCCCGGCCCTGTACGTGGCCGACGGTCACCACCGGACCGCCGCGGCAGCACGGGTGGGGCAGGAGAAGATGGCCGCCAACCCGAACCACACGGGCAACGAAGAGTACTGCTATTTCCTGGCGGTGGCTTTCCCCGACAACCAGCTCAAGATCATCGACTACAACCGGGTGGTGAAAGACCTGAACGGTCTGACTCCCGCGCAGTTGATCGAAGCGCTCGGCAAGGATTTCGAGGTCAGGGAGATGGGCCGGGATATCTACAAGCCCGACAGCCTGCATAATTTCGGCATGTATCTGGACGGCAAGTGGTACAGCCTGACCGCCCGGCCGGGTACGTACGATGATAACGATCCGATCGGCGTACTGGACGTGACGATCCTTTCCGACCTGGTGCTGAATCAAATCCTGGGTATCAAGGACCTGCGTACCGATAAGCGGATCGACTTCGTCGGTGGCATCCGGGGTCTCGGCGAGTTACAGCGCCGGGTGGACAGCGGAGAGATGAAAGTGGCTTTCGCCATGTATCCTGTCTCGATGAAGCAGCTGATCGACATCGCCGACACCGGCAATATCATGCCGCCGAAAACAACATGGTTTGAACCTAAGCTCCGTTCGGGTCTGGTGATCCACAGCCTGAAGTAACGTTTTATTTAAGCCGGGTTAAGGCCGTTTTATGTCGAAATGCCTATCTTTGCATTTTACGAACATAAAACGGCCTTTTTTTACCAACCCGCCTATGGAAAACCTTTTCCGTTGGATATGGAAAGCGATCGCCTTGTTTGCCATCGTCAACATATTCCTGATCCTGATCAGCTACGTATTCACGCCGATCTATGATTTCGACACCCCGTCGCCCTTCGTGGGCGGCCGGATCTACGACCCCTACGAGGGTGTCGACTTTCGCTCGGATTCAATCCGCGGCGACAGCCTGCCCCGGTGGTGGAAAGCCAATTTCCATGCCCATTCCCTGTTGCCTAACCGGCCGACGAACGGGGCGCTGACCGTTCCCGAGGTGATCGAGACATACAAAAGCTATGGCTACGACATCGCCGCGATCTCGGACTATTACACCCTGCCCAAGCCCCCGGTCGATGCGTACACCATCCCCGTTTATGAGCACGGGTATAATGTGCTGAAATACCATCAACTGGTGTTCGGCTGGAAAGGAATGAGGTATCGCGACTTCTTCCTGCCGCTCACCCTCTCCCGCAAGCAGCATGTGCTCAACCTCGTCGGCAAACGGGCCGACTTGGTGACAGTCAACCATCCCCGGTTCACCTATCAGTTCGATCCGGAACATATGGAGTACCTCACCGGCTACCGGCTGATCGAGGCGGCGGCAGGCATGTCTCCGGCCGTGGAGTGGTGGGATGCAGGGCTCTCGTGCGGTCACCCGTCGTTCATACTGTCCGGGGACGACTCGCATGATGTCAGGCGGCCTCACGACATCGCCACGCACTGTACGATGGTCTACTCGCCCAGCCAGCAATACACCGACATCCGGGACGCACTGGCTGCCGGGCGCCATTATGGCATGAGCATGCCCAACTTCGGCAACGGGGACACCGCTGTCAAGCGTGAGGCCATGCGCCATCTGGCCCGGCTGACCGACATCCGTTTTGAGGACGACACGATCTCGGTCGCCTTCTCGAAGCCTGCCGAATCGATCGCTTTCGTCGGACAGGACGGTAAGGTACGCAAAAGCGCGGACGACGCCTCCGCAGCCGCATATCGTTTCGCCCCCCGAGACACCTACATTCGCGTGGAGGCAGCGTTCCCCGACGGCGAACGTATCTACCTGAACCCCTATTTCCGATACGAGGAGGACCCGTTCGCCTTTGACCCGCCGCGTATCAGCTGGTGGCTTACGATCGTATCGGAACTCTGTCTCTGGACCGTGCTCGGTCTTTTGGTGTGGGGCGCGGCCCGGATCGTCGGCTACCGACCTCAGACAAGGCAACGCAAATAGTCAGACCGCCATAACTACGGACGAACCGTCCGCACCGGACCGGTGCGGACGGTTTTTTATCGCGGATAAGCCTCCAAACCGGCGCCAGACGTGAAGGTATCGGGTTGGTTTGCTGTATTTTGTCGGTTGAATCGACTGTTTTGACGTCGTATATCGGGACATACTGTGGTTAAATTCCGTTCGTTTGATCGATATATTTGTAAAATATAGGAGGTGCCTCGGCAATGTCGGAAACAAGTTTTCCCGATCGCTCTCGGCTTTCGCTATATTTATAGAATATAGGATGCGCCTCGGACAAGTCTGAAAACAAGTTTTCGTCTTGCCGCTCGGCTTTCGCTATATTTGTCATACAACCAACAGAAACAGTCTCCCTATGGCGAAAATAAAAGGAACGGTGGTGATCGACCGCGAACGCTGCAAAGGTTGCGGGGTTTGTGTCGAAGCATGCCCCGTCGATGTGCTGAAGCTGGCTCCCGGAGTCAACGGCATGGGTTATCATTACAGCATGATGGCCGCCCCCGACCGGTGTATCGGATGCGCGAGCTGCGCCATCGTATGCCCCGACAGCTGCCTGGTGGTCTACCGCCAGAAAAACCCTGATGAGCAAAACAGCAAATGATGAAAGAGATAAAACTGATGAAAGGTAACGAGGCGGTGGCAGAGGCAGCGGTACGCTGCGGATGCGACGGCTATTTCGGCTATCCGATCACTCCGCAGTCGGAAATTCTGGAGACGCTGATGGAGATGCGCCCCTGGGAGACGACAGGGATGGTCGTTCTGCAAGCCGAAAGCGAGACCGCCTCGATCAATATGGTATACGGCGGGGCGGCCATGGGCAAACGGGTCATGACCTCATCGTCGAGCCCCGGCATCAGCCTGATGGCCGAGGGGCTGAGCTACCTGGCCGGAGCGGAGCTGCCCTGCGTGGTGGTGAACGTCTCGCGGGGAGGTCCGGGCCTCGGAACGATCCAGCCGGCCCAGAGCGACTACTTCCAGGCCGTCAAGGCGGGTGGGCACGGCGATTTCCATATGATCGTGCTGGCTCCGGCCTCCGTGCAGGAGATGTATGATTTCACGAGGCAGGCATTCGACCTGGCCTTCAAATACCTGACACCGGTCATGGTCCTCTCGGACGGCGTGATCGGACAGATGATGGAAAAAGTGATTCTGCCTCCGCAAAAGCCTCGTCGTACCGAAGAAGAAATCAAGAAGGAATGCCCGTGGGCAACATTCGGACGCAC